>NZ_JBJGZF010000002.1:0-483656 GCF_054050375.1 Geodermatophilus sp. SYSU D00879
GGTTGCCCACGTGTTACTCACCCGTTCGCCACTCATCCCCCCGCAAGCGGGGTTCAGCGTTCGACTTGCATGTGTTAAGCACGCCGCCAGCGTTCGTCCTGAGCCAGGATCAAACTCTCCGTAGATGCATTCAATCGCTGGCCGAGAACCGAGAGCTAGCACTCTCGATGTCATCAACCAAAGGAATCCCCCCGCGCCCGAAGACGCGGACGGGGGTTTGTTACTTGGCACTGACTTTCGGCACGCTGTTGAGTTCTCAAGGAGCGGACGCACACCAACTCGACCCTCTCGGGCTTCCTCGGTGGCAGCTTGTCCTACTCTACGCCGGCTCCGGAGTCCTGCACCTCTCGGGTGCTCCTCCGTGGCCCTCGCGGGCTCCGTCCGGCGCGAAGAGAACAGTACACGACATCTGAGGGCCGTGCACACGGGGTCTCGGTCACACCCGTCACGGGACCGATCAGAGGCCGAGGAAGGACTCGATCCCCACGGTCAGCCCCGGCCGGCGGCCGATCTCGCGGACGGCGAGCAGCACACCGGGCATGAAGGACGCGCGGTCGAAGGAGTCGTGCCGCAGCGTCAGCGTCTCCCCCGCCGCCCCCATGAGGACCTCCTGGTGCGCGACCAGGCCGGTGAGCCGCACGGCGTGCACGGGGATCCCCTCGACGTCGGCACCGCGGGCGCCGGGGAGCGCGTCGGTGGTCGCGTCCGGCGACGCCGGCAGCCCGGCCGCCCGGCGGGCGGCGGCCACGAGGCGCGCGGTGCGGACGGCGGTGCCCGACGGGGCGTCCACCTTGTTCGGGTGGTGCAGCTCGACGATCTCCGTGGAGGAGAAGAAGCGCGCCGCCTCCTGGGCGAAGCGCATGAGCAGCACGGCGCCGATGCCGAAGTTGGGGGCGATGACCACGCCCACCTCGGGCTTGGGCTGCAGCCACTCGGCGACCGTGGCCAGCTTCTCCTCGTCGAAGCCCGTCGTCCCGACGACGCAGTGGATGTTCTGGTCGATGCAGAACCGGATGTTGTCCATGACGACGTCCGGGCGGGTGAAGTCCACGACCACCTGCGCGCCGGCGTCGGCGACGTTGAACAGCCAGTCCCCCTCGTCGACCATCGCGACGAGCTCGAGGTCGTCGGCGGCGTTGACCGCTTTCACCACCTCGGTGCCCATCCGGCCCCGGGCGCCGAGGACACCGACCGAGATCCGGGGCGGCTCGCCCGTGGTCGCGCCGGTCGCCTGCTGGTCGGGTGTGGGGGTGCTCGTGGTCACCGGGTCAGGCTTCCCGGCGGCCCGTCCCGATGCAAGACGGCCCCGGCACGGGTAACCCCGGCGGTCCGGCGCTCCCCCACTGCCCACAGCAGCAGGCCGAGCCCGACACCGGCGGCATCGGCGAGCCAGTCGAGGACCGAGCCCGAGCGCTCCACGGGCGAGACCGCCTGGATCACCTCGCTGACCGCGCCGTAGACGAGCAGCAGCACCGCCAGGGGCCCCCGGCACGCCCCCGCCCACCGTCCGGCCAGCGCCAGCGCGAGGAACAGGACGAGGTGGACGAGCTTGTCCACGCCCGGCGGGGCGGCCGGCACGTCGGAGGCCGGCGCGAACAGCACGGCGAGGGAGACGAGCACCGTCACCGAGAAGGCGCCGCGGGACAGCGCCCCGTGCACGCGGAACGCCGAGGTGGGGCTCGGGGCGGTCATCGGTCTCCGGTCGTCGGGCTGGGCGGGGTCAGAGCCGGTCGAGGTCGGACTCCCGGTAGGGGCCGACGACGGCGAGGCAGGTCTCCCGGCCCAGCAGGTCCGCGGCGACCGCGCGCACCTGCTCCTCGTCGACGGCGGCGATCCGGTCGAGCACCTCGCGCACCGGCACGTACTCCCCGTGCGACAGCTCGCTCTTGCCCAGTCGGCTCATCCGCGAACCGGTGTCCTCGAGGCCGAGGACCGTCCCGCCGCGCAGCTGCCCGCGGCCGCGGGCCACCTCCTCGGCGGTGAGCCCCTCGGCGGCCACCCGGGCCAGCTCCTCGCGCACCAGGCGCAGCACCTCGGGCACGCGCTTCTTGGCGCACCCGGCGTAGACCGAGAACGCCCCGGTGCCGGCGTAGGAGGTCAGCGCCGACCCGACGCTGTAGACCAGCCCGCGCTTCTCCCGGATCTCCTGGAACAGCCGGGAGCTCATCCCGCCGCCGACCGCCGTCTCCAGGACCGCGGCGGCGTAGCGCCGCTCGTCGAAGCGGCTGAGGGCGAGGCTGCCCAGCAGCAGGTGGGTCTGCTCCGTCTTGCGGTTGACCAGCCCCGCGGGCCGGGCGGGGCGGCCGGGGACGAGCTCCTCGCCGCGGCGCAGCGGCGCCGGGGACGCCGGGCCGGACAGCCGGTCGCCGAAGACCGCCGTCACCAGGTCGACCACCTGCTGGTGGTCCACCCGGCCGGCGGCGGTGACCACCATCGAGGGGACGGTGTAGCGCGAGCGGTACCAGCCGTCGACGTCGTCGCGGGTCAGCCCCTCGATCGACTCGACGGTGCCGAGCACCGAGCGGCCCAGCGGGGTGCCGCCGAACAGGGTCTCGGCGAACAGGTCGTGCACCAGGTCGGAGGGCTCGTCGTCGCGCATGGCGATCTCCTCGAGCACCACCGTCCGCTCGGACTCCAGGTCCTCGGCGGTGTTGAGCGCCTCGGTCACCAGGTCGCCGAGCAGCGTGACCGCCAGCGGGAGGTCGCTGGCGAGCACGTTGGCGTAGTAGCAGGTGTGCTCCTTGGCGGTGAAGGCGTTCATCTCACCGCCGACGGCGTCCATCGCCGTCGCGATCTCCAGGGCGCTGCGGCTGCGGGTGCCCTTGAACAGCAGGTGCTCGAGGAAGTGCGAGGCGCCGGCGACCCGGTCGGTCTCGTCCCGGGAGCCGACGCCCACCCAGATGCCGAGGGTGGCCGAGTGGACGCCGGGCATCGTCTCGGTGAGCACGCGCAGCCCGCCGGGCAGCACCGTGCGCTCGACCCGGCCGCCGACCTCGTCGACGTCGATGACGCGGGTGACACCGACCGGGGCCGGGGCGGACGTGAGGTCGGTGGACCCCACGCCCGGCCCGGCCCCGGTCGTCGTCGGTTCGGCGACCGTGTCAGGCCTCCGCGGGAGCGGGGGCGTCGGCCGGGGCCGCGCCGTCGCCGGCGGCGGCACCCTCGCCCTCGGCGGCCACCGGGACCAGGCTGATCTTGCCGCGGGCGTCGATGTCGGTGATCTCGACCTGCAGCTTGTCGCCGACGTTCACGACGTCCTCGACCTTGCCGATGCGCTTGCCGCCGCCCAGCTTGCTGATGTGCACCAGGCCGTCCTTGCCCGGCAGCAGCGAGACGAAGGCGCCGAACGGCGTCGTCTTGACGACGGTGCCGAGGAAGCGCTCCCCGACCTTCGGCATCTGCGGGTTGGCGATCGCGTTGATGCGGTCGACCGCGGCCTGGGCCGAGGGGCCGTCGGAGGCGCCGACGTAGATGGTGCCGTCGTCCTCGATGGTGATCTCGGCGCCGGTCTCGTCCTGGATCGAGTTGATCATCTGGCCCTTGGGGCCGATGACCGCGCCGATCTTGTCGACCGGGATGCGCACCGTGGTCACGCGCGGGGCGTAGGGGCTCATCTCGTCGGGGCCGTCGATGGCCTCGTTCATCACGTCGAGGATGTGCAGGCGGGCGGCGCGGGCCTGGGTCAGCGCCTGGGCGAGCACGTCGGACGGGATGCCGTCGAGCTTGGTGTCCAGCTGCAGGGCCGTGACGAAGTCCTTGGTGCCGGCGACCTTGAAGTCCATGTCACCGAAGGCGTCCTCGGCGCCGAGGATGTCGGTCAGCGCGACGTACTCGGTCTTGCCGTCGACCTCGTCGGAGACCAGGCCCATGGCGATGCCGGCGACCGGGGCGCGCAGCGGCACACCGGCGTTGAGCAGCGACAGGGTCGAGGCGCACACCGAGCCCATCGACGTCGAGCCGTTGGACCCCAGCGCCTCGGACACCTGCCGGATCGCGTAGGGGAACTCCTCGCGGTCGGGCAGCACCGGCAGCAGGGCGCGCTCGGCGAGCGCGCCGTGGCCGATCTCGCGGCGCTTGGGCGAGCCCACGCGGCCGGTCTCGCCGGTGGAGTACGGCGGGAAGTTGTAGTTGTGCATGTAGCGCTTGCGCGTCTCGGGCGAGAGCGTGTCGAGCTGCTGCTCCATGCGGAGCATGTTCAGCGTGGTGACGCCCAGGATCTGGGTCTCGCCGCGCTCGAACAGCGCCGAGCCGTGCACCCGCGGGACGACCTCGACCTCGGCCGACAGCGGCCGGATGTCGGTGACGCCGCGGCCGTCGATGCGGACCTTGTCGCGCAGGATGCGCTGCCGGACGACCTTCTTGGTGACGGCGCGGAAGGCGGCCGACACCTCCTTCTCGCGGCCGGCGAACTGCTCGGCCAGCGAGGCGGCGACCTCGTCCTTGAGCGCGTCGGTGGCGTCGTTGCGCTCCTGCTTGCCGGCGATGGCCTGCGCCTCGGTCAGCCGCTCGAGGGCGGCGGACTCCACGGCGGCGTAGACGTCGTCCTGGTAGTCCAGGAAGCGCGGGAACTCCGCGACCGGCTTGGCGGCCTTCTCGGCCAGCGCGGTCTGCGCCTCGCACAGCGCCTTGATGAAGGGCTTGGCCGCCTCGAGGCCCTGGGCGACGACCTCCTCGGTCGGCGCGGTGGCGCCGCCGCGGACCAGCTCGATCGTCTTCTCGGTGGCCTCGGCCTCGACCATCATGATCGCGACGTCGCCGTCGGGCAGCAGGCGGCCGGCCACGACCATGTCGAAGACGGCGTCCTCGAGCTCGGCGTGCGTGGGGAAGCCGATCCACTGGCCGCCCACCAGCGCGACGCGGGTGCCGCCGACCGGGCCGGAGAACGGCAGGCCCGACAGCTGGGTGGACGCCGACGCGCCGTTGATGGCGAGCACGTCGTAGAGGTGTGCCGGGTCCAGCGACAGCACGGTGATGACGACCTGGACCTCGTTGCGCAGGCCCTTGGCGAAGGTCGGGCGCAGCGGGCGGTCGATCAGGCGGCAGGTGAGGATCGCGTCCTCGCTGGGGCGGCCCTCGCGGCGGAAGAACGAGCCGGGGATGCGCCCGGCGGCGTACATCCGCTCCTCGACGTCGACCGTCAGCGGGAAGAAGTCGAAGTGCTCCTTGGGCTGCCGGCTGGCCGTGGTGGCCGACAGCAGCATGGTGTCGCCCGTGCTGACGACGACCGAGCCGGCGGCCTGCTTGGCCAGCCGCCCGGTCTCGAAGGTGATGCTGCGGCTGCCGTGGCTGCCGTTGTCGATGACCGCGGTGGCGGTGGTGACCCCGTCCTCGGGGTCGTACTCGGCAGCGATGCTGCCCTGGGTGGTGGGTGCGGACACGTCGTCCTCTTCCTACGTCGCATGCGGCGACGTCCTCTTCGTGGCGTCCTGCGCCGGACTGCTCCGGGATGACCGGTCTTCGATCGAAGCCCACGGGGGTCGTTCCCCCTCCCGTGGAGGGGCATTCCCGGGGGCCACCACCGAGGACCGACCAGCGTCGGGGTGCGCGGGCGGGGCGCCGTGGGTCCCGTGGGGCGGGCGCCCCACGAGAGAGGGGACCGTCCCGGGCGGGACGGTCCCCTCTGGGGTCAGCGGCGCAGACCGAGCCGCTCGATGAGCGAGCGGTAGCGGTTGATGTCCGTCTTCGCCAGGTAGTTCAGCAGCCGGCGACGGCGGCCGACCAGCAGCAGCAGGCCGCGCCGGCTGTGGTGGTCGTGCTTGTGCTGCTTGAGGTGCTCGGTCAGGTCGCTGATCCGGCGGGTGAGCATCGCGACCTGGACCTCGGGCGAGCCCGTGTCCTTCTCGACCGTCGCGTACTCGGTCATGATCTGCTGCTTCGTCGCGCTGTCGAGCGCCATGGGCGGGCCTCCTGGCCAGGTCGGGTGTGGCCCCCGGTCTGGTTCACGGGGGCAGGGGTGCACACGAAGCCGTGCATACACGGCGTCAAGCACATTACCAGCGCGCCGGCGGGGGCCCGGCGCGGTGATCACCCGGCGGGGGGCAGTCCCAGGACGGCGCGGGTGCGGACGACGTCGTCGGCCATGGCCGTCACGAGCTCGTCGACCCCGGCGAAGGTGGTCATCGGGCGCAGCCGGGAGACGAACTCGACGCCGACGTGCTCGCCGTAGAGGTCGCCGGCGAAGTCGAGGACGTAGGCCTCCACGGTGCGCCGGGAGCCCTGGAAGGTGGGGTTGGTGCCCACCGAGACGGCGGCGGGCCGGCTGTCGAGGGTGCGCCCGGCGGGGTCGCGGGTGACCAGGGACCCGGCGTAGACGCCGTCGGCGGGGATCGCGGTGTAGGGCGGGCACTCGACGTTCGCCGTCGGGTAGCCCAGCTCCCGGCCGCGGCGGTCGCCGCGGACGACGACGCCGTCGACCCGGTGCGGGCGGCCCAGCGCCCGCGCCGCGCTGTCCATGTCGCCGGCGGCGACGCAGGCGCGGATGTAGGTCGAGGAGATCGTCACCTCGCCGTCGGCGGAGGCGTCGCCGGCCAGCGGGATCCCCTCGACGGCGAAGCCGAACCGGCGGCCCTCCTGGGTCAGCGTGCCGACGTTGCCGGCGGCCCGGTGCCCGTAGGTGAAGTTCTCGCCGACGACGACCGCCGAGGCGTGCAGGTCCTCGACGAGCACGCCGTGGGCGAACTCCTCGGGGGTCAGCCGGCTGAACTCGGGCGTGAACGGGATGACGCACATCGCGTCGACCCCGAGCCCGGCGACCAGCTCGGCCTTGCGGTGCAGCGAGGTGAGGATCGCCGGGTGCGAGCCGGGCCGCACGACCTCGGTCGGGTGCGGGTCGAAGGTGACCAGCACGCACGGCCGGTGCAGCGCCCGCGCGCGGGCGACGGCGGTGCCGATCAGCTGCTGGTGGCCGCGGTGGACGCCGTCGTACATGCCGACGGTGACCACCGTCCGGCCGAGGTCGGCCGGGACGTCGGCCAGCCCGCGCCAGTGCCGCACCCGCCCGCTCCCCCGTGTCGCCGCCGGGTCGCTCAGGCGACCCGGTGCAGCCAGCCGTGGGTGTCGGGCACCCGGCCGTGCTGGATGTCGAGCAGGTGCTCGCGCAGGCCCATGGTGACCGGCCCCGGCGTCCCGTCGCCGACGGTGAAGTCGCCGGTGCGCGCCTTCACCTCGCCGACCGGGGTGATGACCGCGGCGGTGCCGCAGGCGAAGGTCTCGGTGACCATGCCGTCGGCGACGCCGGAGCGCCACTCGTCGACGCTGAACTTCCGCTCGGTGACCCGCATGCCCCGCTCGCGGGCCACGGAGATCAGCGAGTCGCGGGTGATGCCGGGCAGCAGCGTGCCGGTGAGCTCGGGGGTGACCAGCTCGGCGTCGTCGCCGGAGCCGAGGACGAAGAACAGGTTCATCCCGCCCATCTCCTCGACGTAGCGCTTCTCGACCGCGTCGAGCCAGACCACCTGGTCGCACCCGGCGGCGATGGCCTGCTCCTGGGCCAGCAGGCTGGCGGCGTAGTTGCCGGCGCACTTGACGTCGCCGGTGCCGCCGGGCGCGGCCCGGATGTAGTCCTCGGACAGGTAGACGCTCACCGGGTGCACGCCGCGCGGGAAGTACGCGCCGGCGGGGCTGGCGATGACGAGGAACAGGTACTCGTTGGCCGGCCGCACGCCGAGGAACGGCTCGGTGGCCAGCTGGTAGGGCCGGAGGTAGAGCGTCTGGTCGGGGCCGGTGGGCACCCAGTCGCGGTCGGCGTCGACGAGCGCGTCGACGGCGGCGAGGAAGGCATCCTCGGGCACCGGCGGCATCGCCAGCCGGCGGGCGCTGCGGGCGAAGCGGGCGGCGTTGGCCTCGGGCCGGAAGGTCGCCACGCTGCCGTCGGGCTGGGCGTAGGCCTTGAGCCCCTCGAAGATCGACTGCGCGTAGTGCAGCGCGGCGGTGGCCGGGTCGACCTGCAGCGGCGCGTACTGCGTCAGGCGGGCGTCGTGCCAGCCGCGGCCGGCCGTGTACCGGGCCACGAACATCGAGTCGGTGAAGTGCCGGCCGAAGCCGGGGTCGGCCAGCACCTCCTGGCGCTCGGCGGCCGGGCGGCGGGAGACGTCCTCCACGGTCACCGGGACGCCCTCGGTGAAGACCCGGGGCGTGGTCCTGCTGTCGGCGAGCGTGTCGGTCATGGCTCCCACCTGCGCGTGCTCCGTCTGCGGCCGGGGCGGCGTCGGGCCCGCCCCTCCGCTCACAGTAGCCCCGGGCCCGGCGGCGGCCGGGAGCCGACCGCCGCCGTCGCCCGCGCGGGTCAGGGCCGGTCCGGCGCCGAGCTCTCGATGACCTCGTAGGACCACAGGTGGTGGGAGTCGCTGGCCGCCGGGGCCAGCTCGTCCCCGCCGCCCTCGTGGGCGCGGGCGAAGTCCTGTCCGTCCTCCCAGGAGCGGTAGGCCTCCTCGCTCTCCCACCGGGTGTAGACGAGGTACTGGTCGGTGCCTTCCAGCGGGCGCAGCAGCTCGAACCACTCGAAGCCGGGGGTCTTCTCCACGGCGCCGGCGCGGCCGCGGAAGCGCTCCTCGAAGCGCTCCTGCATGTGCGGCGGCACGGTGATGGCGTTGATCTTGACGACGCTCATGGCAGGCCCCTTCCCGCCCGGGGGGACCGTCAATCCCCTGCGGCGTCCCGCGGGCCGGGCGAGGATGGCCCGATGACCCCGGCTCCACGGCCCGGCGTGCTCCTCGACGTCGACGGCACCCTGCTGGACACCAACTACCTGCAGGTCCTCGCCTGGTGGCAGGCCTTCCGCGACACCGGGCACCCCGAGGTGTCGATGGCCGACTGCCACCGGGCGATCGGCATCGCCAGCGAGGAGCTGGTCACCCACCTCCTCGGCGACGACGCCGACGACGCGTCCGAGGTGTCCGACGCCAAGACCCGCCGCTACGAGCCGCTGCGCGAGCTGGTGACCCCCTTCCCGCGCGTCGACGAGCTGCTGACTGCGTGCCGGGAGCGGGACCTGGCGGTGGTGCTGGCCACCAGCGGCAAGGACTCGGACCTGGAGTGGATGGTGCCGGCGATCGGCGGCGAGGACGTCGTCGACGGGGCCACCTCCTCGGCCGACGTCGAGTCGGCGAAGCCGGCGCCGGACCTGCTGCAGACCGCCGTCGACCAGCACAGCCTGGACGCCTCGCGCACCGTCGTCGTCGGGGACACCGTCTGGGACGTGCGGTCCGCGCGCGACGCCGGGCTGCCGTGCATCGCGCTGACCTGCGGCGGCATCTCCCGCGCCGAGCTGCTCGAGGCCGGTGCCGACGAGGTCTACGACGACCCCGCCGACCTGCTCGACCACCTCGACGACTCGCTGATCGGCAAGGCCGCCCGGGGCTAGGACGGCGGGAATCCGACGGCGACCCGGGCGGTGGACCCGGCGTCCTCGACCAGCGCGACCAGCCGCCCCGCGGGGTCGACGGCGGCGGTCAGCCCGGGCCGCCCGGTCGCCGGGACCCGCTGGCCGTACCCGAGGGCGCGCGCCTCGTCGTCGGTGAGCCGCCGCTCGGGGTAGATCGCCGTCGCGGCCTCGGGGAGGGTCAGCGTCCCCGGCCCGCCCCCGGCGGCGAGCGCCGCCGCGGCCTCCTCGACGGGCGCGGCCTGGGCGGTGGTGAACGGGCCGGAGGCGGTGCGGCGCAGCGCGGTGAGGTGCCCGCCGACCCCGAGCGCGGCACCGGCGTCTCGGGCGATCGCCCGGACGTAGGTCCCCGCGGAGCAGACCACGGTCACCTCGACGTCGACCAGGCCGGGCCCGGTCCGGTCGACGCGGTGCACGTCGATGCGGTGCACGGTGACCGGGCGGGGCTCGAGCACGACCTCCTCGCCGGCCCGGACGCGGTCGTAGGAGCGGCGGCCGCCGACCTTCACCGCGCTCACCGAGGAGGGCACCTGCAGCAGCGGGCCGGTCTGGGCGGCCAGCGCCGCACGGACCGCGTCGTCGTCGAGGTGCCCGGCGGGGGTGGTGGTGAGGACCTCGCCCTCGCGGTCGTCGGTGACGGTGGTCTGCCCGAGGCGGATCGTGGCGTCGTAGACCTTGTCCGAGCCGCCGAGGTGGCCGAGCAGCCGGGTCGCCGCCCCGACGCCGAGCACGAGCAGGCCGGTGGCCATCGGGTCGAGGGTGCCGGCGTGCCCGACCCGGCGGACCGACAGCACCCGCCGGGCCCGGGCGACGACGTCGTGCGAGGTCATCCCGCCGGGCTTGTCGACCAGCAGGATCCCCGGGGTCACGTCGGCGTCGGCGGCGCGGCGGCGGCTCATGCCCCCACCGTGGCAGGTGCCTGCAGCCACCTGTCCCCCGCCACCCGGGCGAGCACCGCGACCAGCCGCAGCGCGATGAACGCCGTCAGGCCGGTCCACACGCCGGCCAGACCCCAGCCCAGCGGCCCCGACAACAGCGACAGCGGCAGGAAGCCGACCAGTGCAGCGCCGACGGTGACCGTGCGCAGGTAGGCGACGTCGCCCGCGCCCATGAGCACGCCGTCGAGGGCGAAGACCACCCCGGCCAGCGGCTGGAACCCGGCGAGGAACCACCAGACCAGCTCCGCCTGCTCGCGGACGGCGGGGTCGCCGGTGAACAGCGGCACGAGCAGGTCGCGGCCGGCCAGCAGCGCGACGGCGACCAGCACGCCGGTGCCCAGGCCCCACAGGGTCACCCGGCGGGCGGTGGCCCGGGCCTCGTCGGGCCGGCCCGCGCCGAGCGCGTGACCGACCAGCGTCTGCGCGGCGATGGCGTAGGCGTCGAGGACCAGCGCGAGGAACAGGAACAGCTGCAGCGCGATCTGGTGGGCGCCGAGCTGCGCCTGGCCGGCGCGCGCGGCGACCCCGGCGGCGACCAGGAAGGCCAGCTGCAGGACGGTGGCGCGCAGCAGCAGGTCGCGGCCGAGCACCAGCTGCGCGCGGACGGCGGCCGGCCGGAACCGCCAGTCGGCGCCCTCGCGCAGCAGCGCCCGCACGAACAGCGCCGCCGTCAGCGACTGGCCGGCGAGGTTGGCCACCGCGGACCCGGGCAGGCCGAGACCGGCCGGGTGCACCAGCAGCGGGCACAGCACCAGGCTCAGCAGGCTGCCGGCGAGCACGAAGCGCACCGGGCGGCGCAGGTCCTGCACGCCGCGCAGCCAGCCGTTGCCGGCCAGGGACACCAGCAGCAGCGGGGCGCCGCAGCCGGCGATGCGCAGCCACTGCTCCCCCGCCGCGGCCACCGCGCCCGGCCCACCGGCCAGCGCGCGGGTCAGCGGCCCGGCCAGCACCTGGAACAGCAGGACGACGGCGGCGCCGAGCAGCAGCGCCAGCCAGGTGGCCTGCACGCCCTCGGCGACGGCGCCGGCGCGGTCCCCCGCCCCGGCCCGGCGGGCGGCCCGCGCGGTGGTGCCGTAGGCGAGGAAGTTCAGCAGCGCGGCGGCCCAGGCCAGCAGCCCGCCGCCGACGGCGAGCCCGCCCAGGGGGACGGTGCCCAGGTTGCCGACGACCGCGGTGTCGACCAGCAGGTACAGCGGCTCGGCGGCCAGCACGACCAGCGCCGGGACGGCCAGCCCCAGGACGGACGGCGCCCGCCCGGTCACCGCGCCGTCGTCGCGGCCGACACCTGCGCCCGGATCGCCGCCACCGTCGCCTCGCGGTCCAGGTACGAGGTGAAGCCGGCCGCGGCCCGGTGCCCGCCGCCGCCCAGCGCCATCGCGACCCGGGCGACGTCGGTGCCGCCGCGGGAGCGCAGCGACACCGCCCACGAGCCGTCGTCCTGGCCCTTGAGCACGCAGGCGACGTCGGCCTCGGCGGTCGACCGGACGACGTCGACCAGCGCCTCGAGCTGCTCGCCGGGCAGGCCGTGCTCGGCGGCCTCCGCGGTGGTCGACCAGGTCCACACCAGGCCGGCGCCGACGCCGGGCTCGAGCACCGCGCGCCCGGTCACCGCCGACAGCAGCCGCAGCCAGCCGAACGGGGCGGTGTCGAACAGCCGCTGGCTGATGGCGGCGTGGTCGATGCCGGTGGCCAGCAGCCGGGCGGCCAGCGCGTGGGTGTCCGGCCGGGTGCTGCTGAAGCGGAAGGAGCCGGTGTCGGCGGTCAGGCCGGCGTAGAGCAGCGTGGCCAGCTCGGCGTCGAGGGCGACGCCGAGCTCGTCGAGCAGGCCGGCGACGAGGACGACGGTCGCGGGGGCGGCCGGGTCCACCAGCCGCACGTCGCCGAAGCCGGGGTTGCTCGCGTGGTGGTCGACGACGACCGAGGTGCCGGCGTCGCCGAGCACCGCGGCCAGCTCACCCAGGCGGGCGGGCGAGGCGGCGTCGAGGCTGACGAAGACGTCCGGGGACGCGGGGACGGCGGTGGAGGGCACCAGGTGCCCGGCGCCGGGCAGCCAGCCGAGCGAGTCGGGCAGCACGGGGCGGCCGGGGAACGTGGCGGTCACCCGGGCGCCGCGGCGGCGCAGCCCCTCGGCGAGGGCCAGGGTGCTGCCCAGCGCGTCGGCGTCGGGCTGTACGTGCCCGCTGAGCACCACGGTGGCGCCCGTCTCGGTGGCCGCGGCCAGCACGGCGGCCGGGGTGCGCAGGGGCACCCCGGCGGTCGGTGCGGTCACCGGTCAGGCGTCGGGGCCGGGATCGGCCACCGGGGGCGCGTTGCGGTCCTCGGTCACCAGCCCGCCCCCGGGGGGCAGCGGCGGGCCGCCGTCGTCGGGCTCGTCCTCCGCGATGGAGGGCACCTCCCCGATCTGGCCCTCCCGGCCGCCCTCGGTGGGGTCCCCGGCGTTCGGCTCGGCCCGCCCGCCGAGCTCCGAGCGGCCCTGCCCCTCCCCGGGGAGGTACGGGTCCGGGTCGTTCTCGCTCACGAGGCACTCCTGTGCTCGGGGGACGTGCTGACGTCGACGTCGGAGGTCTCGTCGCCCTCCTCCGGGTGCCGGTAGGGGTCGGCCTCGCCGGCGTAGGTGGCGTGCTCGCGCAGCCGGGCGAGCTCGGCGTCGGCGTGCCGGACCCGCTCGAGGGCCTCGTCGAGCTCGCGCGCGGTGTCGGGCACGTGGTCGGCGACGAAGGCCAGCGTCGGCACGAACTTGATGCCGGTCTGCCGGCCCACGGTCGAGCGCAGCACCCCGGTGGCCGAGGCGAGCGCCTTGGCGGAGTCCGCGACGGCGGTGGCGTCGCCGTAGACGGTGTAGAAGACGGTGGCCTCGCGCAGGTCGCTGGTCACCCGGGCGTCGGTCACGGTGACCATGCCCAGCCGGGGGTCCTTGATCTGGGACTCGATCGCGGCGGAGACGATCTGTCGGATGCGCACCGCGAGCTTGCGGGCGCGGGCGGGGTCGGCCACGGCGGACCTCCGGGGTCTCGGGGGCGCGCAGGGAGGCGCGCCCGGACGGGCGTGGGCAGGCCGGGTCAGGCGTCGGTGTCGGAGAACAGCTGCCGGTGCGTCGACAGCAGCGTCACCTCCGGCCGCTCGGCCAGCAACCGCTCGCAGGCGTCGAGGACGTCGGTCACCTGACCGGCGTCCCCCGCGACGGTGGCGACGCCGACCTGCACGCGGCGGTGCAGGTCGACGTCGCCCACCTCGGCCGCGGCCACGGCGAAGCGGCGCCGCAGCTCGGCCACGATGGGCCGGACCACGGCGCGCTTGCCCTTGAGCGAGTGGACGTCGCCCAGCAGCAGGTCGGCGGTGAGCGTGCCGGTGAACACGCTCACCGCCTCCCTACCACTGGTGACGTCCTGGAACGGCCCCCGCTGCAGGGGCCCGCGCCGAGCGTGCGAGGCGTGGGGGCAGCGGGGTCCTCCCTCAGTCGCGCGGCTTCTCGCGGACCTCGAAGGTCTCGATGACGTCCTCGACCTTGACGTCGTTGAACGACCCCAGGCCGATACCGCACTCGTAGCCCTCGCGGACCTCGGTGACGTCGTCCTTGAAGCGGCGCAGCGACTCGACGGTCAGGTTGTCGGCGATCACCACACCGTCGCGGATGACCCGGGCCTTCGAGTTCCGGTTGATCGTGCCGCTGCGGACGATCGAGCCGGCGACGTTGCCGATGCGCGGCACCCGGAAGACCTCGCGGATCTCCGCCGTGCCGAGCTCGACCTCCTCGAACTCCGGCTTGAGCATGCCCTTGAGGGCCGCCTCGATCTCCTCGATCGCCGAGTAGAGGACCGAGTAGTACCGGACGTCGACGCCCTCGCGGTTGGCGAGCTCGGTGGCCTGGCCCTCGGCCCGGACGTTGAAGCCGATGACGATGACGTCGTCGGCCAGCGCCAGGTCGATGTCGCTCTTGCTGATCGCGCCGACGCCGCGGTGGATGACCCGCAGCGAGACGTCGTCGCTCACCTCGATCTTCATGAGCGCGTCCTCGAGCGCCTCGACGGTGCCCGAGTTGTCGCCCTTGATGATCAGGTTGAGCTGGCGGTTCTCCTTCAGCGCGGCGTCGAGGTCCTCCAGGCTGATCCGCTTGCGCATCGAGGCGTTCTGCGCGTTGCGGATGCGGGCCTGCCGCCGGTCGGCGATCTGCCGGGCGACGCGGTCCTCCTCGACGACGAGGAAGGTGTCACCGGCACGCGGCACCGAGGTGAGACCCACGACCTGCACCGGGCGGGCCGGCGTGGCCTCCTTGAGCTTGGCGCCGTGCTCGTCAAGCAGCGACCGCACGCGGCCGAAGGCGTCACCGGCGACCAGCGAGTCACCGACCCGCAGGGTGCCGCGCTGGACCAGCACCGTGGCGACGGGGCCGCGGCCACGGTCCAGCTTGGCGTCGATGACGACGCCCTGGGCGTCCATCTCGGTGTTGGCGCGCAGGTCGAGCGCGGCGTCCGCGGTGAGCAGGATCGCCGCCAGCAGGTCGTCCAGACCCTGCCGGGTGACCGCCGAGACGTCGACGAACATCGTGTCGCCGCCGTACTCCTCGGCCACCAGCCCGTACTCCGTGAGCTGCTGGCGGATCTTGGCGGGGTTGGCCCCCTCCTTGTCCACCTTGTTCACCGCGACCACGATCGGCACCTCGGCGGCCTGGGCGTGGTTGAGCGCCTCGACCGTCTGCGGCATGACGCCGTCGTCGGCGGCGACCACCAGGACGACGATGTCGGTCACCTTCGCGCCACGGGCACGCATCGCGGTGAACGACTCGTGACCCGGGGTGTCGATGAACGTGATCGCCCGCTCCTGGCCGTCCAGCTCGGTGGCGATCTGGTACGCGCCGATGTGCTGGGTGATGCCGCCGGCCTCCCGCGCCACCACGTTGGTGTTGCGGACGGCGTCGAGCAGCTTCGTCTTGCCGTGGTCGACGTGACCCATGACCGTGACGACCGGCGGACGGGTCTCCCAGTCCTCCTCGTCGCCCTCGTCACCGAAGGTCAGGTCGAAGGTCTCGAGGAGCTCGCGGTCCTCGTCCTCCGGGCTGACGACCTCGATGTTCCAGCCGATCTCGGCACCGAGCAGCTGCAGGGTGTCCTCGTTCACCGACTGCGTCGCGGTGACCATCTCGCCCAGGTGGAACAGGGCGGTCACCAGCGCGGCGGGCTGGGCGCCGATGCGCTCGGCCAGGTCGGTCAGCGAGGCGCCGCGGGGCAGCCGGACGGTCTGCCCGTTGCCGCGGGGCAGGCTCACGCCGCCCATGTTGGGCGCCGCCATCTGGTCGAACTCCTGGCGCCGCTGCTTCTTGCTCTTGCGCCCGCGGACCGGACCGCGGCCACCCGGACGCCCGAAGGCACCCGCGGTGCCCGCACCAGAGCCACCGCGACCGCGGCCGCGGCCACCGCCACCGCCGCCGCCACGGAAGCCACCACCGGCCGGCGCACCGGCACCGGGGCCACCGCCGCCGGGACGGAAACCGCCACCGCCGCCGGGACCACCGGGACGGCCGCGGCCACCGGCACCACCGGGGCCGCCGGGACGGCCGGCACCGGCCGGACGCGGCGGCATCATGCCCGGGTTCGGCCGGGGCGGCATCATGCCCGGGTTCGGCCGGGGACCACCCGGGCCGGCCGCGGGACGCGGACCGCCGGCACCGGGACCCGGACGCGGGCCACCGGGACGGGGACCACCGGCGCCGGGCGCCGGGCGCGGACCGCCGGCACCGGGACCCGGACGCGGGCCACCCGCCGCCGGGCCCGGACGCGGGCCACCGGCAGCCGGACCCGGACGCGGGGCGCTGCTGAAGGGGTTGTTGCCCGGCCGCGGAGCGGGGCGCGGGCCCGGACGCGGACCGGCACCCGGGGCGCCGGGCGCGGCACCGCCGGGACGGGCCCCGCCGGGAGCCGCCGGGCGCGGGGCACCCGGACGCGCGGGACCGGGGACGGGGCCGCCGGCCGGACGCGGCGCGGGCGCACCCGGGCGCGGGGCACCCGGCGCGGCCGGACGCGGAGCCGAGGGCGCGGCCGGCTGCTGCGCCGGCGCACTGGCCGCCGGGGCCTGGGGCGCGGCCGGACGCGGGCCGGGCGTCGGCGCACCCGGACGCGGGGCACCGGGCCGCGGACCCGGCGTCGGACCGGCCGACGGCGCGGGCGCGGACGGCGCGGCGGGGGGCTGCGGCGCATGCGCGGCGGGCGACGGCGCGGGGGCCGGTGCGGCCGGCGAGGGCGCCGCCGGGCGCGGGGCGGCCGGGCGGGCGGGGGCACCGCCGCCGTTGCCGCCGCCGGCGTTGCCGCCGGTGGACGCGCCGAGGGCCTCCCGGAGCCGCCGGGCCACGGGGGCCTCGACGGTCGAGGAGGCGGACTTCACGAACTCGCCCTGCTCCTTGAGCTTGGCGAGCACGGTCTTGCTGTCGACCCCGAACTCCTTGGCGAGTTCGTGGACGCGGGCTTTGCCTGGCACGGATCTCCTCTTGTGAGGCCGGCGGCTCGCCCGCGCGACCTCGTCGTCAGTGGTACATGGTCTGGCTTGTCATCGTGGGGACTTCACGGCTGACTCATCCGACGACGTCCTGCTCTCGACGTGCGGACCGGCCGGTTGCCGGTCCGTCTGTGGGAAGTGCGGTCTGTCGTTCGTCCGCTGTCGCCCGTCCCGGGCCCGGGTCCCCCGGCGCGGAGGCGCCGAGGACGTGGGCCCGGAGCGGACCGGCCTCCACCGCGGCGCCGCGCGGGAGGCGCAGCGCCCGGGAGAAGGCCCGGCGTCGCTCCGCTGCGTGGAGGCACTCCGGGGTGGGGTGCACGGAGGCGCCCCGGCCGGGGAGCCGCCGTCGCGGATCGGGCACGAGGGTCCCGGACCGGAGGACGACACGCAGCAGGTCGGTGACCGGAGCGCGCTCCCGGCAGCCCACACACGTGCGCACCGGGATCGACGTTTCGGCCACCCGTCACTCTAGCGCGCTGCGGGACCCCGTTGTTCCGGACGCCGCGGACCGGACCGCAGCCCGCCCCCACCGGGGGACGGCCGCCCGCCCGGGGCGCCGGCCCGGACCGGCGGCGGGCCCGAGCGCAGCGGCGGGCGCCCCACCCCGGGCGAGGGGGTGGCGTCGTCGGGCCGGGCGTCGCTGCGGATGTCGATCCGGCAGCCGGTGAGCCGGGCGGCCAGGCGGGCGTTCTGCCCCTCCTTGCCGATGGCCAGCGACAGCTGGAAGTCCGGGACGACGACGCGCACCGCCTTGGCCTTCGGGTCGACCAGCGTGGCGCTGCTGACCCGGGCCGGGCTGAGGGCCGAGGCGACGAAGGTCGCCGGGTCGTCGGACCAGTCGACGATGTCGATCTTCTCGCCGTGCAGCTCGCTCATGACGTTGCGCACCCGCTGCCCCATCGGGCCGATGCAGGCACCCTTGGCGTTGAGCCCCGGCACCGAGGTGCGGACGGCGATCTTCGAGCGGTGCCCCGCCTCCCGCGCGACGGCGACGATCTCCACGCTGCCGTCGGCGATCTCGGGGACCTCGAGGGCGAACAGCTTGCGCACCAGGTTCGGGTGGGTGCGCGAGACGGTCACCTGCGGGCCGCGGTGGGTGCGGGACACCGAGACGACGTAGGCGCGCAGCCGGCTGCCGTGCGGGTAGCTCTCGCCGGGCACCTGCTCGGCGGCGGGCAGGACCGCCTCGACCTTGCCGATGTCGACCAGGACCGCGCCCTGGGCGTTGCGGCGCGCATCCGCCTGGACGACGCCGCTGACGATGTCGCCCTCCTTGCCGGCGTACTCGCCGAAGGTCTGCTCGTGCTCGGCGTCGCGCAGCCGCTGGACGATGACCTGCTTGGCGGTGCTGGCCGCGATGCGGCCGAAGTCACTCGGGGTGTCGTCCCACTCGCGCACGACCTCGCCGTCGGGGCCCAGCTCCTGCGCGAGCACCGCGACCTCACCTGTCTTGCGGTCGACGTGCACCCGCACGTGCTTGGCCGCGCCGTCGGCGTGGCGGTACGCGGTCACGAGCGCCGTCTCGAGGGCCTCGATGACCGTGTCGACGGGGATGCCCTTCTCCCGCTCGACCGCCTTGAGGGCGGTCACGTCGATGTTCACTGTCCTCCTCCGTCGTCGTCGCCCTCGTCGTCGTCCGCGTCGAGCACGTCGTCCGGCTCGTCCGCCGGGTCGTCCGTCAGGTCGTCGGTCAGGTCGTCCTTGCCCGGGCGGCCGAACTCGACCTGCACCCGGCCGGGGCCCAGCTCGGCCCAGGGCACCTGCCGCGGCGTCGGCGGCCGCTTGCGGGCCCCGGGCTTGGCCTTCGGCTCGACGGCGAGGGTCACGCCCTCGTCGTCGACGGCGGTGACCCGGCCGGTCACCTGCTCGGCCGCCCCGGCCGGGCCGACGGTCACGGTGACCAGCCGGCCGGTGTTGCGCCGCCAGTGCCGCGGCTCGGTGAGCGGCCGGTCGACGCCGGGGCTGGTCACCTCGAGCACGTAGGGGGCACGGCCGAGCTCGCCGTCGTTCTCGTCGAGGACCGCCGACACCGCCCGGCTGACCTCGGCGACGTCGTCGAGGGACACGCCCTCGTCCCTGTCGACGACGACGCGGACGACGCTGCGCCGGCCGGCGGGCGTGACCACGAGCTCCTCGAGGTCGTAGCCGGCGGCCCCCACCACGGGCTCGATCCAGCCGGCCAGCCGTGTGGCGGCCGGGTCCTGCCGTGACCTCACGGCCGGGTCCTGCCGGGACCCCACGGCCGGGTCCTGCCGGGACCCCACGGCCGGGTCCTGCCGTCCCCTCGCGGACACGGGCTCCCTCCCCTCCTGCAACCGGTCGGAGCTCGTGCTCGGCGGACCGCACCGTCCGGGGCCGCGCCCGGTGGCGCGGGTCAGCGCGGCACCGGCCGCGGCGTACCCGGGGAGTCGTCAGGCTACCGCTCCACCGCGCACCGGGGCCCGGCCGCTCGGGCGGGTGACGTCCCGGAGGTCCCGACGCGCCCGGGAGCCCTCCGGGCGGGCCGGGCGGCTCCTGGGAGGATGGCGGGCGATGTCCCTCTCCCCCGCCCCCGCCGGGTTCCCGCGCCGCCGCCTGCTCGCGGGCACGGCGGGGCTGGCGCTGCTGCTGGCCGGCTGCACCTCCGGCGACTCCGGGGAGGCGGCCCGGGAGACGGCGGCCCGGCAGGAGCGGCTGGCCGGCCAGGTCGCCGTCCAGGAGGCGGTGGTGGCCGCCTACGACGCGGCGGTCGCCGCGGACCCCGCGTTCGGCGGGACCGTCGCCGACCTGGCCGGACAGGCGCAGGAGCAGCTGGAGCGGCTGCGCGCGGCGGCGCCGGGGGCGACCCCGTCGTCCTCGGCCCCGCCGGCGCCGCCGGCGGGCGGGGACCTGCGGGCGTGGCTGCGCGAGCAGGTGGGCGCCGCGGCCGCCGCGCACGCGGCCGCCTGCGTGGAGGCCTCCGGTGCCGGGGCCGCGCTGCTGGGGTCGATCGCGGCGGGGCTGCGCGGGCACGCCGCCGCGCTGGCGTGAGGGAGGCCGCACGTGGCTGAGGACGGGACCGCCGGGAGCGCGGAGGACACCGCGCTGCGCGAGGTGGTGGCCGCCGAGCACGCGGCGGTGTGGGGGTACGGCGTCGTGGGGGCGGCCCTGCCGGCCGACGGCCGGACGCCCGCCGCCGACGCCGAGCAGGCCCACCGGGACGCCCGCGACCGCCTGGCGGAGCTGCTCGACGAGCGCGACGCCGACCCGGTGCCCGCCGAGGCCGGCTACCAGCTGCCCTTCCCGGTGCTCTCGCCGGTCGACGCCGCGGCCCTGGCGGTCGTGCTCGAGGACGGCGTCTCCGCGGCCTGGGTGGCGCTGCTCGACGCGGCGGAGGAGCCCGGGGTGCGGCAGCTCGCCGTCGACTCCCTGGGCGCCGGCGAGGAGCGCGCCGTGACCTGGCGCGCCGCCGCCGGCCGCACCCCGGTCACGTCGGCCCTGCCGGGCCTGCCCAAGGGCTAGCCCAGCGCGCCGAGGAAGGCGTCGGTGACGGCGACCGCGGCGCTGCTGGACTGCCCGCCCTCGACCAGCACCGCGAACGCGATGTCGCCCTGCGGGCCGCCGAGCTGGTAGCCGGTGAACCAGCCGTGCGCGTCCGGCGGGGTGTTGCTGCCGAACTCGGCGGTACCGGTCTTGCCGTAGACCTCGCCGCGGTCGGCCAGCGCCTGCGCGGTGCCGGTCAGCACGACCTGGCGCATCATCGGCCGGAGCTGGTCGAGCACCGCCTGGCCCGGGCCGGCCGGCGCGGGGCCCGCCGGGTCGGCGCCGACCACCTCGACCGGGGCGGCCGGGGTGCCGCTGGCGACGCCCGCGACGACCAGCGCCATCTGCGCCGGGCTCACGAGCACCTGGCCCTGGCCGATCGCGTCCGCGGCCTTCGTGGTGCCGGTGGCGTCGGCCGGGACGCTGCCGCTGAACACGTCGACCGGCAGCTGCCAGTCGCTGCCCACCCCGTAGGAGGCGGCCGCCGCGGCGAGGGCGTCGTCGGGCAGCTGCAGGCCGGCCTGGATGAAGGTGGTGTTGCAGGACTGGGCGAACGCCTCGGTGAACGGCACGGTCCCGAGGTCGAACTGGTCCTGGTTCTCGAACTCGCGGCCCTCGACGACCGTCGTCCCCGGGCAGGGGACCGCGGTGCCGGGGGTTAGCGCGCCGGCGGACAGCAGCGCCGTCGCCGTGATCGTCTTCATGCTCGAGCCCGGCGGGTACTGCCCGGTCAGGGCGTTGCCGGCCGCCGCGGCCTCGTTCGAGGAGACGGCCAGCACCTCCCCGGTGCCGGGCCGGACGACGACCAGGTGGGTCGCCAGCGGCTGGGTGGCGACGGCGCCGTCGGCGGCGTCCTGCAGTGCGCGGACCAGCGGCGTCCGGATCGGCTCGCCGGGGACGGGCTCGACGGCGCCGACCTCCCGGCCCGTGTCGCCGGTGGACGCGTCGGTGCTCACCACCGACACGGTGAAGCCGGGGGCACCGGTGAGCTGCTCCTGGTAGGCGCGCTGCAGGCCGGAGAGGCCGAGCTGGTCCCCCGCGGCGTACACGGCCCCGCCGTCCCCGGTGGTCTCCTCGAGCACCTCGGCGGTGGCCGCCCCGACCCGGCCGAGCAGCGCGGAGGCGAACCCGGCCGACGGCGCGAGCAACCGCGTCTCGGTGGGGAACACCGCGCCGGGCAGGTCGAAGACCTGGGCGCGGATGGCCTCGAAGTCCGGCCGCCGCAGGGTGATCACGGGGACGAACTGGCCGGCCGGGGCGGCCTGGACGTCGGCGGTGATCTCCTCGGCGGACACCCCGGTGGCCACCGACAGCGCCGCGGCCAGCGAGGGCAGGTCGGCGACCTGGCCGGTGTCGACGCCGACGTTGACGACCTCGGTCGGGGTGAACAGCGGCTGGCCGGCGGCGTCGGTGATCGCCGCGCGCTCGGGCAGCGACCGGGTCAGCTGCAGGCGCTGGCCCTCCCCCAGCTCGGGGTGCACGAGCATGGGCTCGGCGACCACCTGCCAGGCGTCCTCCCCCTCCCGCAGCTCGAGGGTGGCCTCGTAGCTCCAGTCGGGCGCCGCGGCGAGGTCCCAGGTGGCGGTCCAGGCGGCGGTGGCGGTGCCGTCCCGGACGGTGACGTCGCCGAGCTCGGCGTCGAGCGTGGCCTCGGGCAGGTCGGTGGCGGTCTGCTCGAGCAGCGCGGTGGCGGCGTCGGGGTCGGTGGTGGCCTCGGCCGCGGCACCGGTGTCGCCCCCGGCCCAGTCGTCGAGGAAGGCCTGCGCGGCGGCGCGGACCTCGTCCTCGGAGCTGCCGGAGCAGGCGGCGAGGGCCGGTGCGGAGAGGAGCGTGAGGACCGTGCCGAGGACCGCCGTGCGTCGTGCTGCCACGACGGGACACCCTCTCAGACCGGGCCGGCGTTCCGGTGGTGACGTGCTGGAACGGCCACCCTCCAGGGACCCGCGCCGAGCTCGCGAGGCGTGGGGGGCCTTCGTCAGAAGAGGACGCTGGCGTAGCGGCCGACCTCGCGGAACCCGACCCGGCGGTACACCGCGCGGGCGGGGGCGTTGTAGTCGTTGACGTAGAGGCTGACCACCGGGGCGATCATGGTCCGCGCGTACTCGACCACGGCGGCCATCCCGGCCGCGCCGATGCCGCGGCCGCGCATCTCGGGGGCGGTCCACACGCCCTGCACCTGGCAGGCCGCCCGCGACGCCGCGCCGATCTCGGCCTTGAACAGCACCCGGCCGTCCTCGATCCAGGCCAGCGACTGGCCGGCGCGGACGAGGTCCTCCACCCGCGCGCGGTAGCCGACGCCGCCGTCGGTCCGCAGCGGGCTGACGCCGACCTCCTCGGTGAACATGGCCACCGCCGCGGGCAGCAGCACGTCCACCTCGCGCGGGCGCACCGGCCGGACCCGCGGCTCGGGGGCGACCGCCGGCGGGCCCTCGATGGCCATCAGCGGCTGCCGGGGCCGGTGGTCGCGGCACGGGCCCCACGCGGGCTCGAGCAGCTCCCACAGCGGGTCGACGGCCGCGGCCGGCCCGACGATCGTCGAGCAGCGGCGGCCGGCCCGGCGGGCGCGCTCGGCGAACGCCTCGGCCGCCGCCTGCTCGGCGCCGGGGACGGCGAACGGGATGAGGTTGGCCCCGGCCAGGCAGACGGCGTCGAGGCTGCGGCCGGCGCCCATCCCCCACAGCGGCGCCCCGAGGGTCGACGGCGCGGTGCCGGCCGCCTCCACGCGCCCGGCGAGCACGCACGCGGCGACCGGGTCGGAGTCCAGCAGCCGGCGGACGGCCGGCTCGTCGGTCTCGTCGAGGACGCGGGCGGTCGGCGAGCGGAGCACGGGTCTGGCCCAGGAGGACGGACGGCGGGGCGGGTCAGCTGACGGTGACGACCGGCGGGCCGGACGGCGTGCCGGCGTCGACCTGCTCGCCGGCAGGCATCTCGGCGGCGAGGCGCATGGCCTCCTCGATGAGCGTCTCGACGATCTGCGACTCGGGCACGGTCTTGACGACCTGGCCCTTGACGAAGATCTGCCCCTTGCCGTTGCCCGAGGCCACGCCGAGGTCGGCCTCGCGGGCCTCGCCGGGGCCGTTGACGACACAGCCCATGACGGCGACCCGCAGCGGCACCTCGAGCCCGTCGAGGCCGGCGGTCACCTCGTCGGCCAGCTTGTAGACGTCGACCTGCGCGCGGCCGCACGAGGGGCAGCTGACGATCTCCAGGCCGCGCTGGCGCAGGTTCAGCGACTCCAGGATCTGGGTGCCGACCTTGACCTCCTCGACCGGCGGCGCCGAGAGCGAGACGCGGATGGTGTCACCGATGCCCTGCGACAGCAGCGCGCCGAACGCGACGGCGGACTTGATCGTCCCCTGGAAGGCGGGCCCGGCCTCGGTGACGCCGAGGTGCAGCGGGTAGTCGCACTGCGCGGCGAGCAGCTCGTAGGCGCGGACCATGACCACCGGGTCGTTGTGCTTGACCGAGATCTTGATGTCGCGGAAGTCGTGCTCCTCGAACAGCGAGCACTCCCACAGCGCCGACTCGACCAGCGCCTCGGGCGTGGCCTTGCCGTACTTGGCCAGCAGCCGCTTGTCGAGGGACCCGGCGTTGACGCCGATGCGGATCGGGATGCCGGCGTCCTTGGCCGCCTTCGCGATCTCGCCGACCCGGTCGTCGAACTTCTTGATGTTGCCGGGGTTGACCCGCACCGCGGCGCAGCCGGCGTCGATCGCGGCGAACACGTACCGCGGCTGGAAGTGGATGTCGGCGATGACCGGGATCTGCGACTTCTTGGCGATCGCCGGCAGCGCCTCGGCGTCGTCGGTGTCGGGGACGGCGACCCGCACGATCTGGCAGCCGGCGGCGGTCAGCTCGGCGATCTGCTGCAGGGTGGCGTTGACGTCGGCGGTCTTCGTCGTCGTCATCGACTGCACGCTGACCGGGGAGTCGCTGCCGACGCCCACGCCGCCGACGTCCAGCTGCCGCGTCTTCCGGCGCGGGGCCAGGACGGGCGGGGGCGCGGCGGGCATGCCGAGAGCGACGGGGATGGCCATGGCCACGAGTATCCCCGCTCTCCCGGGGTCGGCGCCGACGCCTACTGGAGTGTGATCGGGTTGACGACGTCGGCGATGAGCAGCAGCCCCGACAGCGCGATGAACAGCCCCGCGACGACGTAGGCGACCGGCATCAGCCGGGCGATGTCGAACGGGCCGGGGTCGGGCCGACCGCGCCAGCGGGCGACCACCGAGCGGGCCTTCTCGTACAGCGCCCCGGCCACGTGCCCGCCGTCGAGCGGGTAGACCGGCAGCAGGTTGAACAGGAACAGCACGAGGTTGACGCTGGCCAGCAGGCCGAGGAAGAAGCTCAGCTTCTCCGCGCCGCTGAACTCCTGGATGGCGAAGACCTCGCCGGAGATCCGTCCGACGCCGACGACGCCGATCGGGCCGTTCGCGTCGCGCTCCTCGCCGAGGAAGGCGGCGCGGAACAGCTGCGGGACGCGCTCGGGGACCTCCAGCAGCCGCTGCACCGACTGGGACACGACCATGCCGAAGTAGCCGGGCAGGTCGGCCACCGACTGGCGGGCGAAGCCGAACACCGGGCTGACGCCGAGGTACCCGGCGGTCATCGTGCCCTCGCCGTCGTCGGTGGCGACGACGTTCTCGATCGGCGTGACGGTGAGGTCCCGGCGCTCGCCGTCGCGCTCGACGGTGAGGGTCAGCGACTCCCCCGCCGAGCCGCGGATCGCCTGCTGCACCGTCGTCCAGCTGTCGTAGGCGGTCGGGTCGACCTCCCGGCCGTCGATCGCGACGATCGTGTCGCCCGGCCGCAGCCCGGCCTGGGCGGCGGGGCTGGCCACCGGCTCCGCACAGCCGGGGGTGCCCGCCTCGCAGAGCTGCCCGGCGTCGGCACCGCTGGTGACGATCGGGATGTCGCAGACGTCGCTGCGCTGCTCCTCGGCGACGGCGATGCTCTCCGCGCCGGCGGGGACCACGCAGGCGGGGACGGTCTCGAGCTGGGTGGTGACGACGTTGGTGCCGATCGCGGTGAGCGTGACCGCGAAGAACACGACCGCGAGGACCAGGTTGTGGAACGGCCCGGCGAACATGACGATCACGCGCTGCCACCAGGGCTTGGCGTAGAAGACCCGGCCGGCGTCGCTGGGCCGGACGTCGTCGAGGGCCTGGCCGCGCACCTCGGCGATGAACGTCCGCATGCGGGTGGCGCGCTTGCTCTCGTTCTCCGCGGCCGGCGGGATCATGCCGACGATGCGGATGTAGCCGCCGAGCGGGATCGCCTTGATGCCGTACTCGGTCTCGCCGCGCCGGAAGGAGAACACCGTCGGGCCGAAGCCGACCATGAACTGCGGCACGCGCATGCCGAACTTCCGCGCCCAGTAGAAGTGGCCGAACTCGTGGAAGCCGATGCTGAACAGCAGGCCGATCGCGAACGCGACGATCCCGAGGACCGTCAGGAGGGTGGTCAGCTCAGGCCTCCGGCGACAGCGGCGCGGGCGTGCTGCCGGGCCCAGCGCTCCGCGGCCAGCACGTCGTCCACGCAGGTGGGGGCGCCGAGGTCCGGCGCGTCGTCGAGGGTACGCGCGACCAGGCCCACGACGTCGGTGAAACGCAGCCGCCCGGCGAGGAAGGCCGCGACCGCCTCCTCGTTGGCCGCGTTGTACAGCGCCGGGACGACGCCGCCGGCCTCCCCCGCCGCGCGCGCGAGCCGCACCGCCGGGAAGGCCTCGGCGTCCAGCGGCGCGAACTCCCAGGTGCTCGCCGTCGACCAGTCCAGCGCCGCCTGCACGTGCGGCAGCCGGTCGGGCCAGGCCAGCGCCAGCGCGATCGGCAGCCGCATGTCCGGCGGGCTGGCCTGGGCGATGGTCGCGCCGTCGGCGAAGGTGACCATGGAGTGCACGATCGACTGCGGGTGCACCACGACGTCGATGTCGGCGTAGGGCACGCCGAACAGCAGGTGCGCCTCGATCAGCTCCAGGCCCTTGTTGACCAGCGTGGCCGAGTTGATCGTCACCACCGGGCCCATGGCCCAGGTGGGGTGCGCCAGTGCCTGCTCGACGGTGACGCCGGCGAGGTCGGCGGCGCTGCGCCCGCGGAACGGCCCGCCGCTGGCGGTGAGCACCAGCCGGGCGACCTCGCTCCGGTGCCCGCCGCGCAGGCACTGCGCCAGCGCCGAGTGCTCGGAGTCGACCGGCACCAGCTGGCCGGGCGCGGCCGCGGCGGTCACGAGGTCCCCGCCGGCGACCAGCGACTCCTTGTTGGCCAGCGCGACGACGTTGCCGGCCCGCAGCGCGGCGAGGGTGGGGCCCAGCCCGATCGAGCCGGTGATCCCGTTGAGGACGACGTCGGTGGGGCGGGCGGCGAGCTCCTCGGCGGCGCGCGGCCCGGCGAGGATCTCCGGCAGCGCGTACTCGCCGCGCGCCCAGCCGCGCTGGGAGGCCGCCGCGTAGAAGGCCAGCTGCAGGTCCTGGGCGGCGGTCGCGCGGGCCACCGCGACCGTGCGGACGCCGAGGGTCAGCGCCTGCTCGGCCAGCCGGGCGACGTCGCCCCCGCCGGCGGCCAGCGCGGTGATCCGCAGCCGGCCGGGGTTCTGCTCGGCGACGTCGATCGCCTGCCGGCCGATCGACCCGGTCGAGCCCAGCACGGTCACCTCGCGCGGCTCGGTCATGGACGGCATCCTCCCCGACGCGCGGCGCGACCTGCCCACCCCACCTCGACCGGTGACCCGCGGACGGGACTGGCAGGATGAGGGGCGTGAGCGAGCAGTCCGGCCCCGGGGTCCGCCAGCACGACCCGCTGACCACGCGCGTCAACCAGCCCAACCGCGAGGAGGGCATCGTCCGCGCCGGGGAGCACCCGGTCGAGGAGGAGCGGCCCGAGGACTGGGGCTGGCACCACCGCATGCGGACCGCCCCGCAGGTCGCCGGCTGGCTGACCGTGCTGGTCATGCTGTCCTACACGTGGGGCAACCACGAGGGCCGCATGGAGGACGTGTGGCTGTTCGGCATCGCCGCAGGCCTGGTCGTCCTGCTGCTCTGGGACCTGCGCCGCAAGCGCACCGCCTGGCGCCGCTGATCCCCATCGACACCCGACGCCCGATCCGGCTCCTGCCGGGTCGGGCGTCGTCGTGTCAGGAGGCCGCGACGCCGATCGCCGCGCCGATGGCGTACGTCGCCCCTGCCGCGAGCGCGCCGAAGAGCAGCTGCCGCAGGGCCGCCGACCACCAGGAGCGCGGGGTGAACCGTGAGGACAGCGCCCCGGCCGCGGCCAGGCCGGCCGCGCCGCACACCAGCGCCGCGGCCAGGACTGAGAACCCGAGCAGGTAGGGCAGCAGCGGGATCACCGCGCCGGCGGCGAAGGTGAGGAACGAGGAGACCGCCGCGGTCCACGGCGAGGGCTTGTCGGCCGGGTTGAGGCCGAGCTCGGCGACCACGTGCAGCCGCAGCGCGGTGTCGGGGTCGCGGTGCAGCTGGACGGCGACCCGCTCGGCGAGGTCGGCGTCGACGCCGCGCACGCGCAGCATCTCCACCAGCTCGGCGAGCTCGCCCCGGGGGTTGCGCTCGAGCTCGCGGCGCTCCTTCTCCACCTCGAGGTCGAGCTGCTCGTTCTGCGTGCTGACCGAGGTGTACTCCCCCAGCGCCATCGAGATCGCGCCCGCGACCAGGCTGGCGACGCCGGAGAGCACGATCGCGTGCGACGAGGCGCCGCCACCGCCGACGCCGGCGACCAGCGCGGTGTTGGTCACCAGCCCGTCCATCGCGCCGAAGACGGCGGCCCGCAGCCACCCGCCCGAGACGTCGGCGTGGCTGTGCTCGTGGGCCTCGGCCGTGGGGACCTCGGCGCTCACGCGGCGGCCCCGGTGCTCACGCGTCCGCCTCGGCCCCGAGCTCGACCGGGGGCTCGAGGGCGGGGACCGGCGTGGCCACGGTCGGCACGCCCACCCCGTCGTCAGCAGCGGCGCGGTCGGCCGCGGCGAGCTGGCCGCAGGCGCCGTCGATGTCCTGGCCGCGGGTGTCGCGGACCGTCGTCGGCACCCCGTGCGCGCGCAGCCGGGCCACGAACTCCCGCTGGGCGGGCAGCGGGCTGGCGTCCCACGGGCTGCCCGGCGTCGGGTTGAGCGGGATGAGGTTGACGTGCGCGAGCCGCTTCGCCAGCAGCCGGCCGAGCAGGTCGGCGCGCTCCGGCTGGTCGTTGACGTCGCGGATGAGCGCGTACTCCACCGAGTAGCGGCGGCCGGTGCGCGCGGCGTAGGCGTCGGCCGCCTCGACGACGTCGGCCACCTTGTACCGGGTGTTGATCGGCACGAGGGTGTCGCGCAGCTCGTCGTCGGGGGCGTGCAGGCTCACCGCGAGGGTGACGCCCAGGCCCTCCTCGGTCAGCCGCCGGATCGCCGGCACCAGGCCCACGGTGGAGACGGTGACCGACCGCTGCGACAGGCCCAGGCCCCACGGCGCGGAGGTGAGCAGCGCGTCCAGCGTGCGGCGGACGCGGGCGTAGTTGGCCAGCGGCTCGCCCATGCCCATGAAGACGACGTTGGACAGCCGGCCCGGCCCGCCGGGGATCTCCCCCGACGCCATGGCCGCGGCGGCGGCGACCGCCTGGCCGATGATCTCGGCGGCCGACAGGTTGCGGGTCAGCCCGTTCTGGCCGGTGGCGCAGAAGGGGCAGGCCATGCCACAGCCGGCCTGGCTGGAGATGCAGACGGTGGCCCGGTCGGGGTAGCGCATGAGCACGCTCTCGACCAGCGCGCCGTCGTGCAGGCGCCACAGGGTCTTGCGGGTGCGCCCGCCGTCGGCCGACTGGTGGCGCACCGGCGTGAGCAGGCCGGGCAGCAGCGCCTCGGACAGCGTCTCGCGCACCGCGGCGGGCACGTCGGTCATCTGCGCCGGGTGGGTGGTGCCGCGGAAGAAGTGCCGGGCGAGCTGGTCGGCGCGGAACGCCGGCTGCCCGAGCTCGGCGACGGCGGCGCGCGCCTCCTCGCGGTCCAGGTCGGCGAGGTGGCGCGGCGGCTTGCCCCGGCGGGGGGCGTCGAGGACGAGCGGCAGGGCAGTCATGACCGCTCCATCGTCCCACCCCTGCGCCGGGCGTGGGCCGCCGTGCGGGTGAGGTCGCTCGCTCAGGCCTGGTCCGTGTCCGTCGGTGCGGCCGTGGGCCCCGGTGTCCCGGGGGGCGGGGCGGACGTCGGGGCGGGGGTCACCTCGTCGCCCGCCGGGTCCGGGAGGGGGTCCTCGGTCGGGGTCGAGGGTGGCGCCGGGGTCTCGGACGGCGTCGGCGCCGTCGGCTCGGCCGTGGGCTCCGGGGTCTGGTCGGTCCCGGTCGGCGTGGGCACGGCCCCGGTGGTCGGGGTCGGGTCCGGAACAGGGTCCGACGGCTCGACGGGCGGCAGCACCGCGACGGTCTCCGGCGGCGCGGACGGCTCCGGTGCGACGGCCGTCGGCAGTGGCGCCTCCGGGATCGTCGCGGGGGACGGCGTCGCGCTGGTCCGCACCGGGGCCGGGTCGGGGTCGGGCTCCGCCGGGGACGGGGACGGCACCGGCACGCTGCTCGTCGGCGCAACGGGGACGACGACGGCGACGGTGGACGGCCGCGGCACCGGGACGGCCCGGGTCGGCGCGGCGGCCGCCGGGGACGTGGACTGCACGGCCGCCGTCGGGACCGAGCCGGACGAGGCGCCCGCCAGCAGGACCGCACCGGTGATGCCGCAGGCGGCGAGAACGCCCGCCGCCACGGCGACGCCGACCCGGCGCCGGGACCGCACCCGCGGGCGGACGACGACCCGCGGCGTCACGACCTCGGCGAGCGCCGGGACCGGCAGCACGTCCAGGGCCGGCAGTACATCCGAGGCCGGCAGCACGTCCGGGACGGCGGTCGCCACCTCGGGGGCCTCCTCGGCGACGGCGCCGTCCGGCGGCACGGGGTCCCCGGGGACGCCCTCGTCCTCCGCGGTCCCGCCGTCCGGTGCCTCCTCGACAGGCGTCTCCTCGACCAGGAACTCTGCCCCGGCGGCCTCGTCGACCGGTGCCTCGTCCTCCGCTGTCCCGTCGACCGGGACCTCGTCGACCGGGACCTCGTCGACTGGGGCGTCCTCGTCGGCCGCCTCGGGGTCGGGCTCGTTCACCCACCCGGGCAGCCACTCCCCCCACGGCTCGACCGGGGTGCCGGCCTCCTCGGGGTCGCCCGGGTCGCCGTGCTGCCGCGCCGTCATCCCACCTCGCTGTCACTCACGGTCATCTGTCGCTCACCCCGTGGAGTGGTCATCGTGCCCGACGGACCCGACCGGGTGGCGGAGGCGCGGCCGGGCGGCGGGGCGCGGACCGCTAGCGTCGGCCGGGTGTCCGAGGCCGAGCGCGCACCCGTCCCGCTCGATTCGGTCGGCGTCGGCCCGTGGGAGGGGCCGTGGCCGGAGGACCCCCGCTACGACCCCGAGCTGCTGGCGCACGGCGACCGGCGCAACGTCGTCGACCGGTACCGCTACTGGACCGTCGAGGCGATCGTCGCCGACCTCGACCCGCGCCGGCACGGCTTCCACGTCGCCATCGAGAACTGGCGGCACGACCTCAACATCGGGACGGTCGTGCGCACCGCGAACGCCTTCCTCGCCGCGGAGGTGCACGTCGTCGGCCGGAAGCGGTGGAACCGCCGGGGCGCGATGGTCACCGACCGGTACCTGACCGTGCGGCACCACCCCGACGCCGCCGCGCTCGGCGCCTGGGCGCGGGAGCGGGGCGTGCCGGTGCTCGCCGTCGACAACCTGCCCGGCGCCCGACCGATCGAGACCGCCGTCCTCCCCCGGTCCTGCGTGCTGCTGTTCGGCCAGGAGGGCACCGGGCTGTCGGAGGAGGCGCGGGCGGTGGCCGACGACGTGCTGTCCATCGCCCAGTTCGGCTCGACCCGCTCGGTGAACGCCGGCGTCGCGGCGGGGATCGCCATGCACGCCTGGATCCGCCAGCACGCGCAGCTGCCGACCTGACAGCGCGGGCCGCATGGGCCACTCTCTGCGGGGTGGGCCGACTCGACGACGTGGACCTCACCCTCCGGCTGGGCAAGCGCGAGGCCAAGGACCAGCTGGCCGCCGCGCAGCAGCGCCTGGTGCACCTGCGGCTGTTCCTCGGCGGGCAGCTGGGCACCCCGCTCGGACCGCCGGTCTGCGTGCTGTTCGAGGGCTGGGACGCCTCGGGCAAGGGCGGCGCGATCAAGCGGCTGGTCGAGCAGCTCGACCCCCGGCACGTGCGGGTGGCCCAGTTCGCCGCCCCGTCGTCGAACGAGAAGCGGCACCACTTCCTCTGGCGGTTCTGGCCCGTGCTGCCCGGCTGGGGCGGCATGGCCGTCCTCGACCGCACCTGGTACGGCCGGGTGCTGGTCGAGCGGGTGGAGGGGTTCGCCAGCGAGGAGGCCTGGCGGCGGGCCTACGGCGAGATCGTCGACCTGGAGACCACGCTGGCCGCCGAGGGCATGGTCCTGGTGAAGTTCTGGGTGCACGTCTCCCCCGAGGAGCAGCTGCGCCGCTTCGAGTCCCGCGCGGCCGACCCCTACCGGGCCTGGAAGCTGACCGACGAGGACTGGCGCAACCGGGAGAAGCGCCTGGCGTACGAGGCCGCCGTCGAGGAGATGCTCGAGCGCACCGACCACCCGGCGGGGCGGTGGACGCTGGTCGCCGGCGACGACAAGCGGTGGGCGCGGGTGGCCGTCGTCCGCGCCGTCTGCGAGGCGATCGAGAAGGCGCTGGCCGCGCGCGGGATCGACCCGGACGAGACCCCGGGGAGATGAGCGTCCTCGTCCACCTGTGCGAGCCGGCCGACTGGCGGGCCGCGCTGTCCGCCGGTGCGGTGCCGCCCGCCGGGGCGCCGTTCGTGCACCTGTCGCACCCGGAGCAGGTGCACGTGCCGGCCGCGCGGCTGTTCCCGGGCCGGCGCGACCTGGTGCTGCTCGTCGTCGACCCGGCCCGCCTGACCGACCCGGTGGTCGAGGAGCCCGGCGTGGGCACCGACCCCGCGGGCATGCGCTTCCCGCACCTGTACGGCCCGCTGCCGACGGCGGCGGTGGTCGCGGTCGTGCCGTACCGCCCGCCCGTGCCGCCGGTCCTGCCCGGGCCGGACGACGCGCTGGGCCGGGCGCTGGCGCACGGGCTGTCGCTGCGCACCCGGCGGGCCGCCGAGGTGCGCGACGTCCCCGGCGGGGTGGCCGTCCTCGACCCCCGCTTCGCGCACTCCCGCGACGACAACCGGCTGGTGCTCGACGACGGCGTCGACGCCGCCACGGTGGCGCGGACCGCCGGCGAGGTCGCCGCGGACGCAGGCTGGCCGGCCCGGGCGGCGGTGCTGCGCTGGCCCGGCGCCGGCGCGGTCGCCGCCGAGCTGGCCGCGGCCGGCTGGGAGGCCGGGGAGCTGGTGGTCATGGCCCGCCCCGCCACCCCGGGCCTGCCCGGGGCGGAGCGGGCCGAGGTGGTCGCGCAGGAGGAGGTGCACCCGCTGTGGGAGGCGGGGTGGCGGCGCGGCCTGGCCGGGATCCCGGACCTCGACGAGGTGGTCGCCCAGCTGGTGGGCCGGGAGTCCCGCAACGACCGGGTCGTCGCGGTCGGCGACGTCGTGGTGCGGGAGGGCGGCCGGGTCGTGGCCGCCGGGCAGCTGCGGGTCGACGGCGCGACCGCGGCGGTCGAGTCGGTGATGACCGAGCCCGCCGCCCGCGGGCGCGGCCACGCCGACGCCGTCCTCGCCCGGCTGCTGGAGCTGGCCGCAGGCGCCGGCTGCGACCTCGTCGTCCTCGAGGCCGACGCCGGCGACTGGCCGCGCCACTGGTATGCCCGCCGCGGCTTCGCCGCGGTCGGGTCGACGTGGGAGCTCAGCGCCCCCTGGCCGCCTCAGCCCGGCGGCGCGACCCAGGACAGCAGCAGGTAGGCCACCGCCGCCGAGGGCAGCAGGCTGTCGAGCCGGTCCATGATCCCGCCGTGGCCCGGCAGCAGGTTGCCCATGTCCTTGATGCCGAGGTCCCGCTTGATCAGCGACTCGCCGAGGTCGCCCACCGTGGCGGTCACCGCGAGCGCGACGCCGACGAGCACGCCACCCCACCACGGGCCGTCGAGGGCGAGCACGACGATCGGGGTGGCGACGGCGACGCAGGCCACGACCGACCCGGCCATGCCCTCCCACGACTTCTTCGGGCTCACCGACGGCGCCATCGGGTGCCGGCCGAACAGCACGCCCGCGGTGTAACCGCCGACGTCGTTCCCGACCACGGTGGCGATGAACGCGAGCACCCGGGCGACGCCGTCGTCGGGGACGAGCAGGAGGACCGCGAACCCGGCCAGCAGCGGCACGTAGAGGGTGACCAGGACCCCGGCCGCGGCGTCGCGACGGTAGTCCCCGGGGCCGTCGCCGAGCCGCCAGAGCAGCACCGCGACGACCGTGAGCAGGAAGCCGACGACGAGGCCGTCGGGTCCGCGGGTCCACGCCAGCGCCAGCATCGCGACGGCGCCGACCAGCACCGGGGCGAGCGGCGGCCGGGCGCCGCCGGCCTGGAGCGCGCGGACGAGCTCGACGATGCCGACGAGGATCGCCGCGACGATGACCAGCAGGAACGCCGGCCGGTAGACCAGCAGCGAGGCGAGGATGACCGCGCCGAGGCCCAGGCCGACGCCGATGGCGGCGACCAGGTCACGCCCGGCCCGGCCGCCCTTGCGCGGCTCCGGCTCGGCGCCGGCGTCGCCGCCGGCCGGGTCGGGGCCGGGCGCCGCCGGCGCCTCGGGCACCGGCGGGACGGCGATGCCGGCGGCCGGCACCGCCATCTCCTGGGTGCCCGGTGCAGCGGACCCGGGGGCTGTCGCGATCGGGCTGGTCGGCGGGGCCGCCGGCCGGATCGGGCCGGGCGGCGGGGGCGGCGGCGAGGGACGCCGGACCGCGGGGATCGGCCCGGTGTCGGCGTCCCCGGACGGGCCGGCCCCGGCGGCGTCGGGACGGGAGGTCATGGCAGGGATCGGGGCGAGCGGCTCAGACCTCGAGCAGCTCGGACTCCTTGTTCTTCACGGCCTCGTCGATGGCCGCCACGTGCTGGGCGGTGAGGTCGTCGAGCTCCTTCTCCGCACGGCGCACGTCGTCCTCGCCGGCCTCGCCGTCCTTGGCGATCCGGTCGAGCTCCTCCTTGCTGCGGCGGCGCACGTTGCGGATGGCGACCTTGGCGTCCTCGCCCTTGGACCGGGCCTGCTTGACCAGGTCGCGACGGCGCTCCTCGGTCAGCTGCGGGAAGACCACGCGGATGATCTGCCCGTCGTTGGTCGGGTTGACGCCCAGGTCGCTGTCGCGGATGGCCTTCTCGATGGCCGACAGCTGGCTGTTGTCGTAGGGCTTGATGACCGCCATGCGCGCCTCGGGCACCGTGATCGACGACATCTGCGGCACCGGGGTCGGGGCGCCGTAGTAGTCGACCAGGACCTTGTTGAACATCGAGGGCGCCGCGCGGCCGGTGCGCACCGAGCCGAGGTCCTCCCGCGCGACCGACAGGGCCTTGTCCATCCGCTCCTCGGCGTCGAGCAGGGTGTCGTCGATCACGGTCTCTCCTCCTGCGGCGGGATCGTCCCCGCCGTCGTCCTGCGGTGCGGCGTGCGCGTTCCGGCGCGCGCTCAGCTGATCAGCGTCCCGATCCTCTCACCTGCCACCGCGCGGGCGATGTTGCCGTTCTCCAGCAGGTTGAAGACGACGATCGGCATCTGGTTGTCCATGCACAGGCTGATGGCCGTGGCGTCGGCGACCTTGAGCTGGTCGGCGAGGACCGTGGCGTAGTCCAGCTCGTCGTACATGGTCGCCGCCGGGTTGGTGCGCGGGTCGTCGTCGTAGACGCCGTCGACGCCGTTCTTGGCCATGAGCAGCACCTGGCAGCCGATCTCCAGCGCGCGCTGGGCGGCGACGGTGTCGGTGGAGAAGTACGGCATGCCGGCGCCGGCGCCGAAGATGACCAGCCGGCCCTTCTCCAGGTGCCGGACGGCCTTGCGCGGGATGTAGGGCTCGGCGACCTGGCCCATGGTGATCGCCGTCTGCACCCGGGTCTCCAGGCCCACCTGCTCGCAGAAGGCCTGCAGCGCCAGGCAGTTCATGACCGTGCCGAGCATGCCCATGTAGTCGGCGTGCCGGCGGTCCATGCCCGCCTGGGACAGCTCGGCGCCGCGGAAGAAGTTGCCCCCGCCGACGACGACGGCGACCTGCGTGCCGCCGTGGACGACCTCGGCCAGCTGGGTGGCGATGTCGTGGACGATCCCGGAGTCGACGCCGACGTTGCCGCCGCCGAACGCCTCACCCGAGAGCTTGAGCAGCACCCGCTGGTAGCCGGCGCCGTCGGCCGGCTGGAAGGCGCTCGGGGCCGACAGCGGCGGGTGGGGTGCCTCGGTCGTCTGCGTCGTGGCGGTATCGGTCAACAGCTCTTCCCTCGCTCGACGTCGTTCTTCGTGATCCTGACAGAGTGCCCGGCGCTCGCCAGCCGGGCCCGGAGGCACCACCGGCCCCGTCCCAGGGATGGGACGGGGCCGGTGGCGCGGTGTCTCCGTCGCCTGCGGCTCAGGCCTGGCCGACCTCGAAGCGGGCGAACCGCTGCACGGTCAGGCCGGCCTCGTCGATGACCTGCTTCACCGTGCGCTTGGGCTCGGTGATCGACGGCTGCTCGAGCAGGACGAAGTCCTTGTAGTAGGCGTTGACCCGGCCCTCGACGATCTTGACGATCGCCTGCTCGGGCTTGCCCTCCTCCTTGGCCGTCTGCTCGGCGACCCGGCGCTCGGTCTCGACGGCCTCCGCCGGGACCTCCTCGCGGGACAGGAAGCGCGGGCGGGCGGCGGCGATGTGCATCGCCAGGGCGCGCGCGGCCTCCTCGTCGCCACCCTGGTACTGGACGGCGACGCCGATGGCCGGGGGCAGGTCGGTGGCCCGCTTGTGCAGGTACACCGCGGTCGGGCCCTCGAAGGTGGCGAAGCGGGAGAGGACGAGCTTCTCGCCGATGCGGGCGGACTCGGCCTCGATGAGCTTGGCGACGGTCTGGCCGTCGACCTCGGTGGCCATGAGGGCGTCGAGATCGGCCGGCGACTGCTCGAGGACGATCTCGATGAGCCGCTCGGCGAGCGCCACGAAGTCGGCGTTCTTGGCGACGAAGTCGGTCTCGCAGTCGAGCTCGAGCAGCGCGCCGTGCTTGCTGACGACGATGCCGTTGGTCGTGGAGCGCTCGAGGCGCTTGCCGACGTCCTTGGCGCCCTTGATGCGCAGCAGCTCGATGGCCTTGTCGTACTCGCCGTCGGCCTCGGTGAGGGCCTTCTTGGCGTCCATCATGCCGGCGCCGGTGGCGTCGCGGAGCCGCTTGACGTCGGCGGCGGTGAAGGCAGGCATGTCACTTCCTCGTCGGTGTGGAGGGGTGGGCGTCCCGAGGGCGCCCGAGGGCGGCGCGGGAGTTCTCAGGCCTCGCCGGCGGCGGGGGCCGGGGCGGTGGCGGAGGTGTCCGAGGGCTGCTCGGTCGCGGCCTCGGCGCCACCGGTCAGCAGCTCGCGCTCCCAGTCCGGCAGCGGCTCGTCGCCACCGATGGCCTGCTCGGCGCCGTCCTCGCGGCCGGCGTTGGCCTGCGCGGCCGAGCGGGCCATGAGGCCGTCGGCGACGGCGTCGGCGATCACGCGGGTCAGGACGTTGATGGCGCGGATCGCGTCGTCGTTGCCCGGGATCTTGTAGTCGACCTCGTCGGGGTCGCAGTTGGTGTCGAGGATCGCGACGACCGGGATGCCCAGCTTGCGGGCCTCGCCGACGGCGATGTGCTCCTTCTTGGTGTCCACGATCCAGATGGCGCTGGGCACCTTCTGCATGTCGCGGATGCCGCCCAGGCTGCGCTCGAGCTTGGCCTTCTCACGGGTCAGGCCCAGCTGCTCCTTCTTGGACAGGCCGGCCATCACGCCGGTCTGCTCCATGTCCTCGAGCTCCTTGAGCCGCTGGAGCCGCTTGTGGACGGTGGAGAAGTTGGTGAGCATGCCGCCCAGCCAGCGCTGGTTGACGTAGGGCATGCCGACGCGCTGCGCCTGCTCGGCGACGACCTCCTGCGCCTGGCGCTTGGTGCCGACGAACAGGATCGTGCCGCCGTGCGACACGGTCTGCTTGACGAACTCGTAGGCCGAGTCGATGTACCCGAGCGTCTGCTGCAGGTCGATGATGTAGATGCCGTTGCGCTCGGTGAAGATGAAGCGCTTCATCTTCGGGTTCCAGCGACGGGTCTGGTGCCCGAAGTGGACGCCGCTGTCGAGCAGCTGCTTCATGCTGACGACTGCCATGGGGGGCGCAGCCTCTCGTGCTCGCGCGCGGCCGCCCGGCGGCCGCGCTCCTCGGTTGACGCGGGCACCGGGTGGTGTCCCGCCCTGGCGTCCCGCGGCGCCACCGACCCGGGGAGACCGGGACCGAGGTGGGGCTGCCCCGCCGTGCTGGCGGGTGGAGGACGCGCGGAGTCGACCCGTGCAGACGGGTCGCACCGGACAGCATACGCGCCGGGCCGGACCGCTCCTCCCCCGCGTCCGGGCCGTCCACAGGTGCGCGGTCGCCGCCCCGCGGAGACCCGCCGGCGGCGAGCCTCGACGGCGTGCCCGCCCGCCCGCTGCCCGTGCTCCTGCTGGCCTGCGCCGCCCTGCTCGTGCCGGCGCCCGCCGTCGCGGAGCCGGCCGTTCCCGCCGTCCCCGCCGTCGCCTCCTGGACCGCACCGCTCGGCGGGGCGCCGGTCGTCACCCGCCCGTTCGCGCCCCCGCCCTCGCCCTACGGCCCCGGGCACCGCGGCGCGGACCTGGCCGGCGCCCCCGGCGACGTCGTGGTCGCGGCCGGGGACGGCGTCGTCGTCTTCGCCGGGCGGGTGGCGGGCCGGCCGGTGGTCAGCGTCGACCACCCCGACGGGCTGCGGACCACCTACGAGCCGGTCGACCCCACCGTCGCGGCCGGACAGCGCGTCGCCCGCGGCTCCCCGCTGGGGACGCTGGCGGCCGGGCACGCCGGCTGCCCTACCGCCGGGTGCCTGCACTGGGGGCTGCGGCGCGGGGAGGTGTACCTGGACCCGCTGTCGCTGCTGCGCCCGCCGCGGGTGCGCCTGCTGCCGCTCGGGTGACGTGCGGGGACCGCTGCCGGACCGGCCGCCGCCCCTAGCCTGCGCGGGGTGCAGACCGAACGGGGCCTCGACCGTTTCGTCACGTTCCTCGACGCGGTCGTCGCCACTGCCATCACCCTGCTGGTGCTGCCGCTGACCGATCTGCTCGACGGCGCGGAGCCGCGGACCGGCCTCGGCACGCTGCTGACCGACGAGGCGTCACAGATCGGCGCGTTCTTCCTCAGCTTCGTCGTGATCGCGCGGCTCTGGCTGGTCCACCACCGGGTGGTCGAGACCGTCGGGTCCTACGACCACGCGTTCCTCACCGCCAAACTGCTGTGGATCCTCACGATCGTCCTGCTGCCGTTCGCCACCCAGGTGTCGGCCCGCTACGGCACCGACCGGCCCGCGGTCGCGCTCTACATCGGCACGATCACGCTGAGCTCGTTCTGCCTCACGGCGATCAGCCTGCTGCTGTGGCGGCGCCCCGCCCTGCGCCGCGACGCCGCCGCGCCGGTCGGACCCCCGTGGCCGTCGCTGGTCGCCAGCGGCCTGTTCCTCGTCGCCCTCCTGGCCGGCACGCTGCTGCCGGGCGTGCACTACTGGGCGATGTTCCTGCTGTTCCTGTCCGGGCCGGTCGAGGCCGCGCTGCGGCGCCGCGCCGCGGCGGCCTGATCCCCGGCCGCCGCCACGTCGGTGAAGTGCTCGACGACCGGGAACGGGTCGTAGAACGAGTGCAGCAGGGCCTTCCACTCCTGGTAGGCGGCCGAGCCGCGGAACCCCTCGGTGTGGTCCTCCAGCCGGTTCCACTCGACCAGCAGCAGGTAGGTCCCCGGCCGCTCCAGGCACCGGGACAGCCGCAGGAAGCGGAACCCCGGGGACGCCTCGACGATCGGCCGGGCGCGCGCGAAGGCCGCCTCGAACGCGTCCTCCCGGCCGGGGCGGACCGGGAGGAGCGCGTGCTCGAGCACCACCGGTGGCTCAGGCGATGTCGGCGAGCTTGGTGCGCAGGTGCAGCACGGCCTTGGTGTGCAGCTGGCAGATCCGGCTCTCGGTGACGCCGAGGACGCGGCCGATGTCGGCCAGCGTCAGGCCCTCGAAGTAGTACAGGCTGACGACGACCTTCTCCCGCTCGGGCAGCTGCTCGACGGCGCGGGCGAGCAGCTGGCGGGCCTCGCCGTGCTCGGCCATCGCCTGCGGGTCGAGGGCGTTGGCGTCCTGCAGCGTGTCGACCAGCCGGGGCGCGCCGCCGTCGTCGTCGGTGAGCAGCTCGTCGAGGGCGACGACGTTGACCAGGGAGAGCTGGCCGAGGAACTTGCGGACGTCCTCGACGTCCATCTCCATCGCCGCGGCGATCTCCTCGTCGGTCGGGCTGCGCCGGAGCTGGTTCTCCAGCGTGGCGACCGTCCGCTCGAACTGCCGGGCGCGCATCCGCACCGACCGCGGGATCCAGTCGGTGCTGCGCAGCTCGTCGATGATCGCGCCGCGGATGCGGGACATCGCGTAGCTCTCGAACTTGACCTCGCGCGAGGGCTGGTAGCGGGTGATCGCGTCGATGAGCCCGAAGGTGCCGTAGGAGACCAGGTCGGCCTGCTCGACGTGCGCCGGCAGGCCGCTGCCGACCCGGCCGGCGACGTACTTGACCAGCGGCGCGTAGTGCAGGATCAGCCGGTCGCGCAGCTCGGGGGCGCGGTCGGCGACGTACTGCGCCCACAGCTCGGCCAGCGCGGCGTCGGCGTCCTCCTCGGACTCGCCGCCGATCCGGTGGATGGTGGCCTCGGGCACGTCGGGTCTCCCGCTTCGTGGTGGCTGGGGGTCCTGCCGGACCCCGGGACGGTCGTTCGGGTGGGCGGTCGGCTCAGGCCCGCGGATGCGCCTGGGCGTGCACCGCACGCAGCCGCTCGACGGTCACGTGCGTGTAGATCTGCGTCGTCGCGAGGCTAGCGTGGCCGAGCAGCTCCTGGACGGAGCGCAGGTCGGCGCCGCCCTCCAGGACGTGGGTGGCCGCGGAGTGCCGCAGCCCGTGCGGGCCGACGTCGGGGGCGCCGGGTGCGCGGGCCACCGCGGAGTGCACGGTCCGGCGGGCCTCGCGCGGGTCCAGCCGCCGCCCCCGCAGGCCCAGCAGCAGCGCCGGGCCGGAGTCGGGGGTGGCCAGCGCCGGGCGGCCCCGGGTCAGCCAGGCGTCGAGGGCCCGCTCGGCCGGTGCGCCGTAGGGCACGCTGCGCTCCTTGCGGCCCTTGCCGAGGACCCGCAGGAGCCGGCGGCCGCGGTCGACGTCGTCGACGTCGAGGCCGACCAGCTCGCTGACCCGGATGCCGCTGGCGTACAGCAGCTCGAGGACGACGGCGTCGCGCAGGCCCACGGGGTCCTCGGCGCCGGCGGTGGACTCGACGACGGCGCGGGCCTGGTCGGGGGCGAGCACGTCGGGCAGCGTCCGGTGCGCCTTGGGGCTCACCAGCCGCAGGCCGACGTCCTCAGGGGTGTGCCCCGAGCGGCGCAGCCAGGCGGTGAACGAGCGGGCGGCGGCGGCGCGGCGGGCGGTGGTCGCGCGGCTGGCGCCGCGCGTGCGCCCCTGGGCCAGCCAGCTGCGCAGCGCGGCGAGGTCCAGCTCGTCGACCCGCGTGCCGCCGCGGCGGGCGAGGTGGTCGAGCAGCCAGACGGCGTCGGTGACGTAGCCGCGGACGGTGTGCTCGGACAGGTCCCGCTCGTCCCGCAGCGCGTCCTCGTAGCCCTCCAGCGCGGCCGCGAGCGCCGGCGGCAGCGCGGCGCGGGCGTCGGCGGTCCGGGCGGTCACGCTCCGACCGTCCGACGGCACAGTCCGTGGGTCAAGCCGCCGCGCCGTCCGGTCGTGCGCGACGGATGTCGCACCTGGGTCCCGCCGGCCGGCCCCCGGCGGCGCACCCGCCGGGTCAGCGGCCGCGTCCCGCCCGCGGCGGTGGCGCCAGCCGCCAGCCGGTGCCGGTCCACTGCACGAGCTCGGCGATCTCCAGGCCGGGCAGCACGCGCATCGCCTCCAGCGGGTCGCAGCCGGCGACCGCGGCCAGCCGCTCGGCGCTCACGCCGGTCCGCACCGGGCAGGCGTCGAGCACCCGGCGGGCCAGGTCGGACAGGCCGTCGCGCGGTGACACGGGCCGGTGCGCCGGCGCGGCCAGGTCGTCCCCGAGGCTGCCGACGGCCTCGATGACCTGCGCGGCGCTGCTGACCAGCCGGGCGCCGGACTCCTGCTCCCGCAGCAGCTCGTGGCAGCCGACCGACATCGCGCTCGTCACCGGACCGGGCACCACCAGCACCTCCTTGCCCAGGGCGCGGGCGCGCCGGGCGGTCGCCTGCGCGCCGGAGCGGGCCGCGGCCTCGACCACCACGGTGCCGCGGGTGAGCCCGGCGATGATCCGGTTGCGGACGAGGAAGCGGTGCCGGTGCGGAGCCGCGCCCGGCGGCCACTCGCTGACCAGCAGGCCGCCGCCGCTGACGATGCGCTCGAACACCGCGGAGTGGGCGGCCGGGTAGGCCCGGTCGACCCCGCAGGCGAGCACGACCACGGTGGGGGCGCCCGCGGACAGCGCGCCGCGGTGGGCGGCGACGTCGATGCCGTACGCGCCGCCGGAGACGACCGTCCAGCCGCGCTCCCCCAGCTGCGCGCCGAGGTCGGCGGCCACGTGCTCGCCGTAGGCCGTGGACGCCCGCGCGCCGACCACGGCCACGGAGCGGTCGACGGCCGGTCCCAGCGGCGGGCCGCCGCGCACCCACAGGGCGACCGGCGGGACGAGCGCGGTGGTCCGGTCGCGCCGGCCCTCGCCGTCGCCGTCGGTGTACGCGGCGACGGTCAGCGCGTGCAGCGGCAGCGCGGGCCACTCGTCGTCCTCGGGGACCACCAGCCGGGCCCCGCACCGCTCCGCCCGGCGGAGGTCGGCGAGGGTGGCGTCCTGCTCGGCGCGCACGCCGACCAGGGCGCGGGCCCGCTCGGGCGCCGCCCCGGCCCGCAGGGCGCGCACCGCGGCGACCGGGCCGACGTCGTCGACCCACCGCCACAGGGCCACCGAGCCCGGCTCCGCGGCCCGGGTCAGCCAGGCGCGGGCGCGCCGGATGCCGGGGACCGCGACACCGTCGACCGCGGCCGGGCCGGCGAGGGCGTCCTCGAGGTCCTCGTCGAGGGTGGGCGCGGTCATGCCGCCACCCGCTGCAGCCGCATGCCCAGCGCCTCGGCGACGTCGCCGCCGTCGGGCACCGCCCGCCCGGCGAGGTCGGCCAGCGTCCAGGACACCCGCAGCACGCGGTCCAGCCCGCGGACCGACAGCAGGCCGCGGTCCAGCGCCCGCTCGGCCAGCGCCAGCGCCGGCCGCGGCACCGCCCAGCGCTCGCGCAGCAGCCGCCCGGGCACCTGGCTGTTGAGCAGCAGGCCGGTGCCGCGCAGCCGGGCAGCGGCGGCTCCGCGGGCGGCCGCGACCCGGGCCGCCACCGCGGCGGTCGGCTCCGGGGCCGCGCCGGTGTCCAGCCAGGCGGCGTGGGTGACCGGCGGCAGCTCGATCCGCAGGTCGATGCGGTCCAGCAGCGGGCCGGACAACCGGGACTGGTAGCGGCGGCGCTCCAGCGGGCTGCAGGTGCACACGGAGTCGCCGGCCGCGCTGGCGCACGGGCAGGGGTTGGCGGCCAGCACGAGCTGGGCGCGGCACGGGAAGGTCGCCGACCCGGCGGCCCGGCTGATCGTGACCTGGCCCCGCTCGAGGGGCTGGCGCAGCGTGTCCAGCGTCGCCCGGGCGAACTCCGGCGCCTCGTCGAGGAACAGCACGCCGCGGTGGGCGCGGCACAGCGCGCCGGGGCGGATGGCGCCCGAGCCGCCGCCGACGAGGGCGGCCATGGTGGCCGAGTGGTGCGGCGCCTCGAACGGCGGCCGGCTGAGCAGCGGCGCGTCCGGCGGCAGCGTGCCGGCGACCGAGTGGATGGCGGTGACCTCGAGCGCGGCCCGCTCGTCGAGGACGGGCAGCAGGCCGGGCAGCCGCTCGGCGAGCATCGTCTTGCCCGCCCCCGGCGGCCCGGTGAGGAGCAGGTGGTGCCCGCCGGCCGCGGCGACCTCCACCGCACGCCGGCCCGCGGCCTGGCCGACGACGTCGCCGAGGTCCGGGGCCGGTGCCGGCGGGGGCAGCGGGCCGCGGACGTGCGGCGCCAGCCGGGCGCGGCCGGACAGGTGGGCCACCAGGTCGCCGAGGGCGTGCACGGCGAGGACGTCGACGCCGTCGACCAGCGCGGCCTCCTCCGCGTTGCCGGCCGGGACGACGACGGTGCCGTGCCCGGCCCGGGCGGCGGCCAGCACGGCGGGCAGGACACCGCGGACCGCGCGCACCGAGCCGTCGAGCCCGAGCTCACCGAGCAGCACCAGCCCGTCGGCGGCGTCGGCCGGGAGCGTGCCGGCCGCGGCGAGCACGGCGGCGGCCAGCGCGAGGTCGAAGCCGCTCCCCTGCTTGGGCATCGACGCCGGCGACAGCCCGATGGTGATCCGCCGCATCGGCCAGGACGCCCCGGTGTTGACCACGGCCGCGCGGACCCGGTCGACCGACTGGCGGACCACGGCGTCGGGCAGGCCGACCAGCACCACGCCGGGGACGCCGGCGGACATGTCCACCTCGACCTCGACCATCGCGCCGGACACCCCGGCCAGCCCGACCGACCAGGTGCGGGCGAGCGTCACGAGAACGCCCCGCGCAGGTGGGTGACCAGCGCGGGCGCGGCCGGCCGCACCAGCACGCCGACCACGTCGAAGCGCAGGTCGGGCGCGTGCTCGTCGTGGGCGGCCAGCCACCGCTGGGCCAGCGTGCGCAGCCGCCGCTGCTTGGCCGCGGTCACCGCCTCGACGGGGTGGCCGAAGCCGGTGGCGCGGCGGGTCTTGACCTCGCAGAAGACGATCGCCGTCCCCTCGCGGGCGACGATGTCGAGCTCGCCGTCGCGGCACCGCCAGTTGCGGTCGAGGACGGTCAGCCCGGCGTCGGTGAGGTAGGCCGCGGCGATCGTCTCCCCGCGGCTGCCGAGTTCGGTTCTCGTGGACACCCACCGACCGTGGGCCCGCACGCTCGACGTCCGGGACCTCCCGGCAGTTCTGTGGACGGGGTGAGGGCCTGTGGAGAGGCCCTCGTGCCCTGTCGGTCCCCGCCCACAGGCTCCTAGCGTCGCCGCGTCCCCGTCCGGGCTCGGCAGGGAGGAGGGACCACCGTGATCCTCGTCGTGGGGGCGACCGGCCAGGTGGGCTGCCAGGTCGTCCGGCTGCTGGCGGCACAGGGCCGTCCGGTGCGCGCAGTGGTGCGCCGGCCGGAGGCCGCGCCCGACCTCGCAGCGACCGGCGCGGAGATCGTGGCGGCCGACCTGCGGGCGCCGGAGACGCTCGACGCGGCGCTGACCGGAGTCCGGGGCGTCGTCGCGACCGCCAGCGTGATCGCGCCGACACAGCGCGGCGACACGCACGCCGCAGAGGTCCGCGGCTACGCCGAGCTGGTGGCCCGGGCCGAGCGGGCCAGGGTGCGCCGCTTCGTGTACGCCAGCGTGCCGGCCGGCCCGGTGGACGAGGCCGTGCCACCGGTCCGGGCCAAGCGCCGGACGGAGGAGCGGCTCGCAGCGTCCACGCTGTCGTGGGCATCGCTGCGGCTGCCGCCGTTCACCGAGGTGTGGCTGGCGCTCGTGGGCAGCTCTCTCCCGGTCCGGGCCGAGCTGCGTCCGGTCACGTCACGGCCCTTCCCGTTCCTGCAGCGGTTCCGCCGCCTGACCGGCCGCAGCATCGACGACCACGGCCTCATGCTCGTGCCCGGACCGGCGTCGGCGCGACACGCGTTCATCTCCGTGCACGACGTCGCGCGGCTGATGGTGGCGGCGGCGGACGCCCACGACGTCGACGGCACCGTGGACGTCGGCGGCCCCGAGGTGCTCACGTGGGCCGACGTCGCCCGGCACTTCGAGGAGGTGCTGGACCGGCGCGTCCGGGTGCTGAGCACGCCCGCCGCGGCCTACGCCGTCGCCCAGCGGGTGCTGGCGCCCGTGGCACCCGCCGCGGCCACCGTCATGGCGCTCGACCGCTTCGTGGCCTGCCTGGAGACCCCCTGGGACACCACCGAGCTGACCAGGCGGATGGGCGTCGAGAACATGAGCACCGTCGCGGAGGTGCTGCGCGAGAAGGCGGCCGTCCCCTCACCGGCCTGAGCCGGGAGCGCCCCGGACCTGCGGCGTCCCTGGCCCGGACTGCGGATCAGGACAGGCGCGGACCCTCGGGCAGCTCGAGGTCGGGCTTGTCCAGCTCCTCGACGTTGACGTCCTTGAACGTCAGCACCCGGACGTTGCGGACGAACCGGGCCGGCCGGTACATGTCCCAGACCCAGGCGTCGGACAGCTTGAGCTCGAAGAACACCTCGCCGCCGGCCTCGCGGACCTGCAGGTCGACGGCGTTGGCCAGGTAGAAGCGCCGCTCGGTCTCCACCACGTAGGTGAACTGCCGGACGATGTCCCGGTACTCGCGATAGAGCTGCAGCTCCATCTCGGTCTCGTACTTCTCCAGGTCCTCGGTGCTCATCGCGGCTCTCCGGAGATCGTGCGCATGCCCCCATCATCGACCATGCCGCCGGCAGCGGTGAGCTGGAGTTCCCGGACGGCGCGCGCGTCGCGGGCGCGGACGACGTTGACGAAGCGCGACCGGTGCTCGGGACAGGGCCCGTGACGCTCCAGCGCGGCGGTGTGCGCCTCGGTGGTGTAGCCCTTGTGCACCGCGAAGTCGTACTCCGGGAAGCGCTCGTGCACGCCGAGCATGATCCGGTCCCGGGTGACCTTGGCCAGCACCGACGCCGCGGCCACGCAGGCGGCGACCCGGTCGCCCTTCCACACGGCCAGGGCCGGCACCCCGAGGCCGGGCACGGAGAAGCCGTCGGTGAGCACGTAGTCCGCCGGCGGGTCCAGCGCGCTGACCGCGCGGCGCAGCGCCTCGAGGTTGGTGACGTGCATGCCGCGCGCGTCGAGGTCGGCGACCGGGATGACCACGACCGACCAGGACAGCGCGCGGTCGACGACCTCGGCGTAGACCCGCTCGCGCGCCGCGGCGGTCAGGAGCTTGGAGTCGGCCAGCCCGGGGACCCGCCCGCGGCGCCCGGGGGGCAGCACGCACGCGGCGGCGACCAGCGGTCCGGCGCAGGCGCCGCGGCCGGCCTCGTCGGCGCCGGCGACGGCGGAGAACCCGCGCCGACGGAGCGAGCGCTCCATGTCCCAGAGCGCGTCGTCGCGGCCCGGGTCGCCGACGGGGTCGGGACGGCGGGTGCGGGCGGCCGGCGTCACGGCGGCCCGGTGTGCGGGGGGAAGACGGCCTGCCATCGCCGTCCGACACTACGACGCCCCGGGGACACGTCCCGTCCCCGGGACGGCGGGACGGGCCGGGGCGCAGACGGCGGCGGGCCGGCCCCCGGGGTCAGAGGGGGCCGGCCCGTCGTCCCGGTCCGGTCGCCGAGGAGGCGGACGGCCGGCCGGGGAGCGCCGGACCCGGCGCGGTGCTGCCGGGTCCGGGCGCCGGGATCAGACCTCGGCCGGGGCCGCGGCGGGGACGGTCAGCGCGTGGGCGCCGCAGGTGCAGCTGCCCGACGAGCGGGAGGACAGGACCAGGGAGACGGCGTGCGCGCGGTCGCGGGCGCCGAGCTTGCGCAGGATCGCCTTCACGTGCGACTTGACGGTGTCCTCGCTGATGAACAGGTTGCGGCCGATCTGCCGGTTGGACTGGCCCTGCAGCAGCTCGTCGAGGACGTCCTGCTCGCGCCGGGTGAGCGGCACCTCGGGGGTGAGCGGCTTGCCGGCCGGCGCGGCGGTGGCCCCCTCGACCCGGCGGATCTGCGGGTCGACGACGGTGCGGCCGGCGCGGGCGGCCAGGATCGCCCAGCCGAGCAGCGTCGGCGAGGTGTTGAGCATCAGGTAGCCGCGGACACCGGCGGCGACCGCCTCGTTGACCACGGCCGGGTCCTCGGAGGTGGCGAGGGCGACGACGGCGACCCGCGGGAAGCGGCGGCGCAGGTCCCGGACGACGTTGAGGGTGGCGGCGCGGCCGGCGCCCATCTCGACGACCACGGCGTCGGGCCGGGCGGTCTCGACGAGGGTGAGGGCGCGGCGCAGCTCGCCGGGGGTGCCCACCGACTGCATGCCGGCGGTCTCGTTGATCATGCTGACCAGGCCGCGCCGCAGGACGGGGGCGTCGGCGAGGAGGAGCACGCGGGTGACGCCTCGGGTAGCGCTCGCCAGGGGTGCGGACACGACTTTCTCCATTTCGGTGGACCGGGTTGCTCTCGACTACTCCATCGGGATGAATGGCACGGTCCTTGAACACTTCCTGGGGATTTTTCTCGCAGCCCGTATTGATAGCGCTCGTCACAGGAGAAACCGGAAAGGCGACCGTCTCCCCTTTGTCGACATGGGGACGCCGATCCCGGGAATGGCGCACGAAAGACGACGGCGCCGCCCCTCGGGGAGGGACGGCGCCGTCGGGAGGCGGGCGGAGGTCAGCGCGGGGGCGGGTGGCGCAGCCGGTGTCGGCGGTTCCACGCCGCGACCGGCAGCGCGCCGACGACGCCCGCGCCGAGCGGGAGCACCTGGCCGACGGTGCCCGCGGCGGCGGCCGCCTCCGTGCCCTGGATGTCCGGGGAGTCCAGCGTGCCGAACCGGGACACCGGCCACACGATGAGCGCGGCCTTGCCGATCACGTCGTCGACGGCGACGGTGCCGCCGTAGCGGTCGCCGACGTGCGAGCGGGAGTCGGCCGAGGCCGACCGGTGGTCCCCCATGACCCAGAGTCGGCCCTCCGGCACGGTGACGGGGCCGAAGGCGCGGGACTCCAGCGGGGTGTCCTCGTAGATGTAGGGCTCGTCGAGCGGCTCGCCGTCGACGGTCACCCGGCCCTCGGCGTCGCAGCACTGCACGGTCTGGCCGCCCACGGCGATGACCCGCTTGACGTAGTCGTCCTCGCTCGGCGGCGCCACGCCGACGGCCCGGCCCAGCCACAGCAGCCCGCCGGTGAACCAGTTGGTGGGCTCGGAGACCACGACCTCGGGCGTCCAGGTGTCCGGTCCCTGGAAGACGACGATGTCGCCGGGCTCGGGGTCGCCGAACCAGTACGGGACCTTGTTGACCAGGACGCGGTCCCCGGTGCAGCCGGTGCAGCCGTGCAGCGTCTGCTCCATCGACCCGGAGGGGATGAAGAAGGCCTGCGCGAGGAAGGTCTTCACCAGCAGCGCGAGCACGAAGGCCACGAGCAGCAGCACGGGCAGCTCGCGCAGCAGCGAGCTCTTCTTCTCCGGCTCGTCCCGCCTCCGCCAGGTGCGGCGGCGGCCACCGGCGTCCGGCCGCTCGGGCGTGGGGTCGTCCCCCGGGACGACGTCGGCGGGCCCTCCGGACCGATCGCTGCTCATCGAGAGCCAGCGTACGGCCGCGGAGGACCCGCCGTGGTCAGGCCGGGTCGGACCGGCCCGGAGTCGTCCGGCCGGAGCCGGGGACGGTCAGCGCGCGACGGTCTCGCGACGCTCCTTGATCTTGGCGGCCTTGCCGCGCAGCTCGCGCAGGTAGTAGAGCTTGGCCCGGCGGACGTCACCGCGGGTCAGCACCTCGATCTTCTCGACGACCGGGGTGTGCACCGGGAAGGTGCGCTCCACGCCCACGCCGAAGCTCACCTTGCGGACGGTGAAGGTCTCGCGGATCCCGCCGCCCTGGCGCCGGATGACGACGCCCTGGAAGACCTGGATGCGCGAGCGGTTGCCCTCGACGACGCGGACGTGCACCTTGACGGTGTCCCCGGGGCGGAACTCGGGGATGTCGTCGCGCAGCGAGTCGGCGTCGAGTACGTCCAGGGTGTTCATCGCAGCATTCCTCGGTCTCAGCGTTGGCTCGTCGTCGGCCCGGGCATCGGGGTGCCCCACGCTCCGGACCAGGTGGCTGCGACTCCGGGAGGAGTGCCCGTCGGCGGCGCCTCCGGTCTGCAGCGACTCTCTACTGTGCCACACGGGTGCCACCCTGCCGAGCGCGGGCCGGGCAGGGCTGGCCCCCGGGCCGGTCAGTCGACCACGCGGGGTGGCCGGCGCCACGGCCCGGCCAGCAGCTCGGGCAGCACGCCGGCGAGCTCGCGGGGCGCGAACTCCACGTCCGCCGCGGCGATCTCGGCGGCGGTCCACCAGCGGTGCGGCTCCTCACCCAGCAGCTCAAGCTCGGTGCGGCCGGTGGCGTCCACCTCGTGGACGACGTCGCGCAGGACGAAGAAGGTCTCCCGCGAGTCGATCTGCACGCCGGCGAACGATCCGACGTGCCGCCGGAACCACACCGGGCCCTCCAGGGCCGCGGGGTCCACGACCAGGCCGATCTCCTCGGCCAGCTCGCGGGCGGCGGCCTCGCGGACGCTCTCGCCGTCCTCCACTCCCCCGCCGGGCGTGTACCAGAACAGCACGTCGCCGGGCGGGACGGCGGGGTCGGTCAGCCGGGCGCCGAGCAGCAGCACCCGGCCGTCGGGGTCGAGCACGACGACCCGCGCCGTGGGGCGGACCACCGCCCGAGCGACCTCCGCGCGCTCAGGCACCGTCGAGGACCGCCCGGTCGGCGGGCGACAGCGCGTCCTCGGGCAGCGCGGCCAGCAGGTCGGGACGCCGGGTCGCGGTCCGCCGCAGCGACTCCGCGCGGCGCCAGCGGGCGATGGCGGCGTGGTCGCCGGACAGCAGCACCGGCGGGACGTCCAGCCCGCGCCACGACGCCGGGCGGGTGTAGGAGGGGCCCTCGAGCAGCCCGTCGGCGTGCGAGTCGAACTCGACCGACTCGCGGTTGCCGACGACGCCGGGGATCAGCCGGGTGACCGCCTCGACCATCACCAGCACCGCGGACTCGCCACCGGCGAGCACGTAGTCGCCGATCGAGACCTCCGACACCGGCCCGGCCGCGGCGGCCCACTCGGCCACCCGCTGGTCGATGCCCTCGTAGCGGCCGCAGGCGAACACCAGCCCGGGCTCGGCGGCCCACCCGGCGGCGACGGCCTGGGTGAACGGGCGCCCGGCGGGCGTGGGCACGACCAGCCGGGTGCCGGGCGGGCGGACGGCCTCCAGGGCGCGCGCCCACGGCTCGGGGCGCATGACCATGCCGGGGCCGCCGCCGTAGGGGGCGTCGTCGACGGTGCGGTGGACGTCGTCGGTCCACTGCCGCAGGTCGTGCACGCCGACGGAGACCAGGCCGCGCTCGGCGGCCTTCCCGAGCAGCGACTGGCGCAGCGGCGCCAGGTACTCGGGGAAGATCGTGACGACGTCGATCCGGAAGGCGTCGCTCACAGGTCGAGCAGCCCCTCGGGCGGGTCGACGACGACGAAACCGCCGGGCACGTCGACGGTCGGCACGATCGCCGTGACGAACGGCACCAGCAGCTCGCCGCCGTCGGGGCGCGCGACAACCAGCAGGTCCGCGCCCTCGTGGCGGACCGCGGTGACCTCGCCCAGCGGGGTGCCGTCGGTCAGCCGGGCGGCCAGGCCGACCAGCTGGTGGTCGTAGAAGGCGTCGGGGTCCTCCAGCGCCGGCAGGTCGGCGACCGGGACCTCGAGCAGGGTGTCGCGGAGGGTCTCGACGGCCTCGCGGCTGTCATAGCCCTCGAACGCGAGCAGCAGCACCTCGCGGTGCCAGCGGGCGCCGGCGACGGTCAGCGGACCGCGCCCGGCGGGGACGGTGCGCAGGACGGCACCGGGGCGGAAGCGCTCACCGGGGTCGTCGGTGCGGACCTCGACGGTGGCCTCACCACGGACACCGTGGGGCCGGCCGATGCGGCCGACCACCACGGTGTCGGTGGAGGAGTTCTGCGCGTCCAAGCCGCGCGGCTCAGCGCCCGTCGGTGTCGACGACGTCGACCCGCAGGCCGCGGCCGCCGACGCCGGTCATGACGGTGCGCAGCGCCTTGGCGGTGCGCCCGCCGCGACCGATCACCTTGCCGAGGTCGTCGGGGTGGACCCGGACCTCGAGGGTCTTGCCGCGACGGCCGCCGACCAGGTCGACGGTCACGTCGCGCGGGTGGTCGACGATGCCCTTGACCAGGTGCTCGAGCGCCTCTTCGAGCACGTCTTACTCGGCGGGCGTCGTGGTGGCGCCGGCGGCCGGGCCCGCGCCACCGGCACCGGCGGCCTCGGCCACCGTGGCGGCGGCGTCGTCGGCCTTGGGAGCGGCCTTCTTCTTCGGGGTGGTCGCACCGGCGGCCGGCTCCTCGCCGGCGCTGCGGACGGCCTCCTCGTAGAGGGCCTTGCGGTCGGGCTTGGGGGCGGCGACCTTCATGGGCGGCGGGGCCGGCTCGCCCTTGAACTTCTGCCAGTCACCGGTCACGCGGAAGATGGCCGCGACCGGCTCGGTCGGCTGCGCGCCGACACCCAGCCAGTACTGCGCGCGCTCGCTGTCGACCTCGATGAAGGAGGGCTCCTCCTTCGGGTGGTACTTGCCGATCGTCTCGATGACGCGGCCCTCGCGCTTGGTGCGCGAGTCGGCGACGACGATGCGGTAGTACGGAGCACGCATCTTGCCCAGACGCATGAGCTTGATCTTGGTGGCCACGGTGGCTCGGAATCTCCTCGAACGCTGTTCGTCGGTGCTCGCCGGACGGACGCGTGGGGTTACGCCGGGGCGGAGCCAGGGACACGGCCGGCGTCGGTGAGAGGGCCGCACACCGCCGTGTTCGACCGACCATGATGCCAGATGCCGGGAGGCGTGCCATGACCAGCCGGGGTCTGCTGCACCACGTCGAGCTGTGGGTGCCCGACCTGGCCCGCGCGGAGCGCTCCTGGGGCTGGCTGCTCACCGCGCTGGGCGCGGCGCCGTACCAGTCGTGGGAGCACGGCCGGTCCTGGCGGCTCGGCGACGTCTACGTCGTCGTCGAGCGGTCGCCGGACCTCGCCGCGGACACCCACGAGCGCCGCCGGCCCGGCCTCAACCACCTCGCGTTCTGGGCCGGCACCGCCGACGACCTCGACGCCCTGGTGGCCGCGGCGCCGGCGCACGGGTGGCGGCTGCTGTTCGCCGACCGCCACCCGTTCGCCGGCGGCCCGCAGCACCGGGCGGCCTACCTCGAGGACGCCGACGGCTACGAGGTCGAGCTGGTCTCCGACCGGACCTGAGCGAGCACCGCCGCCGCGGCGTCGGCCACCGGCACCTCCGACCGCTCCCCCGTCGCCCGGTCGCGCAGCTCGACGACGCCGTCGGCGAGCCCGCGGCCGACGGTCACGATGGTCGGCATCCCGAGCAGCTCGGCGTCCTTGAACTTCACCCCGGGCGACACCTTCGGCCGGTCGTCGTAGAGCACGGTCAGCCCGGCGGCGACCAGCTCGTCGGACAGCGCCTGCGCGGCCTCGAACACCGCGGCGTCCTTGCCGGTGGCGACGACGTGCACGTCGGCCGGGGCGATCTCGCGCGGCCAGACCAGGCCCAGCTCGTCGTGGGTGGACTCGGCGATCGCGGCGACCGCGCGGGAGACGCCGATGCCGTAGGAGCCCATGGTGACGGTGACGAGCTTGCCGTTCTCGTCGAGCACCTGGAGGCCGAGGGCGTCGGCGTACTTGCGGCCCAGCTGGAAGATGTGCCCGATCTCCACGCCGCGGGCGAGCTCCAGCGGGCCCGAGCCGTCGGGCGCGGGGTCGCCGGGCAGCACCTCGGCGGCCTCGACGGTGCCGTCCCAGGAGAAGTCGCGCCCGGCCACCAGGTCGAACACGTGCTTGCCCGGCTCGTTGGCGCCGGTGACCCAGCGGGTGCCGGGCACGACGCGGGGGTCGACGAGGTAGCGGATGCCCGACTCGCTGTCCTTCCCGAGCACCTGCGGGCCGATGTAGCCCTTGACCAGCGCCGGGTGCGCCTCGAAGTCGGTGAACGGCTCCACCTCGGCCGGCGCCACCTGCGCCTCCAGCCGCTTGGCGTCGACCTCGCGGTCGCCGGGGATGCCGATGACCAGCGGCTCCCGCGTGCCGTCGGGGTGCACGAGCGTGACGACGACGTTCTTCAGCGTGGAGGCGGCCGTGTACCCGGCGTCGGGGAACAGCTCCCGCGCGACGGCGACCAGCGTCTCGATGGTCGGGGTGTCGGGGGTGTCCTCGACGTGCGCCTCGGGCAGGCCCTCGATCGGCAGCGGCTCGGGGACGACGGTGCTGACCGCCTCGACGTTGGCCGCGTAGCCGCCGGCCGAGCGGACGAAGGTGTCCTCGCCGATCTCGGTCGGGTGCAGGAACTCCTCGCTCTTGGAGCCCCCCATCGCGCCGGACATCGCCGAGACGATCACGTACTCGAGGCCCAGCCGGTCGAAGATCCGGACGTAGGCGGCGCGGTGCGCGGCGTAGGAGGCGTCGAGGCCCGCGTCGTCGACGTCGAAGGAGTAGCTGTCCTTCATCGTGAACTCGCGGGTGCGGAACAGCCCCGCCCGGGGCCGCGCCTCGTCCCGGTACTTGGTCTGGATCTGGTACAGCGACAGCGGCAGGTCCTTGTACGACGAGTACAGGTCCTTCACCAGGAGCGTGAACACCTCCTCGTGCGTGGGCCCGAGGAGGAAGTCCGCGCCCCGGCGGTCCTGCAGGCGGAAGAGGTTGGGGCCGTACTCGGTCCAGCGGTTGGTCGCCTCGTAGGGCTCGCGGGGCAGCAGCGCCGGGAAGTGCACCTCCTGCGCGCCCATCCGGTCCATCTCCTCGCGGACGACGCGCTCCACGTTGCGGAAGACCCGGTAGCCCAGCGGCAGCCAGGTGAAGCCGCCCGGCGCGGCCCGGCGGATGTAGCCGGCCCGCACGAGCAGGCGATGGCTCGGGACCTCGGCGTCGGCCGGGTCGTCGCGCAGGGTGCGCAGGAACAGGGAGGACATCCGCAACAGCACGACACGAGTCTCCCAGGGCGCGCGAACGGGTTGTGCCGCACGGTCAGCCGCCCGCAAGAGCGGCACAAGCACCGGCCGCGACCGTCGTCCCCGGCGAGCCGCCGACCGGCGGCCTCACCCCCGCCGACACCCGGCTCGAGCTCCCTGGAGTCCCCCGTGCGCACCCCCCGCCGCCTGGCCACCGCCGTCCTCGCCCTCACCGCCGGCGCCTCGCTGGCCGCCTGCTCCACCGCGGTCAGCGGCTCGGCCACGCCCGTGTCGCGGTCCGCCGAGGCCTCGACCGAGACGGCCGCCCCGCCGGTGGAGGAGGCCGGGGAGACCGAACCGGTGACCGACCCGGCGCCGGAGACCGGCAGCGTGCCCGCGAGCGACGACGACCTGCCGGTCCCCGGCGCCGGTGTCCCCGGCGACGAGGGCCTGTGCCAGGCGGTGGCCGGCTGGTTCGGCTACGTCGGCCTGTCGCTGATCTCGGTCGACGAGACCGGCTACGTCGACCCCGCCGGCGTCGTCCCGCTGCTCGAGGCGCTGCGCGACGCCCCGGCCGACCACCGGGACGCCGGCGCGCCCCTGCTCGCCGCCGCTGACGCCGTCTCCGCAGCCACCGACGCCGCGATCGACGACGTGCAGTCGGGTGGCGACGTCATCACCGCGGTCACCGACCTGACCGGCCCGGTCACCGAGTTCGGCACCGCCTGCGCCGCCGCCGGCGTCGACGTCTGACCGCGCTCAGACGACCCGGCCGCGCAGCACCGTGAGCCGCGGCCGGGTCAGGACGCCGAGGTCGGCGCGCGGGTCGCCGTCGTAGACCGTGAGGTCGGCCCGCGCCCCCTCCTCGATGCCGGGCAGGCCCAGCCAGGCCCGCGCGGACCACGACGCCGCGGCCAGCGCCGCCTCGGCCGGCAGCCCGGCCTCGCACAGCGCGCGGACCTCGTCGGCGATCCGGCCGTGCTCGATGCCGCCGCCGGCGTCGGTGCCGGCGAACACCGGCACGCCGGCCTCGAAGGCCGCCCGCACCACCGCGCCCGAGGACGCGTACAGCCGCCGCATCGTGCTCGCGTACGCCGGGAACCTCGCCTCCCCCGCCGCCGCGAACCCGGGGAAGTTCTCCACGTTGACCAGCGTCGGGACGACCGCGGTGCCGCGGGCGGCCATCTCGCCGACGAGGTCCTCGGTGAGCCCGGTGCCGTGCTCGATGCAGTCGATGCCGGCGCGGATCAGGTCGGGCAGCGCGTCGGTGCCGAAGGTGTGCGCGGTGACCCGCGCGCCCTCCTCGTGCGCCGCGGCGATCGCCTCGGCCACGACGTCGGCCGGCCACTCCGGCGCGAGGTCGCCCACCGAGCGGTCGATCCAGTCGCCGACCAGCTTCACCCAGCCGTCGCCGCGGCGGGCCTGCACCCGTACCTGCTCGACCAGCCCGGCCGGCTCCAGCTCCACTGCCAGGCCCGGGATGTAGCGCCGGGTCGCGGCCAGGTGCCGGCCGGCGCGGACGATCGTCGGCAGGTCGGGCTCGTCGTCCAGGGCCCGGGTGTCCACCGGCGAGCCGCAGTCGCGCAGCGCCAGCACCCCGGCGGCCCGCTCGGCCAGCGCCTGCTCGCGCAGCCCGGCAAGGTCCTCGACGGGGACCCCGCCGCGCCCGATGCCGACGTGGCAGTGCGCGTCGACCAGGCCGGGCAGCAGCCAGCCGCCGCGGGAGACGGTCTCGGCGCCCGGGACCCGCTCGAAGGTGACCCGCCCGTCGCGGATCCACAGGTCGCGGTGCTCGCCCTCGGGGAGGACGACCCCGGACAGGTGCAGGGAGGGGGCGGTCACCGCCCGGGCCGCTCGTCCCCGAACTTGCTGAAGTCGAGCTTGGACAGGTCCGGCAGCGCCTGGCCCGGCGGCAGCGAGGGCATGCCCCCCGGCAGGCCGCCCGGGAAGCCGGCGCCCGGGGGCAGGCCCGAGGCGCCCATCGGCCGGCGGGCCGGGGCCTTGCCGCCGCCCTTGCCCTTCTTGCCCTTGCCCTTCTTCGAGGACTGGGCCTGCATCTGCCGGCCGCGGGCCTTCTTCGACATCGGGCCCATGCCCGGCAGGCCCATGCTGCCGGCCATCTGGCCCATCATCTTCTGGGCCTGCGCGAAGCGCTCCAGCAGCTGGTTGACCTCGGTGACGGTCACGCCCGAGCCGTTGGCGATGCGCACCCGCCGCGACGCGTTGATGATCTTCGAGTCGACCCGCTCCTGCGGGGTCATCGAGCGGATGATCGCCGCGGTGCGGTCCAGGTCGCGGTCGTCGACCTGCTTGAGCTGCTCCTTCATCGCGCCCGCGCCGGGCAGCATGCCGAGCAGGTTGGCGATCGGGCCCATCTTGCGGATGGCCATCATCTGCTCGAGGAAGTCCTCGAGGGTGAAGCCCTCGCGGCTGACGAGCTTGCCGGCCATCTTCTCGGCCTGCTCGGCGTCGAAGGCCTGCTCGGCCTGCTCGATGAGGGTGAGCACGTCGCCCATGCCGAGGATGCGCGAGGCCATCCGCTCGGGGTGGAAGACGTCGAAGTCGGTGAGCTTCTCGCCGGTGGAGGCGAACATGATCGGCTGCCCGGTCACGTAGCGGACCGAGAGCGCGGCGCCACCGCGGGCGTCGCCGTCGAGCTTGGTGAGCACGACGCCGGAGAAGCCGACACCGTCGCGGAAGGCCTCGGCGGTGGTGACGGCGTCCTGGCCGATCATCGCGTCGACGACGAACAGCGTCTCGTCCGGCTGCACGGCGTCGCGGATGCCGGCGGCCTGCGCCATCAGCTCGGCGTCGATGCCCAGCCGGCCGGCGGTGTCGACGACGACGACGTCGTGCATCGTGCGGCGGGCGTGCTCGATGGAGTCGGCGGCCACCCGGATCGGGTCGCCGACCCCGTTCCCCGGCTCCGGCGCGTAGACGTCGACGCCGGCCTGCTGGGCGACGATCGACAGCTGGTTGACCGCGTTGGGGCGCTGCAGGTCACAGGCCACCAGCAGCGGCGTGTGCCCCTGGGACTTGAGCCAGCGGCCGAGCTTGCCGGCCAGCGTGGTCTTACCGGAGCCCTGCAGACCGGCGAGCATGATCACCGTCGGCGAGGTCTTGGCGTAGCGCAGCCGCCGGGTCTCCCCGCCGAGGATCTCGATGAGCTCCTCGTTGACGATCTTGATGACCTGCTGGGCCGGGTTGAGCGCCTGCGACACCGCGGCACCGCGCGCCCGCTCCTTGATCGCGGCGATGAAGGCGCGCACCACCGGCAGCGCGACGTCGGCCTCCAGCAGCGCGATGCGGATCTCGCGCGCGGTGGCGTCGATGTCGGCGTCGGTCAGCCGGCCCTTGCCCCGCAGGCCGGTGAAGACCTTGTCGAGGCGGTCGGAGAGAGTCTCGAACACGAGCAGTCCTCAGCAGTCACGGGCGCGGACGGGCCGCGCCACCTGACCCCAGGGTATCCAGCCGGGACATCCCGGCCCGGCCGTGCGCACCGCTCAGGCCGCGCGCCGCACCGCCGCCCCGGCGACGACCTCGGCCCCGCCGACCAGGAGCGCGCCGCCGCAGCCGGTGCAGATCCACTCGGGGCACTCGCCGCCGTCGTCGGTGTGCCCGTCGGCGCACGGCGGCTGCTCGAACACCTGGTCCCCGCCGCAGTCCCGGCACGGCCAGGTCGGCAGGGCTGCGGTCTGCTGGACGGTCACGCGGATCCCCCTCGGCGTCGGATGCGGGACCGGTCCGTCCCGCCTCGTCCCGACGGTCGCACGGGGCACCGACAGTCCCGGGCCGCCTCAGCCCGGCGTGTCGCCGCCGGTGCGTGCCGGGTCGGGGACGGCACCGCGCGCCGCGGCCACCAGCGCCGCCTCGACCCGGGCCCGCTGCCCGGCGTCGATCGGGCAGCCGGTGGGGCTGCAGACGTAGAAGTAGTCGGCGGCGTCGGCCCCGAGGGTCTCGATCCGCGCGGAGGTGACGTCGAGGCCCTCGGCGGCGAGCGCGGCGGTGAGCCGGTACAGCAGACCCGCCCGGTCGCCGGCGCGCACCTCGACGATGCTGGTCGCCTCCCCGCTGACCTCCGAGTCGTGCCAGGAGATCCGCGGCGGCGCGGACCGGGCGGCGTCCTGCCGGTAGTCGGCCTCCCGCTGGCGCAGCCGGTCGGCCAGCGGCAGCGTCCCCTCCAGGGCGGCGCGGACGGCGTCGGCCAGGATCGTCGGCTGCGGCGCGCGGCCGAACCGCGGGCGGACGGCGAACACCGCGGTCGCCCGGCCCTCGACGACGTTCACCTTCGCCGCGCGGACGTCGAGCTGGTTGAGCGCGAGCACCCCGGCGAGCCGGCTGAACAGGCCGTGCGCGTCGGGCGCCCCGATGGTCACCTGCTGGCCGTCGGCGACGTCCTCGACCCCCACGGTGACCGCGCCGTCGCCGCCGGCCTGGGTGACCGTCGGCTCGGTGGGGTGCAGCACGGGGTCGGGCCCGTCCACCACGGTGCCGCCGAGGTGCGCCTGCACGCGCGCCACCAGGTGGGCGACCAGGTGGGCCTTCCACGGCGACCACGCCGAGGTGCTGGTGGCCGCGCCGTCGGCCTGCGCCAGCGCGTGCAGCAGCTGCAGCACCTGGGCGTCGCGGCCGATGGTGTCGGCGACCCGCTCGATGGTGGCGGGGTCGTCGATGTCGCGGCGGGTGGCGGTGTCGGGCAGCAGCAGGTGGTGGCGGACCAGCGTGCCCACGGTGGCGACGTCGGCCGGCGTGAAGCCCATGCGCTCGGCGACGCCGGCGGCGATCGGCTCCCCGACGACGCTGTGGTCGCCCGGCCAGCCCTTGCCGACGTCGTGCAGCAGCGCCGCCACCAGCAGCAGGTCGGGCCGGTCGACGTCGTGGGTGAGCTCGGCGGCGGCCGCGGCGGCCTCGACCAGGTGCCGGTCGACGGTGAACCGGTGCCACGGGTGGCGCTGCGGCAGCGACCGCACCCGGTCCCACTCCGGCAGCAGCCGGGCCAGCAGACCCTCCTGGTCCAGCTGCTCGAGGACCGGCACCGCCGCGCGGCCGCTGGCCAGCAGCCGCAGGAACGACCAGCGGACCTCGGCCGGCCACGGCTCGGGCACCGGCGGCGAGTGCACCGCGAGCACCTTGAGCGTGTAGGGCGACAGCAGCAGGTCGGCCCGGGCGGCGGCCGCGGCGCCGCGCAGCACGAGGCCGGGGTCGGCGGCCGGGCGGGCGTCGCGGGCGAGCACCACCTCGTCGCCCTGGCGCACCACGCCCTCGGCCAGCGGCTCGCGGCGCACCCGGCGGTAGCGGGCGCGCGGCCGCCGGACCAGCGCGGCCTCCACCCGCCGCCAGGTGTCGTCGGCGACGAAGGCCAGCCGGCGCCCGGCCAGGCTCACCTCGCGCAGCAGCACGTCCTCGTCGGCGAGGCCGAGCGCCGCGGCGACCGGGCGCTGCTCCTGGCGCACCAGGACGTCGGTGGGCCGGCCGGAGCGGCGGCGCAGCTCGTCGCGGACGTCGAGCAGCAAGGAGTAGGCCGCCTCGGCCTCGGCGGAGGGCTCGTCGCCGAGCTGGGCGGCGGCGACCGCGCGCAGCACCTGGCCCTCGCGCAGGCCGCCGTAGGCCTCCTTGAGGTCGGGCTCGAGCAGGAAGGCCAGCTCCCCGACCTGCCGGGCGCGGCCGCGGCGCAGGTCGCGCAGCTGCGGCAGCAGCTTCGACGCCGACTGCCGCCAGCTGGCCAGCGTGGCGGTGCGCAGCGACGCGGCGAGGGCCGCGTCGCCGGCGACCAGCCGCGCGTCGAGCAGCCCGAGGCCGGCCTTCACGTCGGTGCAGGCCACCGACACGGCCTCGGCGACCGAGCGCACCGAGTGGTCCAGCCGGACGCCGGCGTCCCAGATCGGGTACCAGACGGCGTCGGCGAGGGCGGCGACCTCCGGCCGGCCGTCGTGGACCAGCACGAGGTCCAGGTCGCCGTGCGGGGGCGGTTCGCGCCGGCCGAGGCTGCCCACGGCCACGAGCGCGACGCCGTCGGTGCCGGTCCGCGGCGGCGGACCCCCGCGGCGCGGCCGCGGGGGCGGCGTGCCGGCCACGGCGTCGGCCAGCAGGCCGCCCAGCCAGGCGTCGAGCACCCGCACCCGCTCGGCGCGCGGCAGCTCGGGCAGCGACCCCAGGTCCGGCACGGTCTCCCCCTCGGTCAGCGGTTCGGGAACGGCGTCGGGGGGGGGGGGGGGGGGGGGCCCCACCCCCCCCCCGGCCCCCCGGACGGGCTCCGGTCGGGACCGGCTACAGCGCGTCCTCGCCGCGCTCGCCGGTCCGGACCCGCACGATCTCGTCGATCGTGGTGACCCAGACCTTGCCGTCGCCGATCTGGCCGGTGGAGGCGGACTCCACGACGGCGTCCACCACGCGGGCGGCCTCGATCTCGCCGACGACGACCTCGATGCGGACCTTCGGGACGAAGTCCACCTGGTACTCGGCGCCGCGGTAGACCTCGGTGTGGCCGCGCTGGCGGCCGAAGCCCTGGACCTCGCTGACGGTGAGCCCGGTGATCCCGATCAGTTCGAGGGCGTTCTTCACGTCGTCGAGCTTGAACGGCTTGATGATGGCGGTGACGAGCTTCATGCCCGGACCCCTTCCGTGGTCTTCGGGGTGGTGGCCTGGTGGAGGGCGGACCCGCTGCCGCCCCCGAGGCTGGTGAAGTCGTACCCGGACTCGGCGTGGACGACGGTGTCGATCCCGGCGACCTCGTCCTCCTCGCTGATCCGGAAGCCCATGACGGCCTTGACGACCGTGGCGATCACCAGCGTCAGGACGAAGGAGAACACGAGCACCGCGACGGCGCCGACGGCCTGCCGCCAGAGCTGGTCGACACCGCCACCGTAGAAGAGCCCGTCGACACCGGCCGGCGCGTCGGCGGTGGCGAAGAACCCGACGGCGAGGGTGCCCCAGAGGCCGCCGACCAGGTGGACGCCGACGACGTCGAGCGAGTCGTCGTAGCCGAGGCGGTACTTCAGCCCGACGGCGAGGGCGCACAGCGCACCGGCGACGAGGCCCACGACGATGCTGCCGACCGGCGAGAGCGACGAGCAGGCCGGGGTGATGGCGACCAGGCCGGCGACGGCCCCGGAGGCCGCGCCCAGCGAGGTGGCGTGCCCGTCGCGGACCTTCTCCGTGGCGAGCCAGCCGAGGACAGCGGCGCCCGTGGCGGCGAGGGTGTTGACCCAGACGACGGCGGCGGTGTTGTTGGCCGCGAGCGCGGAGCCGGCGTTGAAGCCGAACCAGCCGAACCACAGCAGGCCGGCGCCGAGCATGACCAGCGGCAGGTTGTGCGGGCGCATCGCCTCGCGGCCGAAGCCGCGCCGCTTGCCGAGCACCAGGGCGAGCGCGAGGCCCGCCGCACCGGCGTTGATGTGCACCGCGGTGCCGCCGGCGAAGTCGATCGCCGCCAGGTTGTTGGCGATCCAGCCGCCGGTGTGGGTGACCACGCCGTCGTCGTCGGTGAGGGTGAAGTCGAACACCCAGTGGGCGACCGGGAAGTAGACGACGGTGGCCCACAGGCCGGCGAAGACCATCCAGGAGCCGAACTTGGCCCGGTCGGCGATGGCGCCGGAGATCAGGGCGACGGTGATGATCGCGAAGACGGCCTGGAAGCCGACGAAGGCCATCGACGGCAGGCCGCCGGCCTCGCTGGTCGTGTCCTCCATGAGGCCCTTGAGGCCGAAGAACTCGCCCGGGTCGCCCAGCAGGCCGGCGCCGACGTCGTTGCCGAAGGCGACGGAGTAGCCGTAGAGCACCCAGAGCACGGTGATGAGCGCCAGCGCGCCGAAGCTCATCATCATCATGTTGAGCACGCTCTTCGCGCGGACCATGCCGCCGTAGAAGAGCGCGAGGCCCGGCGTCATCAACAGCACGAGAGCCGCGCTGGTGAGGATCCAGGCGGTGTCGCCGGTGTTGACCACGGCAACCTCCTGAGGTGGGTCGTGGGCCGTCGGCCGCAACGAGGGAGAGGGCCCCGGCGGGCCGGGGACGAGTGGGGTCGCGGTCGCCTCCGTCCCTGGCGGCGACGCGGCGTTCACGGTGCCGGGGCGTTGTTTCCGAAGGCGTCGTCGCCGCGTTTCCGGACCGTGAACTCCGCGCCGCGTGTCCCGGGGTCGTGTGACGGCCGTGTTGCCGGCCCGTCCGGGCGGGGCGACGGCCACGCGCGGGGCCCGCCTGCGAGGCATGTGCAGTTGCAAACTGTGTGCAATAAGGTCGGCGCGTCCGTCCGCCGTCCCCGCTGGAGGAACCCGTGAGCGTGCCCGCCCGAGCCGTGCCCGCCCCGCTCGGTGCACCGCGCTCGCCCGCCGGGGCGCGCGGGGGCTTCTCCCCCCGCGAGTGGCGGTCCATCGGCGGGATGGCGGCGTTCGTGCTGCTGCTGCACGTCGTCGGCTGGGGCGTCCTCGTCCTCGCCGTGGCGCCGCAGGAGTACCGGCTGGGCAGCACCGGCGTGCTCGGCGTCGGCGTGGGCCTGACCGCCTACATGCTCGGCGTCCGGCACGCCTTCGACGCCGACCACATCGCCTCGATCGACAACACCACCCGGAAGCTGGTCGAGGACGGCCGCCCGTCGGTGAGCACCGGCTTCTGGTTCTCCCTCGGGCACTCGTCGGTGGTCTTCGTCGCGAGCCTGCTGCTGGTGGCCGGGGTGCGCTCGGTGGCCGGGGTGGTCCAGGAGGACGACAACGCCGTCGGGCAGACGCTGGCGCTGGTCGGCACGCTCGTCGCCGGCAGCTTCCTGCTGCTCATCGGCCTGATGAACCTGGGCTCGGCCGTGGGCATCGCCCGGGTGTTCCGCCGGATGCGCACCGGCGAGTACGACGAGGCCGAGCTCGAGCACCACCTGCACAACCGCGGCTTCCTCGCCCGGCTGCTGGGCCGGGTGACCCGCCGGGTCGACCGCGCCTGGCACCTCTACCCGGTCGGGCTGCTCATGGGCCTCGGGTTCGACACCGCCACCCAGGTCGCGCTGCTGGTGCTGGCCGCGGGCTCGGCGGCGTTCGTGCTGCCCTGGTACGCGATCCTCGTCCTGCCGGTCCTGTTCGCCGCCGGCATGAGCCTGTTCGACACCGCCGACGGCGTCCTGATGTCGCGCGCCTACGGCTGGGCGTTCCTCAAGCCGGTCCGCAAGGTCTTCTACAACCTGACCATCACGGTGCTGTCGGTGACCGTGGCCCTGGTGATCGGCGCCCTCGTGCTCATCGGCCTGCTGGTCGAGCGGCTGCACGTCGACGGCGGCCCGCTGGCCTGGCTGGCCTCGCTCGACCTGGAGTTCGTCGGGTTCGCGATCGTCGGGCTGTTCGTGGTGACCTGGGCGGTCGCCGCGGTGGTCTGGCGGGTCGGCCGGATCGAGCAGCGCTGGTCGGACCCGGCCGGGGCCCGCTAGTCCGCGGCGCCGACCAGGCCCTCGGCGAAGACCTCCGGCTCGAACGGCGCGAGGTCGTCGGCGCCCTCCCCCAGGCCGATGAGCTTGACCGGGATGCCGAGCTCGCGCTGCACCGAGACGACGATGCCGCCCTTGGCGGTGCCGTCGAGCTTGGTGAGCACCACGCCGGTGACGTCGACGGCCTGGGTGAACACCCGCGCCTGCACGATGCCGTTCTGGCCGGTGGTCGCGTCGAGGACCAGCAGCGTCTCGGTGACCGGGCTCTGCTTCTCCACGACCCGCTTGATCTTGCCCAGCTCGTCCATGAGGCCGGACTTGGTGTGCAGCCGCCCGGCGGTGTCGACGACGACGGTGTCGACCTCGGCCTCGACGCCGGTGCGCACCGCCTCGAACGCCACCGACGCCGGGTCGGCGCCCTCCCGCCCGCGGACGGTGAGCACGCCCACCCGCTCGCCCCAGGTCTCGAGCTGGTCGGCGGCGGCGGCGCGGAAGGTGTCGGCGGCGCCGAGGACGACGCTCCTCCCGTCCCCGACGAGCACGCGGGCGATCTTGCCGACCGTCGTCGTCTTGCCGGCCCCGTTGACCCCGACGACGAGGAGCACACCCGGCCGGCCGCCGTGCCGGTCGGTGGCCAGCCCGCGGTCGAGGTCGGGCCCGAGGACGGCGGTCAGCTCGCGGACCAGCAGCGCGCGCAGGTCGGCGGGGGTGGCGGTGGCCAGCACCATCGACTGGGTGCGCAGCCGCTCGACGATCTGGGTGGTCGCGGCGACGCCGACGTCGGCGGCCAGCAGGGTCTCCTCGACCTCCTCCCAGTCGTCCTCGGTGAGCCGCTCGCGGGCCAGCACGGTCAGCAGGCCGCGGCCCAGCGAGGACTGCGAGCGGGCCAGCCGGGAGCGCAGCCGCACCAGCCGGCCGGCCGAGGGCGGGGGCGTCTCGAAGACGACGCCCGGCTCCGCCTCGGCCGGCGGCAGCTCGACGGCAGGCGGCGCCTCGGGCGAGACGGTGTCCGGCTCGGCCGGCGCGAGACCCTGACCGGAGGCGGTGGCACCGGACGGGCGGTCCTCGCGCGGCGGCGCGGGCGGCGCCGTGGGCGGGCGCGGGCGGGTGAGCGTGGTGCCGGCGGCAGCGTCCTCGTCCAGCCGGGTGGTGCGGCGACCGCGGCCCACCAGGAGGCCCACCCCGGCGACCAGGGCCACGAGGACGATCGCGATCGCGATCAGCACGAACTCCATGGCCGTCAGTCTCCCAGCATCCGCACCGGAGGCTCTGGGCGGAACGCGGGTCGGTCGGCGAGGCTGGCGGTCATGGCGCTGCCCACCGGGGACGCCCCGGCCCTCCTGCTCGGCCCGCTGCTGCGGCACGTCGACCCGGTGTCGGCGACCGTGTGGGTCGAGACCGACCGCGCGTGCACCGTCGAGGTCCTCGGGCGCAGCGCGCGCACCTTCCGCGTGGGCCGGCACCACTACGCGCTCGTCGTCGTCGAGGCGCTGGCGCCGGGCGGCACCACGCCCTACGAGGTGCACCTCTCGACCGACGGCACGGACGGCGTCCGGGTGTGGCCCGAGGAGGGCTCGCCGTTCCCGCCGAGCCGGATCCGCACACCCGGGCGGCCCGGGCCCTTCCGGCTGGCCTTCGGCTCCTGCCGCTACGCCGCGCCGGGCACCGTCGACGTCACCGAGGGCATCCCGCCCGACGCGCTGGACGCCTACGCCGAGCGGGTCGCGGCGCTGCCGGAGGACGAGTGGCCCGACGCGCTGGTGCTGCTCGGCGACCAGGTCTACGCCGACGAGCTGACCCCGGCGACCCGCTCGTGGCTGGGGCTGCGCCGCGGCGGGCCGGTGGAGCGCGGTGCCCAGGTCCGCGACCTGGAGGAGTACACCCGGCTCTACGCCGAGTCCTGGAGCGACCCGCAGGTCCGGTGGCTGCTGGCCACCATCCCGTCGTCCATGGTCTTCGACGACCACGAGATGATCGACGACTGGAACACCTCGGCCGCCTGGCGGCGCCGGGTGACCGCCACCGACTGGTGGGCCGACCGCATCGCCGGCGGGATGGTCAGCTACTGGGTCTACCAGCACCTGGGCAACCTCTCCCCCGCCGAGCTGGCGGCCAGCGGGACGTGGCAGGCCGTGTGCGCGCTGCCCGAGGGCGCCGACGCCGAGCCGGTGCTGCGCGAGATGGCCGAGGCCGCCGACCGGGACCCGCGGTCGGTGCGCTGGAGCTACGTGCGCCACTGGGGCGAGGCGCGGCTGCTCGTGGTCGACAGCCGGGCCGGGCGGGTGCTGGAGGAGCGGTCCCGCCGGATGGTCGACGACGACGAGTTCGGCTGGATCGAGGAGCAGATGCGCGCCGCGGTCGCGGACGGCGTCGAGCACCTGCTGGTCGGCACGTCGCTGCCCTGGCTGCTCCCCCACGCGATCGACGCGATCGAGCGCTGGGACGAGGCGCTGGCGGTCCGGCACGAGGGGCGGCCGCTGGGCCGGCTGGCCGAGGCGCTGCGGCAGGCCGCCGACCTCGAGCACTGGGCCGCGTTCGGGCACTCCTTCGACCGGCTGGCCGCCGCGCTGCTGGCCGTGGCCCGCGGCGAGCACGGCCGGGCGCCGGCCACGGCGGTGGTGCTCTCCGGCGACGTCCACCACGCCTACGCCGCCGAGGTGGTCTCCCCCGGCGGCCTCGCCGGGCGGGTGCACCAGCTCACCGTCTCGCCGCTGCACAACCAGGCGCCGCACCCGATCCGGGTCGGCTTCCGCATCGGCTGGAGCCGCTGGGCGCGGCGGCTGACCGGGGCGGTCGCGCGGGCGGCCCGCGTCCGTCCCGCGTCGGTCGAGTGGGCCAAGGCGGCCGGGCCGTTCTTCGGCAACCAGGTGGGCGAGCTGGTGCTCGAGGGCCGGCGGGCGCGGTTCCTGCTGCACGTCAGCGACCACCGGCCCGACGGCGAGGAGCGCCTGCAGCAGGTGCTCGACCTGCCGCTGGCCGGTCCGGTGCCCGCTGCGGCCCCGACGGCGGAGGTGACAGGCTGACGGGGTGACCGAACCCCGTGGTCAGAAGCCGGCCCCCGGACCCGACCAGCCGCCCATCCCCGTCCGGCTGGTCACCTTCAACACCCACCACGGCGTGGGCGACGACCGGCGGCACGACCTGCCGCGGCTGGCCAAGGTGCTCGCCGCCGCCGACGCCGACGTCATCTGCCTGCAGGAGGTGGACCGGCACTTCGGCGAGCGCAGCGAGGACGTCGACCAGGCGCTGCTGCTGTCCCGGGCGCTGGACATGCAGCTGGCCTGGGGCCCGGCGATCGACGAGGCCCGCCCCGGCGACGCGCCGCGGCGGCAGTACGGCAACGCGCTGCTGTCCCGGCTGCCGATCCTGGTCAGCGACGTCCACCCGCTGCCGGGCAGCGGCGAGCCGCGCAGCGCGCTGCGCACCCTGGTCGAGCTCGACGGCGGCGCGCTGTGGGTGACCACCACGCACCTGACGACCCGCTCGCCGGAGGAGCGCGCCGCGCAGGTGGACCTGCTGGCGGCGCTGACCACCGAGCCGATGGCCACCGGCGTGCTGGTCGGCGACCTCAACGCCGGCCCCGACGCCCCCGAGCTCGCCGGCCTGCGCGGGCGGTTCACCGACGCCTGGGAGGCCGCCGGCGAGCGCGAGGACCAGGCGCGGTGGCGCTTCTGGCAGCGCGACGAGGGCCTCACCCACCCCGCCCGCGCCCCGCACGTGCGCATCGACCAGGTGTGGGTGACCCCGGGCATCCAGGTCGCCGGGGCGCGCGTCCTCGACGGCGCCGGCGCCTCCGACCACCTGCCGCTCGTCGTCGACCTGCTGGTCCCCTCGGGGGTGTGAGACCCCTCAGGCCGAGGCGGCGTCGGCCTCCCGCAGGCGCTGGCTGATGACGCCGGTGATGCCGTCGCCGCGCATGCTCACGCCGTAGAGGGCGTCGGCGATCTCCATCGTCCGCTTCTGGTGGGTGATGACGATCAGCTGCGACGTCGCCCGCAGCTGCTCGACGAGGGTGAGCAGCCGGCCCAGGTTGACGTCGTCGAGCGCGGCCTCGACCTCGTCGAGCACGTAGAACGGCGAGGGCCGGGCCCGGAAGATCGACACGAGCAGCGCGACGGCGGTCAGCGAGCGCTCGCCGCCGGACAGCAGCGACAGCCGCTTGACCTTCTTGCCGGGCGGGCGGGCCTCGATCTCCACGCCGGTGGTGAGCATGTCCTCGGGGTCGGTGAGCACCAGCCGACCCTGCCCGCCCGGGAACAGCGTGGCGAACACGCCCTCGAACTCGCGGGCGACGTCGGCGAAGGCGGACGCGAACACGTCGTGGATGCGCCCGTCGACCTCGCGGACGACGGTCAGCAGGTCCCGGCGGGTGGCCCTGAGGTCCTCGAGCTGGGTGGCGAGGAAGGTGTGCCGCTCCTCGAGCGCGGCGAACTCCTCCAGCGCCAGCGGGTTGACCTTGCCGAGGGTGGTGAGGTCCCGCTCGGCGCGGGCGGCGCGGCGCTCCTGGGTGGCGCGGTCGTAGGGCGCCGCGGGCGGCTCGGGCTCCCCGGCGGCCTCGGCGGCGGCGACCTGCGCGGGGGTCGGCGGCACCGGCGCGGCCGGCCCGTACTCGGCGACCAGCGTGGGCAGGTCGACGCCGAACTCCTCGGCGGCGCGCTCCTCCAGCGCCTCGATGCGCAGCCGCTGCTCGGCGCGGGCGACCTCGTCGCGGTGCACCTCGTCGGTGAGCCGCTCCAGCTCCGCGGTCGCGGCGCGGACCCGGGTGCGGACCTCGAGCAGCTCGGCCTCGCGGGCGGTGCGCTGCCGGGCCAGCTCGTCGCGCTCGGCGGCGGCGCGGGTCAGCGAGCCGGCCAGCGCGGTGAGGGCCTCCTCGGCGCCGGCGCGCACCCGGGCGGCGACCTCCGCGCCGCGGCGGCGGGCCAGCCGGGCGGCCGCGGCGCGCTCGCGGGCGGCCCGCTCCTGCCGGGCCTGGCGGCGCAGCGCGTCGGCGCGCCCGGACAGGGCGCGGGCCCGCTCCTCCGCCGTCCGCACGGCCAGCCGGGCCTCGGTCTCGGCCTGCCGGGCCGCGGCCACCTCCAGGCGCAGCCGGTCGCGCTGCTCGGCCGACGGCTCCTCCTCGACCGGCGCCGCCTCCGCCTCGGCGAGCCGCGCCTCGAGCTCGGCGAGGCCCGCCTGCGACTCCTCCAGCGCCCGCTCGGCGCGGCGCCGGGCGGCGTCCGAGCGCTCGGCCTCGGCGACGGCCGACCGGGCCGCGGCGCCGAGCTCGGCGAGCTCCGCGGCGAGCTTCGAGCGGCTGCGGTCGGCGGCCTGACGGGCGGCCAGCGCGGTGTCGACGTCGGCCGAGCGGGCGCGGGCCGTGTCGCGGGCGGCGGCCAGCCGGTCGGCCAGGTCGGCGGCGCGGTCGCTGGCGGCGGCGAGCTCGCGCTCGGCCTCGTCGACGCGGGCGCGCACCTCCAGGCCCGAGGGGGCGTTGGTCGCGCCGCCGGTGGCGGAGTCGGCGCCCACGAGGTCGCCGTCGGCGGTGACGGCGCGCACCCGCGGGTGCGTGGCGACCAGCGCGCGGGCGGCGTCGAGGGTGACGACGACGGCGACCCGGTCCAGCGCGCGGGCCAGCGCCGGGTGCAGCTCCGCGGGCGCCTCGACCAGGTCCAGCGCCCAGGACAGGCCCTCGGGCAGCGCCGGCCAGCCCTCGCGCGGCAGCGGCGGCGGGCCGCCGGTGACCAGCAGCCCGGCGCGGCCGGCGTCGGTGTCGCGCAGCTGCGCGAGCACGGCGGTGGCCTCGGCGACGCCGGTGACGACGACGGCCTCGGCCAGCCCGCCGAGCGCGGCGGCCAGCGGCACCTCCGCGCCGGGCGCCACGGTGATCCGCTCGGTGACCGGCCCGACCACGCCGGGCAGGCCCGAGGCGAGGACGGCAGCCGCGCCGTCGGCGGGGGCCAGGCCCAGGGCGAGCGCGTCGCGGCGGGCGGCCCAGGAGGCGCGGTCGCGCTCGGCGGCGCGCTCGGCGTCGGCGAGCTCGGTGACGGTGCGCGCGGCGGCGGTGTGCGCGGCGACGGCGTCGGTGTGCGCGGTGACCAGCGCGACGTCCTCGTCGTCGGCGTCGGCGACGCCGGCCCGCCGCTCGGCCAGCCGCGCCCCGGCGGCCTCGGCGCGCGCGGCCGCCTCGGCGGCGGCCTGCGCCAGCCGCTCCACCTCGGCCTGCCCGGCGGCGGCGCGGGAGCGGCCGGCGGCGACCTTGCCCGACAGCCGGGCCAGGCCCTCGCGGCGGTCGGCGAGCGCGCGGGTGGCGGCCACCCAGGCGCGCTCCTCCGCGGCCAGCGCCTCCTCCAGCCCGGTGCGGGTGGTGACGGCGGTGGCCAGCCGGCCGCGCTCGGCCTCGAGCCCGGCGGCGAGCTCGGCCTCGGTCGCGGCGACGCGGTCGGCCTCGGCCTCCAGCTGCTCGGGGTCGCGGCCGCCGGTGGGGGCGGGCCCGGCGGCGGACAGGTGGCGGTGCCGCTCGGCGGCCAGCTGGGCGACGCCGCGGAACCGCTCGCCCAGCGCGGACAGCCGGTACCAGGTGTCCTGCGCGGCGCCCAGGCGGGGCGCGTCGGCGGCCAGTGCCGCCTCCAGCTCGGACTCGCGACGGGAGACGGCGGCGTGCTCGGCCTCGACGACGGCGCGCCGCTCGCGGGCCGCGGTCTCGTCGGCGACGTCCTTGGCCAGGGCGTCGCGCAGGCCGACCAGGTCGTCGGCGAGCAGCCGCAGGCGGGCGTCGCGGAGCTCGGCCTGCACGCCGGCGGCGCGGCGGGCGACCTCGGCCTGGCGGCCCAGCGGCTTGAGCTGGCGGCGCAGCTCGGCGGTCAGGTCGGCCAGCCGGTCGAGGTTGGCCTGCATCGCGTCGAGCTTGCGGAGCGCCTTCTCTTTGCGCTTGCGGTGCTTGAGGACGCCGGCGGCCTCCTCGACGAACGCGCGCCGGTCCTCGGGGCGGCCGGACAGCACGGCGTCGAGCTGGCCCTGGCCGACGATGACGTGCATCTCGCGGCCGATGCCGGCGTCGCTGAGCAGCTCCTGCACGTCGAGCAGGCGGACCTTGTCGCCGTTGATCTCGTACTCGCTCTCGCCGGAGCGGTACATCCGGCGGGTGACCGAGACCTCGGTGTAGTCGATCGGCAGCGCGCCGTCGGCGTTGTCGATGGTGAGGGTCACCTCGGCCCGGCCCAGGGCCGGGCGGCCGGCGGTGCCGGCGAAGATGACGTCCTCCATCTTGCCGCCGCGCAGCGACTTGGCGCCCTGCTCGCCCAGGACCCAGGCGATGGCGTCGACGACGTTGGACTTGCCCGAGCCGTTGGGGCCGACGACGGCGGTGATGCCCGGCTCGAGCCGGAGCGTCGTCGGGGACGCGAAGGACTTGAAGCCCTTGAGCGTCAGGCTGGACAGGTGCACGGACTCGGCAGCCTAGTCCTCCCGGGGTGATGCGCCGGGACGGACGAGGCGGGTGGTGCTGAGGAGGAGAACGCGGTTACGCGAGGGCCGGCTCGGCGTTGTCGCCGGTCAGGCTCAGCAGCTCGTGGGCGATGGCCGCCTCCCGCTGGGCCCGCAGCTCGGTCAGCTCCTGCTCCAGGCGGCGCACCTTGGCACGCAGGACCGCGTTCTCCTCGAGTACGCGGAGCTCCGCGGGGGACACGACGGAACCGAACAGGGCCTTGGCCATGGCGGAAACGGCCTTTCCGACAGCGAGAGGGGGTGCCCGCCGCCCCGGGAGGTCGGTCGGCGCGGGCTTCGTGTCCCCAGGGTGACAGCCCCCGACACGCAGGTCAACGCCAAGACTGGAGCGTCATCGTGTCGGGGGGATGTCGTCTTCGTCACGCGGTGGTGAAGCCGCGGACCCCCTGCACCCCGCGGTCCTCCTGCGCCGTCCCGGTCACCCGGCCGGGGGCGTCCGGGCCGCTCAGCGCGGCGACGACGGCGCGGACGTCGTCGGCCGGTCCCTCCAGCTCGACCTCGACGCGGCCGTCGGGCAGGTTGCGCGCCCAGCCCGACAGGCCGGTGGCCTCGGCCAGGCCGCGGACGAACCAGCGGTAGCCGACGCCCTGCACGCGGCCGGAGACCAGCACGCGCACGCGGACGGCGTCGCTCACGACCGCCTCGCGCGCGGGCGCGGCTGGCACTGCGGGCAGCTGTAGCTCGACCGGTTCATGAACGACTCCCGGACGATCGGCGTCCCGCACCGCGGGCAGGGCCGGTCGGCCTGGCCGTAGACGGCGAGGAAGCGGGAGAAGTAGCCGCTCTGCCCGTTGACGTCGACGTACAGCGAGTCGAACGAAGTGCCGCCCTGCGCCAGCGCCTCGCCGAGCACGCTGCGCACGCCGTCGAGCAGGTCCGCGACCTGGGTGCGGGTCAGCCAGTCGGTGGGCCGCGCGCCGTGCAGGCGGGCCCGCCACAGCGCCTCGTCGGCGTAGATGTTGCCGACGCCGCCGATCAGCGTCTGGTCCAGCAGCGCGCGCTTGACCTCGGTGCGCCGGCGGCGCAGCGCGGCGCTGAAGCCGGCCTCGTCGAAGGAGGGGTCCAGCGGGTCGATGGCGATGTGCGCCAGCCGCTGCGGGATGCGCTCGCCGTCGGCGTCCCCCACCGCCAGCCCGCCGAACGTGCGCTGGTCGACGAAGCGCAGCTCCCGGCCGCCGTCGGTGAAGGTGAACCGGGCGCGCAGGTGGGTCTCGTCGGGCTGGGAGCGCTTCTCCACCAGCAGCTGCCCGCTCATGCCGAGGTGGGCGACCATCGCCCGGCCGGCGGGCGTGCCGTCGGCCTCGCTGAGCGGCAGCCACAGGTACTTGCCGCGGCGGTGTGCGGCGCTGAGCGTGCGGCCGGTCAGCGCCGCGACGAAGTGCTCGGCGCCCTCGAGGTGCCGGCGGACCGCGCGCGGGTGGTGCACCTCGACGGCGGCCACGGTGCGCCCGGCGACCCAGCGCTCCAGGCCGCGCCGGACCACCTCGACCTCCGGCAGCTCGGGCACGGGTCAGTCCCCGGCGGCCGCGGGGGTGTCGGCCGAGACGGCGCGCCAGGCGGCCTCGGCGGCCTCCTGCTCGGCGGCCTTCTTGGTGCGCCCGGTGCCCTTGCCCCGGACGACGCCGGCCAGGGACACCGCGGCGGTGAACGTCTTGGCGTGCGGCGGGCCCTCGTCGGTGACGTCGTAGACGGGGGCGCCCAGGCCGCGGGCGGCGCCGAGCTCCTGGAGGCTGGTCTTCCAGTCCAGGCCGGCGCCGCGGGTGGCGGACTCGACCAGCAGCGGGTCGAACAGCCGGTGCACGACGGCCGCCGCGACCTCCAGGCCCACGCCCAGGTGCACCGCGCCGATCAGCGCCTCGAGCGCGTCGGCGAGGATCGAGTCCTTCTCCCGGCCGCCGGTGGTCTCCTCGCCGCGGCCGAGCAGCAGGTGCGGCCCCAGGCCGCCGTCGCCGAGCCGCCGGGCGACCCCGGCCAGCGAGGTCATGTTGACCACCGACGCGCGCAGCTTGGCCAGCCGGCCCTCGGGCAGGTCCGGCTGGCTGCGGTAGAGCTCGTCGGTGACGACGAGGCCGAGCACCGCGTCGCCGAGGAACTCCAGCCGCTCGTTGGTGGGCAGGCCGCCGTGCTCGTAGGCGTAGGAGCGGTGGGTCAGCGCCAACGCCAGCAGGCCGCCGGGCAGCTCGATGCCGAGGGCGTCGAGCAGCCAGGCGGCCGCGGAGTCGGCGTGCGCCGGTCCCGCCGGCGAGCCGCCGTCGGGGACGACCGGCGTGCGGGCGGCGCTGCCCACGTCGTGCCGGGTCAGACCGAGAGGACCTGGCGGCCGGCGTGCTGGCCGCAGTTCGGGCAGGCCTGGTGCGGCGGCTTGAGCTGGCCGCAGGCGCGGTTCGGGCAGGGGGCCAGCGTGGGGGCGCTCGCCTTCCACTGCGACCGGCGGGCGCGGGTGTTGGCGCGGGACATCTTCCGCTTCGGGACGGCCACGGTCAGTTCTCCTCAGGGTCGCCCGGACGGTCGGTGACCGCTCCGGTGGTGAAACGGCCGGCGAGGCCGGCCCAGCGGGGATCGACCAGCTCGTGCGAGTGGTCGTCCGGCAGGTCGTCGAGGCGTTGGCCACAGCCGGAGCACAGGCCGGCGCAGTCCTCGGTGCAGGTGGGCGAGAGCGGCAGGGCGAGGACGACGGCGTCGCGCACCATCGGCTGGAGGTCGATGCGCTCGCCCTCGACGAGGCGGACCTCGTCCTCCTCGCTGGTGGCCTCGGTGGCGCTGCCCGGGTAGGCGAACAGCTCCTGGACGTCGAGGTCGTAGGTGTCCTCGACCGGGTCCAGGCACCGGGCGCACTGGCCCTCGACCGGGACCTCGACGTCGCCGGAGACCAGCACGCCCTCCATCACCGACTCCAGCCGCAGCCGCAGGTGGACCGGCGCGCCCTCGGGGACGCCGATCATCTCCAGCCGCCAGCCCTCGGGGGCCGGGACGGTGCGGTCGAGCTCCTGCATGGAGCCCGGGCGGCGGCCGAGCTCGCGCAGTTCGACGGCCCAGGGGTCGGCAGCGGGGCGCCGGGCGTCGGAGGACGCGGCGCCGGGGCGGCGGTCGGCAGGTGCGGCAGGCATGTCGGTACTCGCGGTCGTCAGGTGGGAGGGGATCCGGCCGGGCGCGGACACCGGTGGTCGGACCAGCAACCGAGACTACCCGATCCCGCGCCGTCGCCGTCCGGGCCGCCGGGACGTCCTCCGGCCTAGGGCTCGCGCAGCGTCTCGCGGGCCTTCTCCACCGAGCGCAGCATCCGCTCGAGGGTGGTGCCGAAGTCGGCCAGCCGGGTGTCGACGTACTCGTCGACCTCGGCGCGCATCCGGTTGACCTCGGCGACGGTCTGCGCCCCGAGCTCGTCGGAGCGGGCGACCGCGCCGCGGTAGACCTCGGTCTCGCTGACCAGCCGCTCGTGCTCGGCCTGCGCGGTGGCGAGCACCTCGGCGTGCTGGGCCTGGGCGTCGGCGAGCACCGCCTCGTGGTGGGCCTGCGCCTCGGCGATCAGCCGGTCGGCCTCCGCCTCGGCCCGGGTGAGCAGGTCCTCGGCCTCGGCCTGGGCGCGGGCGAGCAGCTCGTCGCGCTGCCGCCGGGCGGTGCCGAGGACCTCCTCGCGCTGCCGGCGGGCGGAGGCGACCAGCCGGTCGGCCTCCTCGCGGGTCCGGCCGGTGAGCTGCTCGGCCTCGGCCTGCGCCTGCTCGAGGATCTCGGTGCGCTGCTCGACGATCGCGCCGGCCGCGTGCACCTCCTCCGGCAGGTTCTCCCGGAGGTCGTCGAGCAGGTCGAGCAGGTGGTCGCGCGGCACCATGCAGGAGCCGGACATGGGCACGCTGCGCGCGCTCTCGATGACCCGGCTGAGCTCGTCGACGACCTCGTAGAGCCGGTAGACGACCTCGGTCACGACGCCGCCCCGTCGTCGCGCTTGGCCAGCAGCCGCTCGAGGACCGCCTTGGGCACCAGCCGGGAGACGTCGCCGCCGAAGGTGGCGATCTGCTTGACCAGGCTGGAGGACAGGTGGCCGACCTGCGGCGCGGTGGGCACGAACAGCGTCTCCACGCCGGCCAGCTCGCGGTTCATCTGCGCCATCTGCAGCTCGTACTCGAAGTCGCCGACCGCCCGCAGGCCCTTGACCACCACCGGGATGTCGTGGCTGCGGCAGTAGTCGACGAGCAGGCCGCTGAAGCTGTCGACGACGACGTTGGGCAGCTCGGCCACCGCGTCGCGCAGCAGCTCCATGCGCTCGTCGACGGAGAACAGCCCGGCCTTGCCGGGGTTGACCAGGACGGCCACCACCAGCTCGTCGTACAGCGCGGCGGCCCGGGTGATCACGTCGACGTGGCCGTTGGTGACCGGGTCGAACGACCCGGGACAGACCGCTCGCCTCACGGGAGGCGACCGTACCGGAGCAACGCCTCCCCGTAGCGGCGGTCGCGGATACCGGTCAGCGGTGTCGGCCACTCCCAGGGCTCCTCGCGGGAGGACCGCTCGACGACGACGACCGCGTCCGGGGCGAGCCACTCCCCCGTCACCAGCGCACTCAGCACGCCGCGCACCTCCTCGGCCGGGACGGCGTAGGGCGGGTCGGCCAGCACGAGGTCGAAACGGGCCGGCGGCGCGCCGCCGACGACGGTGGGCACCGACCCCGTGACCACCCGCGCGCCGGGCAGGCCGACGGCGGCGACGTTGGCGCGCAGCACCGGCAGCACGCGGGGGCCGTTCTCGACGAGCACCACCTGCGCGGCGCCGCGGGACAGCGCCTCCAGCCCGAGCGCGCCGGAGCCGGCGTAGAGGTCGAGGACGGCGGCGCCGTCGAGGTCGAGCAGGGTGCCCAGGCTGTTGAACAACCCCTCGCGGGCGCGGTCGCCGGTGGGCCGCACCCCGCTGGGCGGCACCTTGAGCCGCCGGCCCCCGGCCGCGCCGGAGATCAGGCGGGTCACTGCCCCGTCCCCGACGTCGACGGCCCCCTGCAGGGTCCCTGGCCCCGTCCCGGGTCCCGCCCTGAGCTCGCGAAGGGTGGGGAGGACGGGGCCCTTACGCTGCGAGTGGCGGGGGGCAGGGGGTCCGTCCTCATGCCTTCTCGAGGTAGTCGGCGCGCTCGTCGGTGGCCAGGGCGGCGACCTCGGCGGCCAGGCCCGGGTGGTCGGCCAGCCCGCGCTCGGTGGCCAGCAGCGCGGTCGCCTCGGCGCGGGCGGTGGCGATGAGCTCCTCGTCCTCGAGCAGGGACAGCAGCTTGACGGTGGAGCGCCGTCCGGACTGCGCGGCGCCGAGGACGTCGCCCTCGCGGCGGGTCTCGAGGTCCACGCGGGCGAGCTCGAAGCCGTCGGAGGTGCCGGCGACCGCGGCCAGCCGCTGCCCGGTCGCCGTCGTCTCGCGGGCCTCGGTGACCAGCAGGCACAGCCCCCGGTGTCGTCCGCGGGCGACGCGGCCGCGCAGCTGGTGCAGCTGGCTGACGCCGAAGCGGTCGGCGTCCATGACCACCATGACGGTGGCGTTGGGCACGTCGACACCGACCTCGACGACGGTGGTGGCGACCAGGACGTCGACCTCGCGGGCGGCGAAGGCCCGCATGGTCGCCTCCTTGGCCTCGGGCGTCATGCGGCCGTGCAGCACCGCCAGCCGCAGCCCGGCGAGCGGGCCCTCGCTGAGCGCCTCGGCGACGTCGAGGACGGCCAGCGGCGGCCGCCGGTCGCCGTCGCCGCCGCTCTCCTGCGGGGCGTCGGCCTCGTCGGGCTCGTCCTCGCTGCCGGTGTCCTCGTCGCCGATCCGCGGGCAGACGACGTAGGCCTGCCGCCCGGCGGCGACCTCCTCGCGCAGCCGCTCCCAGGCGCGGTCGAGCCAGGTGGGCTTGTCGCTGACGGGGACCACCGAGCTGGCCACGCCACCGCGGCCGCTGGGCAGCTGCCGCAGCACGGAGGTCTCCAGGTCGCCGTAGACGGTCATCGCGACGGTGCGCGGGATCGGCGTGGCGGTCATGACCAGCACGTGCGGCGGCCGGTTGCCCTTGGCGCGCAGCGCGTCGCGCTGCTCCACGCCGAAGCGGTGCTGCTCGTCGACGACGACCAGGCCGAGGTCGGCGAACTCGACGCCCTCCTGCAGCAGCGCGTGGGTGCCGACGACGATGCCGGCGCTGCCGTCGGCCACCGCGGCGCGGGCGGCGCGGCGGGCGGCGGCCTTGAGCGAGCCGGTGAGCAGCACGACCCTCGTGCCGGCGGGGTCGCCGTCGAACTCGCCGGCGCGGGCCAGCGGGCCGAGCATCGCCGAGATGCTGCGGGCGTGCTGCGCGGCGAGGACCTCGGTGGGTGCCAGCAGCGCGGCCTGCCCGCCCGCGTCGACCACCTGCGCCATGGCCCGCAGCGCGACGACGGTCTTGCCCGAGCCCACCTCGCCCTGCAGCAGCCGGTGCATCGGGTGCTCGCGGGACAGCTCGGCGGCGAGCTCCTCCCCCACCTGCCGCTGCCCCTCGGTCAGCTCGAAGGGCAGGGCGGTGTCGACGGCGTCGAGCAGCCCGCCGCCCCGGCGCGGGCGGGCGGTGCCCGGCTCCAGGGCCGCGGCCCGGCGGCGGGCGCCCAGCACCAGCTGCAGGACCAGCGCCTCGTCCCACTTGAGGCGCTCCTCGGCGCGCTCGACGTCCTCGTCGCTGGTGGGGCGGTGCACGTCGAGCAGGGCGGCGGGGAGGCTGAGCAGCCCGTGGCGGCGGCGCAGGTCCTCGGGCAGCGGGTCCTCGACGAAACCGAAGCCGCCGGAGGCGTCGAGCAGCAGCCGCACCGACTTCTGGATCACCCAGCTGGAGACGTCCTTGCTCGCCGGGTAGATGGGGATGAGCGCGCGGGCCCAGTCCTCGTCGTCGTCGCCGGTGATGAGGTGGAAGTCGGGGTGGGCGAACTGCTTGGTCCGGCGGTACTCGCCGACCGTGCCGGCGAACAGCCCCCAGGCGCCCTCCTCGAGCTTCCCGAACTTGCGGTTGAAGAAGACCAGCTGCATCTCGCCGGCGCCGTCGCCGACGGTGACCTCGGTGAGCGTGCCGGGCCGGTTGCGCATCCGCCGGCTGGTCACCCGCCGGACCTGGGCGAGCACGGTCACGCGGTCGCCGACCTGCAGGTCGTCGAGCCGGGTCATCTCGCCGCGGCGGGCGTAGCGGCGGGGGTAGTGGCGCAGGAGGTCGCGGACGGTGCGCAGCCCGAGCGACTCGGCCATCGCCTTCGCCGTCTTGGCGCCCAGCACGCGCGCGAGGTCGGTGTCGAGGGTCACCGCCATCGGGCTACTCCACCCCCACCTGCAGGGGCAGGACGGCGCCGGCGTCGTAGCGGACCACCTCGACGGTCGGGTGGACGGCGGCCAGGTGCGCGCAGACGGCGTCGCCGAGCGCGGCGTCCGGCCCGACGACGAGCGTGGCCATCTCGCCGCCGGCCGACAGCAGCCGGTCGAGCAGGTCGCAGGCGACCGCGGCGAGGTCGCGCCCGACCACCACGACGTCGCCCTCCGCCGAGCCCAGCGCGTCGCCGGGGTGGCAGAACCCGGCGCTGGTGAGCGCCTCCTGCTCGGCGAGGGTGACCTCGGCCCAGCGGGTGGCCGCGGCGGCCTCGGCCATGGCGATGACGTCGTCGCCGAAGCGGCGGGCGGGGTCGGCGACGGCGATGGCCGCCAGGCCCTGCACCGGCGAGCGGGTGGGGACGACGGCGACGTCGCGGCCGGCCTCGCGGGCCCGCTCGGCGGCGCGCGCGGCGACCGGGGTCAGCGCGGGGTCGTTGGGCAGGACGACGACGTCGCAGGCGGCCGAGACGAGCACCTCGTCGAGCAGTTCGTCCTCGTCCACGCCGTCGGGCCCGCAGGTGACCACGCGGACGCCCTCACCGGAGAACAACTGCGCCAGCCCCTCCCCCGGCACGACCGCGACGACGGCGCGGCGGCCGGGCACCGGGGCGGGCGGGCGGACCGGCGCCAGCGGGGTGACGGTGATCCGGTGCGGCCGGCCGGCCTCGATGCCGGCCTCGATCGCGCCGCCGACGTCGTTCGTGTGCACGTGCACGTTCCACTGCCGGCCGGTGGGGGTGTCGACGCCGACGACGACGAGGCTGTCGCCGAGGGCGGCCAGCCGGGACTGCAGGACGGTGACGGCGGCCTCGTCGGCGTCGGCGAGCAGGTACTGCACCTCGCTGCCGGGGCCCGCCGGCGGCTGCGCCGGGACGGTGGCGGGGTCGGCGGGGTGCGCGGGGCGGGGCACCAGCGGCGGGCGCGCGGGCTCGACGCCGGTGACGGTGACCACCAGGGCGTCGAGGACCAGGCAGAGGCCCGCACCCCCGGCGTCGACCACGCCGGCGTGGCGCAGCGCGTCGAGCTGGCCGGGGGTGGCCTCCAGGGCCGTGCGGGCGCCGTCGGCGGCGGCGGTGACGACGTCGGCCAGGGCGGTGCGGCCCTCGGCGACGGCGGCCACGGCGCACTCGGCGCCCGCGCGGGCGACGGTGAGGAAGGTGCCCTCCTCCGGGTCGGCGACCGCGGAGTAGGCGGTGTCGGCGGCCTTCTGCAGCGCCGCGGCCAGCGCGGGGCCGTCGGCGGGTTCCTGGCCGGCGAGCTGGTCGGACAGGCCGCGCACCAGCTGGGCGAGGATCGTGCCGCTGTTGCCGCGGGCGCCGAGGACCGCGCCGCGGGTGAGCGCGGTCCAGGCCGGCTCGCGTCCCCCGGCGGCGTCGAGCTCGGCGACCGCTGCCTGCGCGGTGAGCAGCAGGTTGGTGCCGGTGTCGCCGTCGGGCACGGGGAAGACGTTGAGGTCGTCGAGGCTGCGCCGTCCCGCGGACAGCGCGGTGACCGCGGCGCGGCACCAGCGACCGACCGCGGCGTCGTCCAGCGCCTGCAGCACGGCCGGAGGGTACCCGCGGAGACGGACGGACCCGGTCCCGTGGCGGTGCCGGACCCGGTCCTCCTGCCACCTCGGCGACGGCTCCGCGGAGGAGCGGTTATGCTGGACGACGGTCTCGCGGTCGCCGCCTGTGCGCCGCCGTCTGAAAATCGATTCTCTGGGAGTGATCCACCGTGGCTGCCGTGTGCGATGTCTGTGGCAAGGGGCCCGGTTTCGGTATGTCGGTGTCGCACTCGCACCGCCGCACGCCGCGCCGTTGGAACCCGAACATCCAGTCGGTGCGGGCGCTCGTCGCCCCCGGCAACCGCAAGCGGATCAACGCCTGCACCTCGTGCATCCGCGCGGGCAAGGTCGTCCGCGCCTGATCGCCGGGCCTCCTGACGGAGGCCGCCCGCTCGCCGAGGACCCCGGAGGTCACCACCTCCGGGGTCCTTCGCGTGCGCGGAGGGTCAGCGGGCGCCGATCCCGCGGGCCCGGGCCGCGGTGACCACCAGGTCCACCACGGTCCCCAGCGGCAGCGCCGTCCCGTCGACGACGAGGTGGTAGTGCCGGGCGGCCGCCGGGTCGCACCGGTAGAAGTGCCGGACGTAGGCCTCGCGGGTGGTGTCGTTGGCCTCGAGCTCCCGCCGCAGCTCGTCCGCGGGGCGGCCGTAGCGCGCCACCGCCGCCCGGAGCCGGGCCTCCGGCGGGCCGTCGAGCCGCACGTGCAGGGCGTCGGGCCGGTCGCGCAGCACCAGCGCCCCGGCGCGGCCGAGCACCACCCCGCCGGAGCCGTCGGCGATCTCGCGCAGCACCCGCTCGGTGTGCTCGCGGTAGGCCCGCTCGTCGGGCTGCGGGGTCGCCGGCACGACGCCGCCGACCGGGTCGGGCATGGCCCCGAGCGAGGCCACCAGCCGCCACAGGCCGCGCACGACGCGCTCGTCGTTGGCCTCGGCGTCGTCCTGGGAGACGCCGAGCCTCCCGGCCACCTGGGCCGGGATCGCCCGGTCGTGGAAGGCCAGGCCGAGCCGCTCGGCGACGGCGGGACCGATCTCCGGCCCGCCCGCGCCGTAGGACGCGGAGATCGTCACGACGCCCACGGCTGCTCCTCGCCGACGAGGTCCCTGCCGAGGAAGACCGCCCCGGCCTCGCCGGCGTAGATGCCGTACCCCGGGACGGGCGTGTATCCCATCGCCGCGTACAGCGCGAGCGCCTCGGGCTGGCGGTCGCCGGTGTTGAGCACGACCGAGCGGTACCCCGAGGCGCGCGCGGAGTCCTCCAGCGCGGTGACCAGCACCTGGGCCAGGCCGCGCCGGCGGAAGCGCGGCACGACGTAGACGCGCTTGACCTCGGCGACGGCGGGGTCCTCGCCCTCGCCGTGCCGGCGCCAGGCGCCGCAGCCGGCCGGCTCGCCGCCGACCTCGGCGACGAGGAACAGCCCGGCCGGGGGCACGAACTCGGCCGGGTCGACGGCGGCGCCGTCCGGGCCGCCGTAGCGGACCACGTACTCCTGCTGCACCCGCTCGACGAGGTCGCGGGCCAGCGGGTCGTCGTAGGGCACCGCGCGCAGCCGCGCGACCGACCCGTCGCGCAGCCGCACCTCAGCCGAAGTGGACATGCCCGGTCCCCTCCGCGCCGACCGCCACCGCGACGTCGGCCGCGGGCTCCCCGCTGACGGACACGCCCGGCTCCCCCTCCTGGACCCGCCCGATCGGCACCCACCCCTCCGGCAGCGCCGCGGCCGGCGGGAAGGTGGCCAGCAGGGCGTGGTCCTCCCCGCCGGTGAGCACCCAGGCCAGCGGATCGGCGCCGAGGGCCGCCGCCACCTGCTGCAGCGGACCGGGCGGCTCCAGGGTCGCACGCACCAGCGCGGCCCGGTCGACGTCCACGACGACGCCGCTGTCGGCGGCCAGGTGCCCGGCGTCGGCGAGCAGGCCGTCGCTGACGTCGCACATGGCCGTCGCGCCGGCGTCGGCCGCGGCCGGCCCGGCGAGGTACGGCGGGGTGGGGCGGCGGTGCGCGGTGACGGCGGCCAGCGGGCTGCTGAAGCCGCGGCGCAGCACGGCCAGCCCGCACGCCGACCAGCCCAGCCGCCCGGCGACGGCGAGCACGTCCCCGGGCCGGGCCCCCGAGCGCAGCACCGGCGCCCGGCCGCCGAGGTCGCCCAGCGCGGTGACCGACAGGACGACGGCGCCGCTGTCGGACGCCGAGGCCACGGTGTCCCCGCCGACGACGGCGGCGCCCAGCGGCGCGCACTCGGCGGCCATCCCGGCGGCCACGCCCTCCAGCCACGAGGTGGGCGTGTCGGCGGGGCAGGCCAGCCCGACCAGCAGCGCGGTGGCCACCCCGCCCATCGCGGCGACGTCGGCGAGGTTGGCGGCGGCGGCCTTGTGCCCGACGTCCTCGGCCGAGGACCAGTCGCGGCGGAAGTGGCGGCCCTCGACGAGCACGTCGGTGGTGGCGACCACCCGGCCGTCGGGCACCCGCAGCACCGCGGCGTCGTCGCCGGGGCCGACCTGCGCGACCTGGGCGGAGCCGGCGCGGGCGACCACCCGGGCGATGACGCCGAACTCCCCCACGACCCGCACGCTGTCGGCGGGGTCCTCGCGCGGCACGAGCGGACGGGGCCGTGTCACAGGCCACTCCGGGTCGCTGGGGTACGTTGCGCTCCGGTCCGTCTGCCGGTGGCAGGCAGCCACCCGCAGAGCCGTCCGAGGAAGGTCGTCCCGTGGTCCACGCCTACATCCTGATCCAGACCGAGGTCGGCAAGGCCGCCCAGGTGGCGTCCACGATCAGCGAGATCGCCGGCGTGACCAAGGCCGAGGACGTCACCGGCCCCTACGACGTCATCGTCCGCGCCGAGGCAGAGACCGTCGACGAGCTGGGCCGCCTGGTGGTCGCCCGCGTCCAGTCGGTCGACGGCATCACGCGCACGCTGACCTGCCCCGTCGTCAACATCTGAGCCGCTGAGCGAGGACACCCCCGCCCCGGACCCGGCACCGGCGCCCGCGCGCGACCCGCTGCGCCGGCTGGCGCTGGTCGCGACCGCCGTGGTCGTGCCGGTGCTCGTGGCGCTGCTCGTCCTGGTCCGCGTGGTCGGCGGCGACGACGACGGCGACGAGCCGGTCGCCGACGTCAGCGGTGCCCCCACGCAGCAGCGCGCGGAGGACCTCCCGGTGCTGCCGGTCGAGGTCCCGCCGCCGACGCCGGAGGCCGACGCGACCTGCCCGGCGCTGATGTCCGGCCTCCCCCTCGACCTGACCGGGGAGCCGCAGCGGCTGGTCGACTCCGACACCCCGTACGCCGCCGCCTGGGGCGAGCCGCCGGTCGTGCTGGTGTGCGGTGTGCCGCAGCCCGCGGGCCTGGTCGCCGGCGAGGGCCTGCTGCAGATCGACCAGGTCACCTGGTTCGTCGAGCAGACCGAGGAGGCGACGACCTGGACCGCGGTCGACCGTGCCGCCTACGTGCAGGTGACCCTGCCGCCCGGTGTCGACAGCGCCCCGGTCACCGTGCTCAGCGGCGTCGTCGCCGACACCCTGCCGCCGCGCTGAGGCCCCTCAGGCCACCGGGAGCTCGTCCAGCTGGGCCCGGACGGCGTCGTGCACCTCGTCGCCCGCGGCCTGCTCGGTGGCCGCCACGGCGGTCACCCCGACGCTGAACACCCCGTGCGCGCACCAGGCGAACGCCGCCGGGCCGGACAGCCCGGTCGCCGGGTCGACCTCGGCGACGGTGAGCAGGCTGCAGCCCTCGGGCAGCGACGCCGGGTCGTGCCGCAGCACGCCGTCGTAGAGCTCGGCGTCGTTGCCGGCGAGGTCGCGCGCGTAGGCCGCGGCGCCGGCGGGGTCGGCGAACTGGTCGAGGAAGACGCTGGTGAGCGGGCCGGCCGTGGCGCCCCAGAAGCGCTCCCAGCCGTGCCGGTAGCCGTACTCGCGCAGCACCGCGCGCTCGCGGGCGGGGTCGTCGGAGTAGGTGGCCACGTCGTCGACGGTCTTGGCGCCGGCGGGGGGCTGCAGGTCGGCGTCGGCGATCCGCGGGAGGCCGGAGGGCACCTCGTCGAGCAGCAGCTCCTCCAGCTCCTCGACGCCCTCCGGCGTGGCGGGGGCGGGCGCGGGGGTGGCGCTGGTCGGCGTGCAGCCGGTGGCCGGGACGAGCGACACCAGCCCGGCGAGGACGGCCGCGAGGCGGCCCGGGGTCACCGGGGGGTCCGCTGGTCCCCCGGCCGGCCCGCACGGGTCAGTGCGGAGGTGACCAGCCGGTCCACCAGCTCGGGGTAGGACACCCCGCTGGCCGCCCACATCCGCGGGAACATCGAGATGGGCGTGAAGCCCGGCATGGTGTTGACCTCGTTGACGACCAGCCGCTCGCGGCCGTCGGGCCCGGTGCCGAGGAAGAAGTCCACCCGCGCCAGGCCCTCGCAGTCCAGGGCGAGGTAGGCGCGGCGGGAGGCCTCCTGCACCATCCGCGTCTGCTCGGGCGTGAGGTCGGCCGGGACGTCGAACTCGACGGCGTCCTCGAGGTACTTGGCGTCGAAGTCGTACCAGTCGGTGCCGGGCCTCAGCCGGATCTCCGCCGGCAGGCTGGCCTCCGGCGGCCCGCCGTCGCGGCCGGCGAGCACGCCGCACTCGATCTCCCGGCCGGGCACGGCGGCCTCGACGACGACCTTCGGGTCGACGGCGGCCGCGGTGGCCACCGCCTCGGGGAACTGCGCCCAGTCGGTGACCCGGGTGATGCCGATGCTGGACCCGGCGCGCGAGGGCTTGACGAACACCGGCAGGCCCAGCCGCTCGCGGTCCTCGGCGGTCAGCAGGTCCGGGTCGGCCGACAGGGCGCCCTCGGCGTCGCGGAGCACCACGTGGTCGCCCTGCGGCAGCCCGGCGGCGGCCAGGAGCTTCTTGGTGAACTCCTTGTCCATCGACGCGGCGCTGGCGAACACGCCCGACCCGACGTACGGGAGCCCGCTCATCTCCAGCAGCCCCTGGATGGTGCCGTCCTCGCCGTAGGCGCCGTGCAGCACCGGGAAGACGACGTCGACCTCGGTGAGCACCGGGCCGATCGCGGCGGCCGGCTCCAGGACGGCCAGCCCGCGCCCGGCGGGGTCGCCGACCAGCGACACCGCCGTCCCGCCGGTGACCTCGGGCAGCCGGCCGCCGTCGATGGCCAGCCGCTGGCCCTCGTCGGGGAGCACCCAGCGGCCGTCGCGGGCGATGCCGACGGGGACCACCTCGTAGCGCTCCCGGTCCAGCGCCGCCATCACGCTCCCGGCGCTGACGCAGGAGATGGCGTGCTCGGCGCTGCGCCCCCCGAACACGACCGCGACGCGCACCTTGCCCGTTCCGCTCATCGCGGCCGACCCTAGTCGACGGCCTCCGCGCGTCCCCCGGCTCCCGCGGAGCCGGCACGCGGGGTGTGTGGGAACCTCGTCGGCGATGCGGGAGAACGCGGCCCCTCCGGTGGACCCCCGACCTCCGGCGACGACGGCGCACCAGGGGGACGCCGCCGTGCGCCGGCACCCGCTCCCCCTGCGGCTGGCCGGCGCCGCGGTGCACGCCTACACGGCGCTGGGCTCGGTGCTGGCGCTGCTGTTCGTGCTGGCCGCGATCGAGGGCGAGGTCGAGGCCGCGCTGTGGATCGGGCTGGCCGCGCTGGTGGTCGACGGCACCGACGGGATGCTGGCCCGGCGCGCGCGGGTCAAGGAGACGATCCCCTGGTTCGACGGCTCGCTGCTGGACAACATCGTCGACTACCTGACCTACGTCTTCGCCCCGGTCGTCCTGCTGTGGACCACCGGCGTGCTGCCGCACGGGCCGGTGGGCTGGGTGCTGGCCGCGCTGCCGCTGCTGGCGTCGAGCTACCAGTTCTGCCGGGTGGACGCGAAGACCGACGACCACACCTTCCTCGGCTTCCCGAGCTACTGGAACGTCGTCGCGTTCTACGCGGTCGTGCTCGACCTGTCGCAGGTGGCCGTCGGCGTGGTGCTCGTCGTCTGCTCGGTGCTGGTGTTCGTGCCGGTGCGCTACCTCTACCCGTCGCGGACCGAGGCGCTGTGGCAGGTGAGCATGGCGCTGACCGCCGTCTGGTTCGTCTCCTACGCCGTGCTGGTCGCCCAGCTGCCCGACCCGAACCCGTTCGTCGTCGCGCTGTCGTTCGCCTACGTCGTCTACTACCTGGCCTTCAGCGGCTGGCTTACTGCCCGCGCCGCCCACCGCCGCCGCCGGGACGCCCGCACCGCCGGGTGACCGCCGAGCGGGTGCGCTGACGCCGCACCCCGGACGCCGGAACCCCGCGTCGGCGCACACGCTCGGTGCCGCGGGTCAGAACGGGGCGCGGAGGACCAGCTCGACGTTGCGGTCGGCGGGCGTGCCGGCCAGCGGCGAGCCCAGGCCCGCGTACGGCACGTTGGCCGCCAGCTCGCGGTGCAGCGCCGCCAGCGCGGCGGGGTCCCCGGCGGCGGGGTCGTCGGCGGCCGGCGGCCGGGCGGGGCTGTCGTGGTCGACCATCGTGCAGACCAGCGACAGGGTGCCGTCGCCGTTGTCGAGCAGCTCCACCAGCCGGGCCTGCCCGGGCCAGTCGACGACGGCGCAGGTGGTGACCTCCCACAGCCCGCGGCCGGGCTCGTGCGGGTGCGCCCACGGCCGCACCTCGCTGACGTGCGTGTGCCCGTTGAGCCACAGCACCACGTTCGGGTACCGGTGCAGCAGCGCGAGCAGCTCGGGGGCGCCCAGCGCGGTGTCGTCGGCGGCCGGCTGCCCGCCGAGGGCGTCGGAGCGGGTGAGCGTGCCCGACCCGTGGTGCGAGAGCAGGACCACCAGCCGGTCGGCGTTGCCGGTGGCCACCCGCCCGCCGTCGGGACCGGGCGCCGACGACGACACCTCGCGCAGCCGCTCCTCCAGCCACCGCGCCTGCGCCGCGTCGACCGAGCCCGCGGCGCCGCCGGTGACCCGGGTGGTGTCCAGGCAGACCACGCGCACCCCGGGCAGCCCGTCCCAGGCGTAGTAGGCGGTGCCGTCGCGCAGGTTCTCCTCGGTGAACCCGTGGCCGGCCGGCGCCCCGCCGTCGGAGAGGTGCGCGGCGACGAAGGACCGGCGGTCGATGAACCGGCGGTCGGCCACGGGCGTCACCGGGCGGGAGGTGGCGGTGGTGAAGACCTCGGAGCGGTGCGTGAACAGGTGCAGCGCGTCGTCCAGCGGCAGGGCGGGGTCGACGTCGACCGGCTTGCGCCCGGCGCCGAGGACGGCGGCCAGCGCGGGCGTGGGGACGCCGACGCCCTGGATGAGCGCCTCGTGGTTGCCGTGGCAGCCCAGCCACGGCAGCCGCAGCCCCTCGGCGGCGAAGGCCGCGAACGCCGCCTCCAGCAGCCCGGGGCGGGCGGGGAAGCCGAACCGCTCGTGGTGGACGCCGCCGTCGTCGTCGGGCCGCCAGAACAGGTCGTGCGGCCATCCGGAGGCCTGCACGCCGTCGTAGGCGGTCAGCCCGGCGCCGGGTGAGACCACTCCCCCGCCGAGGACGGCGAGGTACAGCTCCAGCTCGTTCCACTGCGCGTTGTCGATGGCGTCGCCGGTGGTGACCACCACCTGCAGCGGCTGGCCGGTCCGCGGCGCCCCGGCCAGGCCGTTGAGGGTGCGCACCAGCGCGTCGACGGCGTGCGCGGTCAGCGCCTCCTGCGGCCGGTGCATGGGCACGAGCGCGCGCATCCGCGGGTCGGCCTCGAAGCGGTGGAAGAACTCGAAGCGGGCCGGCGAGCAGACGTCGGCCAGTTGCAGGTCGGTGACGTGCGCGAGGCAGGCGACCGCCCGCACGCCCCGGCGCGGCGGCTGCCACGCCGGCCCGACCAGCTCGCGGCGCACCCGGTGCGGCTCGCCGGCCGCCCAGGCGAGCGCCCGGTAGTCGCCGTCCCGGCCGGCGTGCAGCACGGGGCCGGCCGCGAGGACGCGGTCGAGGGTGGTGCGGCTCATCCCGTCAGACGGCGTCGAGCGCGGCGGTGAGATCGGCGACGACGTCATCGGTGTCCTCGATGCCGCAGGAGAAGCGCAGGAAGCCCCCCGGGACGGCGTCCCCGCCCCACTGAGCCCGCCGGTCGACGGTGCTGTGCACGCCGCCGAAGCTGGTCGCCGCGGTCCACAGCCGGCTGGCGGTGAGGAACCGCGACACCGCGGCCTCGTCGGCGAGCTCGGCCGAGACGACGCCGACCGGCCGCAGCATCTGCCGGGTGGCGAGCTCGTGGGAGGGGTCCGCGGGGAGCCAGGGCCACCGGACGCCGGTCACCGCCGGGTGGGCGCAGAGGACCTCGGCCACCGCCGCGGCGGTCTGCGCCTGGCGGGCCAGCCGCAGGTCCAGCGTGCTCATCGACCGGTGGCCGAGCCACGCGTCGAACGCGCCGGGCGTGCTGCCGGTGTGGTCGCGCCAGCCCTTGAGCCGGTCGAACACCTCGCCGGAGGTGGTGCTCACGTGGCCGAGCAGCAGGTCGCTGTGCCCGGTGAGCGCCTTGGTGTCGGCGCCCACGGTGAGGTCGGCGCCCAGCGCCAGCGGCCGCTGGCCGAGCGGGGTGGCCGTGGTGTTGTCGACGGCGAGCAGCGCCCCGGCCGCCCGGGTCGCGCGGGCCACCGCCGCGACGTCGCAGACGTCGAGCTGCGGGTTGCTCGGCGTCTCGAGGAGGACCATCCGGGCGCCGTCGAGGTCCCCGCGGGCGGCGACGTCGCCGATCCCGGTCGTCGGCACGTACTCCACCCGGACGCCGAGCCGTTCGAGCTCGTCGCGGGCGAGCAGCCGGGTCGCGTAGTAGCCGTCGGCGGGCAGCACCAGGCGGTCGCCGGCCGACACCAGCGCCGTCACCGCGGCGGTGACCGCGGCCATGCCGGTGGAGAAGGCGAGGCAGCGGCCGCCGTCGAGCTCGCCGACGGCCTCCTCGAACGCCCGGAACGTCGGGTGCTCGGTGCGGGCGTAGGCGTCGGCGCCGTCCGCGCGCGGCGGGCGGTCGCCGAGGTGGAAGGGGGCGGCGAACACCGGCGAGGGGCGCAGCGGGGTGCCCGGCACCGGCGGGGCGTCGCCCGCCCGGACCGCGCGGGTGCCGTCGCCCCACCCAGCGGGGAGCGTCGTCACTCCGGCTTGGCCTCCCTGGACATGATCTCCTTCACCATCTGCGCGGCCGGCACGCCCTCGTGGCAGACCCGCACGACCGCCTCGGTCACCGGCACGTCCACGCCGTGCGCGCGGGCCAGGTCCAGCACCGGGCGGCAGCTCTTGACCCCCTCGGCGGTCTGCCGGGTGGTGGCCTGCACCTCCTCCAGCGACAGGCCCCGCCCCAGCTTCTCCCCGAACGTGCGGTTGCGCGACAGCGGCGAGCTGCAGGTGGCCACCAGGTCCCCCAGCCCCGCCAGCCCGGCGAAGGTCGAGGGCTCCGCGCCCAGGGCCACGCCCAGGCGGGTGGTCTCGGCCAGGCCGCGGGTGATCAGGGACGCCCGGGTGTTGTCGCCGAAGCCCATCCCCTCGGCGATGCCGCAGGCCAGCGCGATGACGTTCTTCACCGCGCCGCCGAGCTCGCAGCCGACGAGGTCGGAGTTGGTGTACGGCCGGAAGTACACGGTGTGGCAGGCGGCCTGCAGCGCGGCGGCCCGGTCGGCGTCGGTGCAGGCGATGACGGTGGCGGCCGGCTGCTCCTCGGCGATCTCCCGCGCCAGGTTCGGCCCCGACAGCGCCGCCACCCGGTCCGGGCCCGCGCCGGTGACCTCGCAGATGACCTCGCTCATCCGCTTGGTCGTGCCGAGCTCGACGCCCTTCATCAGCGACAGCAGCGTCGCGTCCGGGGGCAGCAGCGGCGCCCACTCGAGCAGGTTGGTGCGCAGCGACTGGGAGGGGACGGCGAGCACCACGACGTCGGCGCCGTCGAGGGCCTCCGCGGCGTCGGGGGTCGCCGTCAGCGCGCGGGGCAGCGGCACGCCGGGCAGGTACTCGGCGTTCTCCCCGGTCTCGGCGATCGCCCGGGCCAGCTCCGGCCGGCGGGCGTGCAGGGACACCGTGCAGCCGGCGTCGGCGAGCACCTTGGCGAAGGTGGTGCCCCAGGAGCCGGCGCCCAGGACGGCGGCGCGGGTGCCCCGCCCGAGGCGGTCCAGTTCGCTCACGCAGCGCTCCCCGGGAGGTCGCCGGGCAGCGACCGCCCCGGCCGGGGGGCGAACGAGGCGGGGGCCGGTTCACCCCGGAGGCCGGACAGCAGGTCGCGCACCCGGCCCATGATGAGGTCGGTGGTCTCGCGGAGCAGGTCCGGGGTCAGCGGCCGGCCGGCGCGGACCTCGGCCCGGAGCGCGGACAGGTCGACCGGCTCCCCGACGGCGTAGTCGGCGGGCGCCCGGAAGCGCAGGTGCAGCTTCTTGGCGTGGTAGTCGTGCACCCGGTGCGGGCCCCACTGGGCCACCGGCAGCACCACCGCGTCGGTGGTCAGCGCCAGCCGCGCGACGCCGGTGCGCGCCTGCATCGGCCACCAGTCGGGGTCGCGGGTCACCGAGCCCTCGGGGTAGATGACGACGACGTTGCCCGCCTCCAGGTCGGCCGCCGCGGCGGCCAGGGAGCCGCGGGCGTCGGCCGATCCGCGGGCCACCGGGATCTGCCCGGCGTGCCGGAGGATCTTCCCGATGACGCCCTTGAACACCGCCTGCTTGGCCAGGAAGTGCGGCACCCGCCCGTTGTCGTAGACCAGCCGCGCGCAGGCCAGCGGGTCGAGCACCGACACGTGGTTGGCCACCAGCAGCACCGGGCCGGTGCGCGGCAGCCGGTCGCCGTCCCGGTAGCGCAGCCGGAACACCAGCGACGTGGTCGGGTAGATGAGCGCGACCGCCAGCTTCAGCGACCACGGCAGCCGGCCGCGCTCGTGCAGCGCGCGCCGCTGTACCGCAGTGGTCCCGGAGGACTGCTCCTCGGTCACCGGCACACCTCCGCTCGGTCGTGACGACCGGCACATGATCGACCCTCCGGGCGGTCCGGGTGCGCACCGGGGTCCTCCCGGCGTCCGCGGCGGGCCGCGGCGGTGTGCTCACATGGTGCCCGTGCGGTGGTCCCTGGTCGTCCCGGCGAAGCGGCTGTCCGCGGCCAAGACCCGCCTCGTGCCGCTGACCGGCGGCGGTCCCGGCCTGCACGCGGACCTGGTGCTGGCGCTGCTGGCCGACACCGTCTCCGCGGCCCGCGCCTGCCCCGCGGTGGCCGACGTCGTCGTCGTCACCGACGAGGACCGCGCGGCCGCCACCGTCCGGGCGCTCGGCGCGCGCACGGTGCCCGACGAGCCCGACCGCGGGCTCAACCCGGCGCTCGCCCACGGCGCCCGGGCCAGCGGCGGGCGCGCCGTCGCCGCCCTGTCGTCGGACCTGCCGGCGCTGCGGCCGGCGGAGCTGGCCGCCGCCCTGGCCGCGGCCGCGGCGGCGCCGCGCTGCTTCGTCGCCGACGCCGCGGGCACCGGCACCACCCTGCTCACCGCGGCCGGCGTGCCGCTGGACCCGCGGTTCGGCCGGGACTCCGCCGCCGCGCACGCCGCCGCCGGCGCGGTGCCGCTGGACGGCGACTGGCCGGGGCTGCGCCGCGACGTCGACACGCCCGCCGACCTGGCCGCCGCCGCCGGCCTCGGCGTCGGGACGGCGACGGCGGCGCTGCTGCCGCGGCTCCCGCGCCCGGCCGCCTGACGGGACCGCGCAGGGGCACCGGCCGTTCACGTGCGTGGGGCACGATGAGCGCCGTGGCAGCCGAGACGACGTCCCCGATCACCGGGCCCGAGACGCCCGTGCCCGCGGAGCAGCCCCCGCTGCCCGCGGACCGCTTCCTCAACCGTGAGCTGTCCTGGCTGGACTTCAACGCGCGGGTGCTCGAGCTGGCCGAGGACGCGTCGATGCCGCTGCTCGAGCGGGTCAAGTTCCTGGCGATCTTCGCGGGCAACCTCGACGAGTTCTACATGGTCCGCATCGCCGGGCTGAAGCGGCGGCTGAGCACCGGGCTGACCGTGCGCTCCCCCGACGGGCTGACCATCCGCGAGCAGCTGGCCCGGGTCACCGAGCGCACCCAGGAGCTGGTCCACCGGCACGCCGACTGCTTCGAGCGGGACGTCACGCCGCGGCTGGAGGCCGAGGGCATCCGGATCGTGCACTGGGACGACCTCGCCGAGACCGAGACCCGGCGGCTGCGCGAGTACTTCCGCGACCAGGTGTTCCCGGTGCTCACCCCGCTGGCCGTCGACCCGGCGCACCCGTTCCCCTACATCAGCGGCCTGTCGCTCAACCTCGCCGTCGTGGTGCGCGACCCGGAGACCGGCGCGCCGCGCTTCGCCCGGCTCAAGGTGCCCAACAACGTGCCGCGGTTCGTGCCGGTGGGGCCGGTCGACTCCCAGGCGACGTTCCTGCCCCTCGAGGACCTCATCGCCGCGCACCTGTCGCTGCTGTTCCCCGGCCTCGACGTCATCGACCACCACCTGTTCCGGGTCACCCGCAACGCCGACCTCGAGGTCGAGGAGGACCGCGACGAGGACCTGCTGCAGGCCCTCGAGCGGGAGCTCGCCCGCCGCCGGTTCGGGCCCGCGGTCCGGCTCGAGGTCACCGAGACGATGGACCCGCAGATCCTCGACGTCCTCGTCTCCGAGCTCGAGGTCAGCCCGCAGGACGTCGTCACGGTGCCCGGGCTGCTGGACCTCGCCTCGCTGTGGGCGCTGTACGACATCGACCGCCCCGAGCTCAAGGACGAGCCGTTCGTGCCGGCCACCCACCCGCGGCTGTCCGAGGGCGAGACGCCCAAGAGCGTGTTCGCGACGCTGCGCGAGGGCGACGTGCTGGTCCACCACCCGTACCACTCGTTCGCCACGAGCGTGCAGCGCTTCATCGAGCAGGCCGCCGAGGACCCGCACGTGCTGGCGATCAAGCAGACGCTGTACCGCACCTCCGGGGACTCCCCGATCGTCAACGCGCTGATCACCGCCGCGGAGCTGGGCAAGCAGGTGGTCGTCCTGGTCGAGATCAAGGCGCGCTTCGACGAGGAGGCCAACATCACCTGGGCCCGGTCGCTGGAGCGGGCCGGCTGCCACGTCGTCTACGGCCTGGTGGGCCTGAAGACGCACTGCAAGACGGCGCTGGTGGTGCGCCGGGAGAACGGCGTCATCCGCCGCTACGTGCACATCGGCACCGGCAACTACAACCCGAAGACGGCGCGGCAGTACGAGGACCTCGGCATCCTCACCGCCGACCCGCGGGTGGGCGCCGACCTCACCGACCTGTTCAACGTGCTCACCGGCTACTCGCGGCAGACCACCTACCGGCAGCTGATGGTGGCGCCGCAGGGGATCCGCGCCGGGCTGGTGGAGAAGATCCGCCGGGAGGCGCGGCACGCCGCCGAGGGCCGCCCGTCGGGCATCCGGTTCAAGGTGAACTCGCTGGTCGACGAGCGGGTCATCGACGCGCTCTACGAGGCCTCCGGCGCCGGGGTCCCGGTCGAGCTGTTCATCCGCGGCATCTGCGCGCTGCGCCCGGGCGTGCCCGGGCTGAGCGAGACGGTCCGGGTGCGCTCGATCGTCGGCCGGTTCCTCGAGCACTCCCGGGTCATGGCGTTCGAGAACGCGGGCGAGCCGGAGTGGTGGCTCGGCAGCGCCGACCTCATGCACCGCAACCTCGACCGCCGGGTCGAGGTGCTGCTGCGGGTGTGCGACGACACCGCCCAGCGGGAGCTGCAGGCGGTCTTCGACGCCGCCATGGCCCCCGGCGTGCGCTGCTGGGAGCTCGGCTCCGAGGGCCAGTGGACCCGCACCGGCACCCGGGACTACCAGGCCGCCCTCATGCACCGGGTGACCGAGCATGCCGGCTGAGCGGACGGCGGTCGTCGCGGCCGCCGGCGGGGTGGTCTGGCGGCCGGCCGCCGACGGCGGGGTCGAGACGGTCCTCGTGCACCGGCCGCGCTACGACGACTGGTCGCTGCCCAAGGGAAAGCTCGACGCCGGGGAGAACGCCCTGTCCGCCGCGGTGCGGGAGGTCGTCGAGGAGACCGGCCTGCGGGTCGCGCTCGGCCGCCGCAGCCTGCGCACCCTCTACGAGGTCGCCGCCGGGCCCAAGCACGTGGACTACTGGCTCATGCAGGCGGTCGGCACGGAGCAGCCGTTCGAGCCCAACGACGAGGTCGACGAGCTGCGCTGGCTGCCCCTCGACGACGCCTCCGCGCTGGTCACCCACGAGCACGACCGGCGGGTGCTGGCCGACCTCGCCCGCGACGACGTCCCGCGGGCGCCGTCGCTGCTGCTGGTGCGCCACGCCAAGGCCGGCAGCCGCAGCGACTGGGACGGCCCCGACGACGAGCGGCCGCTGGAGACCAAGGGGTGGCGGCAGGCGCAGCAGCTGGCCGACGTCCTGCCGGCGTTCGGGCCGGTCGAGCTGCTCACCGCCCCGCGGGTGCGCTGCCGGCAGACCCTGGAGCCGCTGGCCCAGCGGACCGGCCTGCCCGTGGGCGACCTGCCGGAGCTCGGCGAGGAGGAGTTCGCCGCCGACCCGCAGGCGGGCCTGGCCGTCGTGGAGCGGCTGCTGGAGCCGCGCGAGGGCGCCGGGGTCACCGTGGTGTGCAGCCAGGGCGGGGCGATCCCGTCGGTGCTGATGAGCATCGGCGTCCGGTGGGAGGGCGTCGCCGGGCGGCTGTACCCGCCGGCGGCCAAGGGCAGCGTGTGGGCGCTGGGCGGCCACCCCGGCGCGCTGCTCGCCGACTACTACCGCGACCTCGGCCCGGACCCCGACGCCCCCGAGTGAGGGGCGCCGGGGTCGGCGGACGTCAGGCGGGGAGGGCCGGGAGCGCCTTGGGCAGCCAGGAGGGGCGCTGCGCCTCGTAGGCCTCGATGTCGGTCAGGTGCCGCTCGGTGAGGCCGACGTCGTCGAGCCCCTCCAGCAGCCGCCAGCGGATGTAGTCGTCCACCTCGAACGGCACCGTGGTGTCGCCGTAGGTGACCGTCTTCGCCTGCAGGTCGACCGTCACCGGCAGCGCCGGGTCGGCCTCGACCGCCTGCCACAGCGCCTCGACCTCGGCCTGCGGCAGGACGACGGTCAGCAGGCCCGACTTGGTCGAGTTGTTCCGGAAGATGTCGGCGAACCGCGAGCTGATCACGACGCGGAAGCCGCCGTCGAGCAGCGCCCAGCAGGCGTGCTCCCGCGAGGAGCCGGTGCCGAAGTCGGGGCCGGCGACCAGGATCGAGGCGTCGGCGTGGTGCGGCTGGTTGAGCACGAAGTCCGGCTCGTTGGTGCGCCAGGCGACGAACAGGCCGTCCTCGAACCCGGTGCGGGTGATCCGCTTGAGGTACTCGGCCGGGATGATCTGGTCGGTGTCGACGGCGCTGCGGCGCAGCGGGGCCGCGGTGCCGGTGTGCGTGGTGAACGGCTGCATCTCAGACTCCAGCGGGGACGTCGGCGAGGTCGGCGGGGGCGGTCAGCCGGCCGGTGAGCGCGGTGGCGGCGGCGACGGACGGCGACACGAGGTGCGTGCGCCCGCCCTTGCCCTGCCGGCCCTGGAAGTTGCGGTTGCTGGTCGACGCCGACCGCTCCCCCGGCTCGAGCTGGTCGGGGTTCATGCCCAGGCACATCGAGCACCCGGCGCCGCGCCACTCGGCCCCGGCCTCGGTGAACACCTCGTCCAGGCCCTCGGCCTCGGCCTGCAGCTTGACCCCGATCGACCCGGGGACGACGAGCATCCGGGTGTGGGCGTCGATCCGCTTGCCGCGCAGCAGCTCGGCGGCGGTGCGCAGGTCCTCGATCCGGCCGTTGGTGCAGGAGCCGAGGAAGACGGTGTCCACCTCGATCTCGCGCAGCGGCGTGCCCGGCGTCAGGCCCATGTAGGCCAGCGCCTGCTCGGCGGCGCGGCGCTCGTTGTCGTCGGCGAAGTCGGCCGGGTCGGGCACCCGCCCGGTCAGGGGCAGGCCCTGGCCGGGGTTGGTGCCCCAGGTGACGAACGGCGACAGCTCCGCGGCGTCGAGGACGACCTCGGTGTCGAAGATGGCGCCCTCGTCGGTGCGCAGCGTGCGCCAGTGCGCGACGGCGGCGTCCCAGTCGGCGCCCTGCGGGGCGTGCGGGCGGCCCCGCAGGTAGGCGAACGTCGTCTCGTCGGGGGCGATCATCCCGGCGCGGGCGCCGGCCTCGATCGACATGTTGCAGATCGTCATCCGGGCCTCCATCGACAGCGCCTCGATGGCGCTGCCGCGGTACTCGATGACGTGGCCGGCGGCGCCGTTGGTGCCGATCCGCGCGATGACGGCGAGGATGACGTCCTTCGACGAGACGCCCTCGGGGAGCTCCCCGTTCACCGTGACCGCCATCTGCTTGGGCCGGTACTGCGGCAGCGTCTGGGTGGCCAGCACGTGCTCGACCTCGCTGGTGCCGATGCCGAACGCCAGCGCGCCGAAGGCGCCGTGGGTGGAGGTGTGGCTGTCGCCGCAGACGATCGTCGTGCCCGGCTGGGTCAGCCCCAGCTGCGGGCCGATGACGTGCACGATGCCCTGGTCGCGGTCGCCCATCGGGGCCAGCCGGATGCCGAACTCCGCCGCGTTCCGCCGCAGCGCCTCGACCTGCGCCCGGCTGACCGGGTCGGCGATCGGCGCGAGGACGTCGAGCGTCGGGACGTTGTGGTCCTCGGTGGCCATGGTGAGGTCGGGTCGGCGGACCGGGCGGCCGGCGGCCCGGAGCCCGTCGAACGCCTGCGGGCTGGTGACCTCGTGCACGAGGTGCAGGTCGATGTAGAGCAGGTCCGGCTCGCCCGCGGCACTGCGCACGACGTGGGCGTCGTAGACCTTCTCCGCCAGGGTCTTCGGCACGGGGTCCCTCCCGATCGGGTCATCCCACGGTGGCATCTCACTGTGTGGGATGAGAGTATCGCTGTGTGGGACAGCCTAACCCCGTCGCCGTTCTGGACAAAGCGGTGGCCATCCTCCGCGCCGTCGCGCAGGAGCCGGCGTCGCTCGCCGACCTCGTCGCGCGCACCGACCTGCCGCGGGCGACCGCCCACCGGCTGGCCGTCGCGCTGGAGGGCCACCGGCTGCTCCGGCGCACGCCGGCGGGCACCTGGGCGCCCGGTCCCGCCCTGGCCGAGCTCAGCCACGGCAGCGCCGACCTGGCCCGGGTCGCCGGCCGGCACCTCGCGGCGCTGCGCGACGCCAGCGGGGAGAGCGCCCAGTTCTACGTCCGCGAGGGCGGGTCGCGGGTGTGCGTCGCCGCCGCCGAGCGGGCGCACGGGCTGCGCGACACGGTGCCGGTGGGCGCGCGGCTGCCCATGACGGCGGGGTCGGCGGCGCACGCGCTGCTGGCCTTCGCGCCGCCGGAGGAGGTCACGCCGCTGCTGCCGCAGGCGAGCTTCACCGCCCGCACGCTGCTCGACGTCCGCCGGCGCGGGTGGGCGCACAGCGTGGCCGAGCGCGAGGCCGGGGTGGCCTCGCTGTCGGCGCCGGTGCGCGACCCGGCGGGCGCCGTGCTCGGCGCGGTGTCGATCTCCGGCCCGGTCGAGCGGCTGGGCCGCCGGCCGAGCCCCGAGGTGGTCGGCGCGGTCCTGGAGACGGCGGCGGCGATCGCCCGGGCCGCCTCCTAGGAGGTTCTCGCCGGCGGCCGCGGGGCGGAGACTCCTCCCATGACCGCCACGGAGCCCCGGCAGCGCGGGCGGGCCCGGATCGCCGGGCCCGGTGAGGGCATCGGCCTGGACGAGCTCGCGCTGGCCACCCGCAACCACGGCCTGCCGCTCGAGGCGCTGCGCTACGACGTCACGCCGCCGGGCCTGCACTACGTGCTCACCCACTACGACATCCCCGCCGTCGACCCCGCCACCTGGCGGCTGGAGGTCACCGGCGCGGTCGAGCGGCCGCTGCGGCTGGACCTCGACGACCTGCGCCGGCGGCCGGCGGTCTCCGCGCGGGTGCTGCTCGAGTGCGCCGGCAACGGCCGCGCCCGGCTGGAGCCCCGCCCGGTCAGCCAGCCGTGGCTGCTCGAGGCCGTCGGCAACGCCGAGTGGACCGGCACGCCGCTGGCGCCGCTGCTGGCCCAGGCCGGCGTCTCCCCCGCCGCGGTCGACGTCGCCTTCACCGGCGCCGACCACGGGGTCGAGCGCGGCGTCGAGCAGGACTACACCCGCGGCCTGCCGCTGGCCGAGGCGCTGCGGCCCGACGTGCTGCTGGTGTGGGAGCTGAACGGTGCTCCCCTGCCGCCGCAGCACGGGGCGCCGGTGCGGCTGCTGGTGCCCGGCTGGTACGGCATGGCGCACGTGAAGTGGCTGACCCGGGTCGAGGTGCTCGAGCACCCCTTCGACGGGTTCCAGAACGCGACGGCCTACCGGCTGAAGACCGAGGCGCACGAGGCCGGCGTGCCGGTCACCCGGATCGCGCCGCGGGCGCTGGTGGCCCCGCCCGGCTTCCCCGACTTCATGACCCGGGAGCGGTTCCTGCGGCCGGGCCCGGTGACGCTCACCGGCCGGGCGTGGTCCGGCCGCGCCCCGCTGACCGGTGTCGAGGTGAGCACCGACGGCGGGGCCACCTGGACCCCGGCCGACCTCGCGCCGCCCGACCCGGCGCACCCGCACGCCTGGCGGGCGTGGACCTGCACCTGGGACGCGGAGCCCGGCGGGTACGAGGTGGTCGTGCGCGCCGCCGACGCCGAGGGCCCGCAGCCGGTCGAGCAGCCCTGGAACCGCCAGGGCATGGCCAACAACCTCGTGCAGCGGGTGCCGGTCACCGTCCTCGCCGACTGAGCCGGCCGGGACGACCGGGCCGGCGGGCCGCCCGGGATACGCCCCGTCGCGTATTCCGCGCGGCCCGGCGCGGGCGGAACGTCGTGGTCCCCGGTCACCCACCGCCGGGTCGGCACATCCCAGGGACGGCCCCGTGCCGCACCCGGAGGGGCCTCCCGATGACCACTGCCACGCACGGCCCGGCCGCCGCCTGGGCCGCCGCCCACCGCTCCCTGCTCGTCCTGTTCGCCGTCGTGGCGACGCTCGCCGTCGTCGCCGCCGTCACCCTGACGGTGCTGCTGGCCACCGACGACGCGGCCCCGGTCGCGCCGTCGCCGGCGCCGGCCGAGGAGGCCTGCGCCCTGCCCGGCGCCATGACGGTCGCCCTCGCCAAGCCGTTCTGCTGACGGCTCCGCGGACCGGGTCAGCCACCCCACCGCACCACCGGCTGACCCGGTCCCGGCCCGTACGGCAGGCACCGGGCGGCCGCCTCGGCGACGGTGTGCGTCCCGCACTTCTCCCGGATGTGCTCGGTGTGCTTGCGCACCGTGCCGACGGCGATGCGCAGCGCCGCGGCGATCTCCTCGGCGTACAGCCCCGCGCCGGCCAGGCCGAGGACCTCCCACTCCCGCGCGGTCAGCCGCGGCACGCCCGCCCGGCGGTGTTCGGCGTGCAGCCACAGCTCCAGCAGGTGCGGCCGGGCCAGCTCCAGCAGCCGCCGGTCCCGCTCGCCGAACGGGGTGCGGCCGGAGCGGAGGAACAGCAGCACCGGGGCCTCGCCGAGCGGCGCGCGCAGCGGCACCACCAGCTCCCCGGGCACGTCGGCGGTCACCTCGGGGTGCAGCGGGCCGGTGCCGTCGCCCGGGGAGAGGTCCGCGGCCGACAGCACGCGGCGCAGGACGCGCTGGGGCTGCGGCCCGACCAGCGGCGAGCGCAGCCCGCCGGAGGAGGCGCTCAGCGCGTCCTCGCCGGCGCGCTCGACGCCGCGGGTGCCGTCGGCCAGCACGCCCTGGACGACGACGGTCCGGAGGTCCCGATGGTCGACCAGCCGGGAGGTCAGGTCGAGGTCGGCGGGCACCAGGCGCAGCAGCCCCTCGAGCAGCTCCCAGGGCAGCACCGGCCCGGGGTCGAGGGCCCGCGCCGCCCGGAGCAGGGCGAGCAGGTCCTCGGCGTCCCGCGCGCGCAGGTGCCCCGAGGCCATGGCGGACCCCCCGTCGGCCGTGCCGGACACGCTAGGCCGCCCGGCCGCGCTCGCGGGATACGCACTCTGACGTATTCCGCCTGTCGCGGCGGAGGTGCAGCGTCGTCGTCCCCGGGTGTGCCACGCCCGGGACCGGCGCCTCAGGGGCGGCACGGCCGCACCCGGAGAGGGGCTCCCGATGACCGTGCCCGTCCACCACCCGGCCGGCGCGTGGGCCACCACGCACCGCATGCTCATCGCCGTCATCGCCGTCCTCATGGCGGCCGCCGTCACCGTGGGCATCGTCCTGCTCGTGCAGCTGAGCAGCGACGAGCCCGTGACCGGGACGACGCCCCCGGCCGAACCCGCCGTCGAGGACACCGGCGGGGTCCCGCCCTCCGTGGAGATCTGCGGCAACCTGGAGTCGGTGGCCGCCGCGCTGCTCTGCTGAGCGGCGCCCGGGCCCGCCGTCCGTGGGGACGGCGGGCCGGGGGTCAGTGCCCGGGGACCGTGCGGCCGCTGCCGTCGTCCTCGGGGTCCTGCCGGTCCGGCGGGGCCTCGACGACGATGGGGCGCAGCCGCGACCAGAGCGCGAACGCGGCCGCGAACACGAGCATGGCCAGGCCCGCCCACAGGTTCGCGTTGACGTCGCCGGTCTTCTCCTGCTCGGCCGGCGAGTTCCCGAACAGGCCCGCGAGGACCAGCACGACGCCGTAGAACCCGATGAGGGCGGCGATGACGTTGCGGACGTCGAACGCGCCGGCCTGGTGCGCCGGAGCGCCGGGGTGCGAGGCGCCGGAGCGCGAGGTGCTGCTGCTCATGTCGGGCTCCTGACTCACCGGAAGATCACGTTGAGGATGATGACCATCACCAGCGAGATGCCGGCGAGCTTGGTCGGCGACTGGTACCAGGGCAGCCGGGCCGCGTCGGGGTCGGTCCGCTGCTCCTTCGGCGTCTCGGAGTAGACCAGCCCGGCGAGCTGGGCGACCGGCTTGGGCGCGGTCACCTGGCTGACCACGACGCTGACCACGATGTCGACGAGGAACGCGGCGCTGGCGGCCACGAAGCTCGCGCCCTGGCCGCTGATGGGGAGCACACCCAGCGACGCCGCCCCGAACGCGTCCTCGCTGAGGAAGGCGACGGTGACCGCGGCCAGCGTCCCGGACACCAGGCCCGCCCATCCGGCCGTCGCCGTCATCCGCTTCCAGAACATGCCGAGGATGAACGTGGCGAACAGCGGGGCGTTGAAGAAGCCGAACAGCGTCTGCAGGTAGTCCATCAGGTTCGTGTAGCCCGACGCGATGATCGCCGTCCCGATGGCGGCCACGGTGGCGCCGACGGTCGCCCACCGGCCCACGACCAGGTAGTAGTGGTCGGGCCGGCCCTTCTTCACGTACTGCTGCCACAGGTCGTAGCTGAAGACCGTGTTGAAGGCGGAGATGTTGGCCGCCATGCCGGCCATGAAGGCCGCCAGCAGGCCGGCGAGCGCGACACCGAGCAGGCCGTTGGGCAGGGTGTCGCGGATCAGCATGAGCAGCGCGTTGTTGTAGTCGAACTCCGCGTCGGCGTTGGCCCGGGCCTCGATGACCTCCGGCACCAGGACCGTGGCGATGATGCCCGGGACCACCACGATGAACGGCACGAACATCTTCGGGAAGGACCCGATGACCGGCGTGCTGCGCGCCGCGGACATCGACTTGGTCGCCATGGCCCGCTGGACCTCGACGAAGTTCGTCGTCCAGTAGCCGAACGACAGCACGAACCCGAGGCCGAAGACGATGCCGATCACCGACAGGACCGGGTTCTCGATGCCGGAGAGCTCCGTGGCCGGCCACGAACTGAGCTCCTCGGCGCGTCCGGCGTCGGTGACCTTGTCGACCAGACCGTCGACGCCACCGACGCGGTGCAGGCCGATGAGGGTCAGCGGCAGCAGCGCGGCGACGATGACGAAGAACTGCAGGACCTCGTTGTAGATCGCCGCCGACAGCCCGCCGAGGGTGATGTAGCTGAGCACCACGGCCGCCGCGACGATCAGCGACACCCACAGCGGCCAGCCGAGCAGGGCGTTGACGATCGTGGCGAGCAGGAACAGGTTGATGCCGGCGATGAGGATCTGCGCGGTGGCGAAGCTGAGCGCGTTGACCAGGTGGGCGCCGGTGCCGAACCGGCGGCGCATGAACTCCGGGACGCTGCGGACCTTCGACCCGTAGTAGAAGGGCATCATCACCACGCCCAGGAACAGCATGGCCGGGACCGCGCCGATCCAGAAGTAGTGCACGGTGCTCATGCCGTACTGCGCGCCGTTGGCCGACATACCGACGATCTCGACCGCGCCCAGGTTGGCCGAGATGAACGCCAGGCCGGTGATCCAGGCGGGCAGCGAGCGACCCGACAGGAAGAAGTCCAGGCTGTCGGACACCCGCCGGCGGGCGGCGGCGCCGATCATCAGCACGACGGCGAAGTAGACGGCCACCAGCAGGTAGTCGACGAACCCCGCGTCCAGTCTCAGGTCGTCCACTCGGGCCTCCCTCGGGTCAGGTCAGGACAGGCGGCGGGCCCCCGCGGAGGGGACCACGACGTAGGAACGGGTGGCGCCGGCGCGCCCGGTGACGGCGGCGGCGACGTCGTCGACGGCCGCGGCGTCGACCAGCGCGACCGCGCTCCCGCCGAAGCCGCCGCCGACCATGCGCGCGCCGTGCGCCCCGGCGGCCAGCGCCGCCTCGACGATCGCGTCGAGCTCGGGCACCGACACCTCGAAGTCGTCGCGCAGCGAGGCGTGCCCGGCGGTGAGCACCGGGCCGACCTCCCGCGGGTCGCCGCCGGCGCGCAGCAGGCCGACGACCTCCGCCACGCGGGCGTCCTCGGTGACCACGTGGCGGGCCCGGCGCAGCAGCAGCGCGCCGGGCCCGGTGCCGTCGTCCAGCGGCGCGAGGGCGTCGACGCCGGTCGCCTCGCAGAGCAGGCCGACGCCGAGCCGCCGGGCGGCCTCCTCGCACTCGCGGCGCCGGTCGCCGTAGCCGCCGTCGGCGTGGCTGTGGGTGGTGCCGGAGTCGACCACCAGCAGCGCCAGGCCGGCCGCCTCCAGGTCGAGGGGCACCTGCTCGCTGCCGCGGTCGCGGGTGTCCAGGTGCAGCGCGTGCCCGGCGGTGCACAGCACCGACGCGGACTGGTCGAGGATCCCGGTGGGCGCGCCGACGAAGTCGTTCTCGGCCCGGCGGGCGACGTCGACCAGCTCGTCCGGGCCGAGATCCAGGTCCAGCAGGTCGCGCAGGGCGACGGCGACGGCGCACTCCAGCGCCGCCGACGACGACAGCCCCGCGCCGGCCGGGACGTCGCCGTCGACCAGCAGGTTCAGGCCCCCGGGCACGGCCTCGCGCAGCTGGTGGACGACGCCGGCCGGGTAGCCGGCCCAGCCGCCCGGGGTGCCCGGCTCGAGGTCGGCGACCGCGACGTCGGCGTCGGCGCCGGGGTGCTGGGCGGAGACGAGGACGAGCCGGCCGTCGTCGCGGCGGGCGACCGCGGCCCGGGTGGTGTGCGGCAGGGCGACCGGCAGCACGTGCCCGCCGTTGTAGTCGGTGTGCTCCCCGATGACGTTGACCCGCCCGGGCGCGGCCCAGACGCCCTCGGGCGCGGCGCCGAACCGCTCGGTGAAGGCGGCGACGGCGCGGGCCACGGCCTCCTCGTCGGTGGGCAGGTCGCTCACGGGACCACCACGTTCCGGAGCTGCTCGGCGACGTCCTCCGGGTTGGTGTCGGTGATGAACGCGCCCATCCCCGACTCCGAGCCGGCCAGGTACTTGAGCTTGCCCGGCGCGCGCCGCAGCGAGAACAGCTGCAGGTGCAGCCACCACTCCTCGCGGCCGGTGCGCACCGGCGCCTGGTTCCACGCGGCGATGTAGGGCATCGGGGTGTCCATGCGGTGCGCGAAGCGGCCGAGGACGTCGAGGTAGACCTCGGCCAGCGCGTCCCGCTGCGCGTCGTCGAGGGCGGGCAGGTCGGGCACCCGGCGGGTGGGGAACAGCTGCACCTCGTAGGGCCAGCGCGCCGCGGCCGGGACGAAGGCCACCCAGTGCTCGTTCGCCGCCACCACCCGCGGCCCGGTGCGCTCGGACTCCACGACCTCGGCGAACAGGTCCCCGCCGGTCTCCTCGCGGTGCCGGCGCACCGAGGCGAGCACCTTCTCCACCCGCGGGGTCACGAACGGGTAGGCGTAGATCTGCCCGTGGGGGTGCGACAGCGTCACCCCGATCTCCTCACCGGAGTTCTCGAAGCAGAAGACCTGCTCGACGCCGTCGATGCCGCCGAGCTCCGCGGTGCGGTCGGCCCAGACGTCGATCACCAGCCGCGCGCGGTCGCGGCCCAGCCCGGCGAAGTGCTGGTCGTGGTCGCTGGTGAACAGCACCACCTCGCAGCGGCCGAACCCGGGGCGCAGCTCGGCCAGCGGGGCGCCGGGCGCGGTGGGCGGCACGTCGCGGTCGACGGCGGTCGACAGCGACGGGAAGCGGTTCTCGAAGACGGCGACCTGGTAGTCCGCCTCGGGCACCTCGGTGGGCCGGCCGGGCCGCGACGGGCACAGCGGGCACTGGTCGGCCGGCGGCAGGAAGGTGCGCGTCTGCCGGTGGGCGGCGATCACGACCCACTCGCCGAGCAGCGCGTCCCGGCGCAGCTGCGAGTGGGTGCCGACGGGCGGCAGGTCGCGGGTGTCCTCGGCGACGCGGGCGGGCGTGCCGTCCGCGTCGAAGTAGACGATCTCGCGGCCGTCGGCCAGCCGTCGACTGGTCCGGATCACCAGGTCCGCCTCCGTTCCCGGCCCGGGATGGGGCCCTGGGAACGCTACGTCCGCTCGCGATCATGGGCCACTCGGGGGCCGGGAACGGCGCAGGGCCCCCGGCCGGGTGGCCGGGGGCCCTGCTGCGCTGTAGCCCCGAAGGGATTCGAACCCTCGCTACCGCCGTGAGAGGGCGGCGTCCTGGACCGCTAGACGACGGGGCCGGACGGCGACCATCCTGCCACGCCCCGCACCGGCACCCGCGACCGGGTCCGGGCGACCGGTCCCCCGGAACGGCGAAAGCCCCCGGTCGGTGACCGGGGGCTCTCGCTGCGCTGTAGCCCCGAAGGGATTCGAACCCTCGCTACCGCCGTGAGAGGGCGGCGTCCTGGGCCGCTAGACGACGGGGCCGTGCGGTGGTGCTGGTCGTGCTGTTGAGGAGATGGTGCTTCCTCGCTGGGGTACCAGGACTCGAACCTAGACTAACGGAGCCAGAATCCGTCGGGCTGCCAATTACCCCATACCCCAAGGTTTGGCGGGCACCTCGCGGCGCCGGGGAAGACGATACCCGACGTTCCCGGAGCACGTGTCACCACCCCCCGGTCCGCGGGTCGACGGCCGGGACGCGCAGGTCCATCGCCCCGGTCAGGGTCTCGACCCGCAGCCGGCGGCGGGAGGCGGCCACGACCGCCACGTAGGCGCCCATCGACACCAGCGTGACCAGCAGGTACAGCAGCCCGACGCCGGCCGGGACCTCCTCCGTGGCGACGTCCTCGCCGAGGGTCCCGGCCAGGACGAACACCAGCACGTTGTTGACCGCGTGCAGCACGATCGCCGCCTCGAGGCCGCCGGTGAGGAAGACCACTGCCGAGGCGGCCAGCCCGAAGGCGAACCGGTCGAGGAAGGTGACGACGTCGCCCGGCGCGTGCGCCAGCGAGAACAGCGCGGCGGTGACCACCGCGGCCACCACCGCGCCCGTGCGGGGGCTGCGGATCCAGCCGGCGATCGCCTGGCTCAGGTAGCCGCGGAAGACGTACTCCTCGGCCGCCGACTGCAGCGGCGTGGTGAGGACCACGACCACCAGCAGCCAGCCCAGGTCGTCGACCGGCCCGGTGACCTCGCCGTCGTCGAGCAGGTAGCCGAGGGTGACCGAGAGCGCGATGCCGACGCCGAGGGTGGCCAGCGCGCGGAGGGTGAGCGGCGCGAACAGCCGCCAGCGCAGCCGGGCGAGCACCGACGACGACCACCCCGGCGCCATGCCGTGGGCGGCCACCCAGGCCAGCCAGACGATGGGGATCGCCACGATCAGCGAGAGGTTGGTGAGCAGCAGCACGCCGGGGTCGACCAGGTCGAGCAGCTGCAGGTCCGGCGAGACGCCGGTGAGGAGCACGGCGAGGACCACGACGAACGCGGCGACCCCGTAGGCGACGGTGAACAGCAGCAGGCCCAGCAGCGGCCGCCACCAGCCCCAGTCCCGCGCGCGCATCGCGAGCAGGTAGGGCTGCGGCTCGTCGTGCGGCGGGGTCCCGGGCGGCGGCGCCAGCGCGACGCCGGGCGGGTACGGCGCGGCCGGGAACGGGGCGTACGGGTGGGGGCCGGGCGGGAACGGCCCCGGGGGGAACGCACCGTGCCCGGCCGGGCCGTGCGGGCCGGGCGGCAGCGGCACCGGCCCCAGGGGCCAGGGCACCGGCCCGGGCCCTCCTCCCCCGGCCGGCGCCCACGGGGCCGCCCCGGCGCCGTACGGCGTGCCCGGGACCTGCGGCGGCGCCCCGTACGGGCCGGTGGGCGGCGGGCCGGTGTAGGACTCGTCCTCCGGGGCCGGCGGGCGGTCCGGAGGCGGCGGTCCCCAGGGCGGGACGGTCACCCCGCCGTGTCCCCCGTCGTGCCCGTCGTCGCCCGGGCCGCCGCCAGCCGAGCCAGGGTGCGCTCGCGGCCGAGCAGCTCGATCGACTCGTACAGCGGCGGGGAGACCGTGCGGCCGCTCACCGCCACCCGCACCGGCCCGAACGCCTGCCTCGGCTTGCGGCCCAGGCCCTCGACCAGCGCCGCCTTGAGCGCCTGCTCGATGCCGGCGGGGCTCCAGTCGCCCAGGTCGCGCAGCGCGTCGGCGGCGGCGTCGAGCACCGCGGCGTCGTCGGGGCGCAGGTTCTTGGCCGCCGCGGCCGGGTCGACGGCCACCTCCGCGGTGAAGAGGAAGCCGAGCAGGCCGACGGCGTCGGAGAGGACGACCGTCCGCTCCTGCGCCATCGGGGCGATCGCGCGCAGCACCCGGTCCTGCTCGGCCGTCGGCGGGTCGGCGACCAGCCCGGCACCGGCGAGGAAGGGCACGACGCGGGCCACGTACTCCTCCACCGGCAGCTCGCGGACGTGCGTGGCGTTGATCGCCTCGGCCTTCTTGACGTCGAAGCGCGCCGGGTTGGCGCTGACCCGGGTGACGTCGAAGGCCTCGACCATCTCGGCGGTGGAGAACACGTCGCGGTCCTCGGCGATCGACCAGCCCAGCAGCGCCAGGTAGTTGGCGAACCCCTCGGGCAGGAAGCCGCGCTCGCGGTAGACGTCGACGTTGGACTGCGGGTCGCGCTTGGACAGCTTCTTGTTGCCCTCGCCGGTGACGTAGGGCAGGTGGCCGAAGCGCGGGGTGCCGCCGGCGACGCCGACGTCCTGCAGCGCCGCGTAGAGGGCGAGCTGGCGGGGGGTCGAGGGCAGCAGGTCCTCGCCGCGCAGCACGTCGGTGATGCCCATCAGGGCGTCGTCGACGGGGTTGACGAAGGGGTACAGCGGCACGCCGTTGCCGCGCACGAGGACGAAGTCGGGCACCGTGCCCGCGGCGAAGCGGACCTCGCCGCGGACCAGGTCGGTCCACACCAGGTCCTCGTCGGGCATCCGCAGCCGCAGCACGGGGTCGCGGCCCTCGGCGCGGAAGGCGGCCTTCTGCGCGTCGGTGAGGAAGCGGTCGGCGTTGTCGTAGCCGAGCTTGGGGTCCTGGCCGGCGGCCAGCCGCCGCGCCTCGACCTCCTCGTTGGTGGAGAAGGACTCGTAGGCGTGCCCGGCCTCGAGCAGCTTCGCCGCGACCTCGCGGTAGACCTCGTGCCGCTCCGACTGCCGGTAGGGGCCGTGCGGGCCGCCGACCTCGGGGCCCTCGTCCCAGTCCAGGCCCAGCCAGCGCAGGCAGTCCAGCAGGTGCCGGTAGGACTCCTCGGAGTCGCGGGCGGCGTCGGTGTCCTCGATGCGGAAGACGAACGTGCCGCCGGTGTGCCGCGCGTGCGCCCAGTTGAACAGCGCGGTGCGCAGCAGGCCGACGTGCACCATGCCCGTCGGCGAGGGGCAGAAGCGGGTGCGGACGCCGGTCATCGCGCACCGCCCGCGGTGGAGGCGGTGTCGGCGCCGCTGACCGTGTTGGTCAGCGTGCCCAGGCCGTCGATCGAGCACTCGACCCGCTGTCCGGGCCGGATCGGCCCTACCCCGGCCGGGGTGCCGGTGAGCACGACGTCGCCGGGCAGCAGCGTCATCACCTGCGAGATGTAGCTGACCAGCGTCGGGACGTCGAACAGCAACTGGCTGGTGCGCCCGGCCTGCCGCGGCTCGCCGTCGACGGTGCAGGTGATCTCCAGGTCGGCCGGGTCCTTGCCGAGGCCGCGCAGGTCGGTCTCGATCCAGGGGCCGAGCGGGCAGAACGAGTCGAAGCCCTTGGCGCGGGTCCACTGCCCGTCGGCCTTCTGCATGTCGCGCTCGGTGACGTCGTTGGCGACCGTGTAGCCGAAGACGCTGCCCGGGACCTGCTCGGGGGTCAGGTTGCGCGCGCCGCGGGCGCCGATGACGACGGCGAGCTCGACCTCGTGGTGCACGTTGGTGCTGCCGGCGGGGATGCGGATGGCGTCGCCGGGGCCGATGACCGACGTCGAGGGCTTGAGGAACAGCAGCGGCCGCTCCGGGGCGTCGCCGGTGTTCATCTCCTTCACGTGGTCGGCGTAGTTCTTGCCGACGCAGACCACCTTGCTCGGCAGGATCGGCGAGAGCAGCCGGACGTCGGCCTGGGCGAACCGCTGGCCGGTGAAGGAGATGGTCCCGAACGGGTGGCCCTCGATCTGGGCGACCTGGCCGTCGCCGTCGAGGACTCCGAAGGACATGCCCGAGGGCGAGGCGAAGCGGACGATGCGCACGACGTCGAGGCTACTGACCCCGCGCGCACCCGCCGCCCGCCCTACGGTGACCGGGTGGCCTGCCGCCTGAGCGAGATCGTCGTCGACAGCCGGGACCCCGAGGCGCTCGCGGCCTGGTGGGCCGAGGTGCTCGGCTACCGGGTGCTCGGCCGCGACGACGACGGGGCGGTCGAGATCGGCCCGGAGGCCGGGTTCGGCGCCGCCGCCCCGACGCTGGTGTTCGCCCCGGTGGCCGAGCCCGGCCCCGGCAAGCCGCGGCTGCACCTGGACGTCAACGCCACCGACCGCGACCAGGACGCCGAGCTCCAGCGCCTGCTGGACCTCGGCGCCACCCGGGCCGACGTCGGGCAGACCGGCGAGGAGAGCTGGCACGTGCTCGCCGACCCGGAGGGCAACCCCTTCTGCCTGCTGCGCCGCCGGCTCGACCCGCTGTGACCCTCGCCCTGCGCTGACCCTCGCCCTGCGCTGACCCTCGCCCTGCGCTGACCCTCGCCCTGCGCTGACCCTCGCCCTGCGCTGACCCTCGCCCTGCGCTGACCCTCGACCCGCTCCGACCAGAGGAGATCCCGTGATCCTGATCGTCATCAAGTTCCCCGTCCGGCCCGACAGGATCGACGAGTTCCGGGCCAAGGCCGACGAGTACGCGGCGGCGGTGAACGCCGAGGAGGGCAGCCTGTTCTTCGAGTGGTCCCGCAGCGTGCTGGACCCGAACACCTTCGTCTGCATCGAGGGCTTCCGGGACGCCGACGCCGGCGCCTCGCACGTGGCCACCCCGCACGCCAAGGCCGCCTTCGACTGGATGTCGGACCTCGTGGCCGAGCAGCCGCAGATCATCTACGTCGACGAACCGTCGGTCCCCGGCTTCGGTCCGATGGGCGAGGTCACGCCCAGGAGCTGACGCCCCGCGTCGAGCACACGGCAGTGGCCCCCTCCCCCGCCGGGAGGGGGCCACTGCCGTGTCGTCGGCCCGGTGGTTGACCCCGGCGCGGCGACGGCGCGACAGTGACCGGGTGACCCGCGCGCTCGCGGTGCTGACCCTGCTGGCGCTGCTCACCGTCGCGGTCGAGGCCACCGACGACCCCCACCCGCTGCTCGCCGTCGCCCTCGGGACGACGTACACGGCGCACAGCCTGGTGGCGTTCCCGTGGCTGTCCCGGCAGCCGGCCCCGCGCCGGTACTGGCTGACCGCCGGGCACGTCTGCCTGCAGCTGCCGCTCGGGGTCCTGCTGTTCGGCGCGGCGCACGCCGGCGTCGGGGCGACGCTGCTGCTGCTGGTGCTGGTGGCCCAGTGCGTGCTGCTGCTCCCCCTGCCCGCCGCCGCGGCGGTCACGCTGGCCGTGCCGCTGGTGCACCTCGGGATGGGGTGGGCCGACTTCGCCCGCAACGCGCTCGGGCTGCTCGGCGCCGCGGTGTTCACCGCCGTCGTGACCGCCCTGCTCCGGCAGGCGCAGCGGGCGCGGGCGGAGCTCGCCGAGGCCAACGAGCTGCTCCGCGGGTACGCCGCCCAGGCCGGGGAGCTCGCCACCACGCGCGAGCGCAACCGGCTGGCCCGCGACATCCACGACGGCCTCGGCCACCACCTGACCGTCGTGCAGATGCAGGTGCAGGCCGCCCGCGCGGTGCTGCCGACCGATCCCGCGCGCGCCGACGAGGTGCTCGCCAAGGCCCAGTCCCAGGCGAGCGAGGCGCTGGCCGAGGTGCGCCGGTCGGTGGCGACGCTGCGGGCGCCCGTGTCCCGCCCGCCGCTGCGGGTGGCGCTGGAGACGCTGACCGGCGAGGCCGCGGCCGCGGGACTCCCCGCCACGCTCGAGGTCACCGGCCCCGAGCGACCGCTGCCGGAGGAGACCGAGGAGTCGCTGTTCCGGTCGGCGCAGGAGGGCCTGACCAACGTCCGCAAGCACGCCGGGGCGACCTGCGCGCGGGTGACGCTGACCTACGGCGGGGACGGCACCGTGCGGCTGGCGGTCCGCGACGACGGCCGCGGCATCCCCGACGCCCCCGGGGACCGGCCCACCTTCGGCCTGCTCGGGCTGCGCGAGCGCGCCGCCCGGGTGGGCGGCCGGGTCACCGTCGGGTCGTGCGGCGGGGCGGGCACCGAACTGCTGGTCGAGGTGCCCGGGTGAGCGCCGTCCGCGTGCTCGTCGTCGACGACCAGGCGCTGTTCCGCGAGGCGCTGGTCACCCTGCTCGGCGCGCGGCCGGAGGTCGAGGTCGTCGGCGAGGCCGGCGACGGGCACGAGGCGCTGGAGCGGGCGGCGGCCGTGCGTCCCGACGTCGTCCTCATGGACCTGCACATGCCGGTGCTGGACGGGATCGGCGCGGCCCGCCGGCTGCGGGTGGAGCAGCCGCACGTCCGGGTGCTGGCGCTGACCACCTTCGACGACGACGAGGACGTCTTCGCCGCGCTCCGGGCCGGCGCGCTGGGCTACCTGCTCAAGGACGTCTCCTCCGACCGCCTGGTCGAGGCTGTGCTGTCGGCCGCCCGGGGCGAGTCGGTGCTGCAGCCGTCGGTCGCGGCCAAGGTGGTCGCCCGCCTCGCCCAGCTCGACGACGCCCCGCGGCCGCGGCCCCAGCCGCTGGTCGTGCCGCTGTCGGACCGCGAGCTCGACGTCCTCCGGCTGCTGGCCGAGGGCCGCAGCAACCGGGAGATCGCCCAGGCGCTCTACCTGGCGGAGGGCACGGTCAAGAACCACGTGACCAACGTGCTGGGCAAGCTCGGCGCCCGGGACCGCACCCAGGCGGCGCTGCGCGCCCGCGCGCTCGACCTGGTCTGACCGGCCGTGTCCCCGTTCGCGGGGCAGGCCGGCCGCCCCCGGCCGACCCCGTCCAGCCCAGCACGACCAGGCGCTGCGGATCCCGGACCCGGGCACCTGGCTCGCTTCGAGGCGACGGGCCGGTTCGTCGGAACGACCGAACGGACCCGATGAGTTCGTGGTCCGCGACCGGTCCGAGCTGGAGACACCCGAGGAAAGGACACCGCCGTGTCAGAGCTTCTCGTCGACTTCATCACCTCCCTGGACGGCTACGCGTCGGGAGAGGGCTGGCCCGGGTTCTGGGGCCTCGAGGGCCCGGAGTACCTCGCATGGCTCGGCGAGCAGCCCGAGGTCACGTACCTGATGGGGGCGAACACCTACCGCCTGATGTCGGGCTTCGCCGCCGGCGAGGTCCCGGACGGCCAGGACGAGTTCAGGGCCGAGGAAGAGGCGTCCATCGACGAGCTCACGCGAGCGTCCAAGGTGGTGTTCTCCTCCTCGCTCGAGGAGCCGCTGACGTGGGCCAACTGCACGCTCGTCCGCGGCGACGCCGTCGAGGCGGTCCGTGCCATGAAGGAGAACGGCTCGGGGCTCCTCAGCACGATCGGCAGCCTCAGCCTGGCCCGGTCCCTGCTGCGGGCCGGACTCGTCGACCGCTTCCGGGTCGGGATCTTCCCGGTGATCACCGGGGCCACGGGCGCAGAACGCATCTACGACGGCTACCCGGACGTCGCCCTCGAGATGATCGGGCACCGCACCTTCGACGGCCGCATCCAGCTGGTCGAGTACAGGCCACGCGTGCTCGAGCACCCGCCGCTCGGCGCCCCTGCGTGAGGAACCGACGCGGTCGTCACGTACCTGGTGGTCTTCGCAGGGACACGGCCGGTGGGACCGGTCACGCCGGACCGTGACCGGCGGCCGTGACCTCCGGCACGTGGCGGGGACGGCGCCGCGCCCGACCCTCCCTGCATGACGACGCAGACCCCTCCCGAGCAGACCCCCGCCCGCACCCGGCACACCTGGCACCTGGCCCGCCACTACCTGGAGATGGTCGTGGCGATGGTCGCCGGCATGGTGGTCCTCGGCCCGGTCGGGACCTGGCTCTGGCCGGCGCTGGACGACCGCGCCGACGTCCACGCGATCGTGATGGCGACCGAGATGGCCATCGGGATGGCCGCCTGGATGCGCGTCCGCCGGCACTCCTGGCCGGCGATCGCCGAGATGTCCGCGGCGATGTACGTGCCGTTCGTCGTCCTGCTGGTGCCGTACTGGACCGGGACGATCTCCGCGTCGGCCCTGTTCACCGCCGGGCACGTGCTGATGCTCCCCGCGATGGCGCTGGCGATGTGGTGGCGCCTGGACGAGTACGCCCACCACTGAGCCGACGCGCCCGTCCCGCCTCTCTCATGCGAGAGGCGGGACGGGCACGTCGTCAGCGGTGGCGGACGGCGTAGGTCAGCGCGTCGACCAGCGCGTGCCAGGAGGCCTCGACGATGTTGTCGTGGACCCCGACGGTGGTCCACTCCCCCACCCCGTCGGTGGTGTCGACGAGCACCCGGGTGGTGGCGCTGGTGCCGCCCTTCCAGCCGAGGATGCGGACCTTGTAGTCGGCCAGCGAGACGTCGGCCAGCCGCGGGTACCGGCTGACCAGCGCCTGGCGCAGCGCGTTGTCCAGCGCGTTGACCGGGCCGTTGCCCTCGCCGGTGCTGATGATCCGCTCGCCGTCGACGTGGACCTTCACCGTCGCCTCGCTCATGACGACGCCGTTGGCCCAGTGCTCGACCGTCGTCCGGTAGCTCTCCAGCTCGAACAGCGGGGCGGGGGCGCCGGGCAGCTGGGCGCGCAGCAGCAGCTCGAACGAGGCGTCGGCGGCCTCGAACGACCAGCCCTCGGCCTCGAGCACCTTGACCTGGTCCACCACCCGGCCGACGGCGTCGGCGTGCCCCTCGAGGTCGACGCCGAGCTCGCGGCCCTTGAGCTCCACCGAGGCGCGGCCGGCCATCTCGGTGACCAGGATGCGCATGTCGTTGCCGACGACGGCCGGGTCGAGGTGGTTGTACAGCTCGGGACTGACCTTGATCGCGCTGGCGTGCAGGCCGGCCTTGTGCGCGAACGCCGAGGCGCCGACGAAGGGCTGGTGGTCGTCGGGGGCGATGTTGGCCAGCTCGGCGATCGCGTGGCTGACCCGCTGCAGCTCGGCCAGGCACTCCGCGGGCACGACCGGCAGGCCCATCTTGGTGACCAGGTTGGCCACCAGCGCGAAGGTGTCGGCGTTGCCGGCCCGCTCGCCGTAGCCGTTGGCGGTGCCCTGCACGTGGGTCACGCCCGCCTCGACGGCGGCCAGCGAGTTGGCGACGGCGCAGCCGGTGTCGTCCTGGCAGTGGATGCCCAGCCGGCCCTCCACCCGCGACCGGACGTCGGCCACCACCCGGGCCACGCCCATCGGCAGCATCCCGCCGTTGGTGTCGCACAGGACGCCGACCTCCGCGCCCGCGCCGAACGCGGCCCGCAGCACGGCGACGCCGTAGTCGGGGTCGGCGGCGTGGCCGTCGAAGAAGTGCTCGCAGTCGAGGAACACCCGCCGGCCGTGGGAGACCAGGTACGCGACGGTGTCGGCGACCATCGCGAGGTTCTCCTCGAGCGTGGTCCGCAGCGCGTCGCGCACGTGCCGGACGTCGGACTTGGCGACCAGGCAGACCACCGGCGTCCCGGCGTCGAGCAGCGCGCGCACCTGCGGGTCGTCCTGGACGCGGACGCCGGCCTTGCGGGTGGCGCCGAACGCGACCAGCACCGCGTGCCGCAGCTTGAGCTCGCTGCGGGCGCGGGCGAAGAACTCGGTGTCCTTGGGCAGCGCCCCCGGCCAGCCGCCCTCGATGTAGCCGACGCCGATCTCGTCCAGCAGCCGGGCGACGGCGAGCTTGTCGGCGACGGAGAAGCTGATCCCCTCGCGCTGGGCGCCGTCGCGCAGCGTGGTGTCGAAGACGTGGAAGTCGGTGCTGACGGCGGTCGGGCTGTCGGTGGCCACGGGTGCTCCCGGGGGTTCGACGGCGATCAGGCCCCTGACACGAAGAAGACCCCCCGGGGACGGAGGGTCTGCGCGCGGTCGGGGGTGCTGACCGCGCGCTAGGCGATGATGATCGTGCCGGACAGGTGCATCGCCACTGAGTCTAGCGCTGGTGACGTGATGGAACGGCCCCCCTTGCAGGGTCCCGCCGCGAGCCTGCGAGGGGCGGGGGGGCAGGGGGGCCTTCGTCAGCCGCCGGCGAGGGCGGCCAGGCGGTCGCCGACCTCGGCGGTGCGGACCTGCGCCTGCGGATCGCGGGTCGACAGGTCGAAGGCCACGGCGGCGTTCACCTTGCGGGCGAGGTCGGCGGAGCCGAGGTGCTCGAGCAGCAGGCCCACCGACAGCACGGTCGCCGTCGGGTCGGCGATGCCCTTGCCCGCGATGTCCGGCGCCGAGCCGTGCACGGGCTCGAACATGCTCGGGTTGGCGCCCGAGGCGTCGAGGTTGCCGCTGGCGGCCAGGCCGATGCCCCCGGTGACCGCGGCGGCGACGTCGGTGACGATGTCGCCGAAGAGGTTGTCGGTGACGATGACGTCGTAGCGGCCGGGGTCGGTGATGAAGAACATCGACGCCGCGTCCACGTGCTGGTAGGCGACGGTGACCTCGGGGAACTCCGCCGACACCTCCTCCACCGTCCGCGACCACAGCGACCCGGCGTGGGTGAGCACGTTGGTCTTGTGGATCAGCGTGAGGTGCCGGCGCGGCCGCGCGGTCGCCCGCTCGAAGGCGTAGCGGACGACCCGCTCGACGCCGAAGGCGGTGTTGAGGCTGACCTCGGTGGCCACCTCGTGCGGGGTGTCGCGGCGCAGCACGCCGCCGTTGCCGACGTAGGGGCCCTCGGTGCCCTCGCGCACGCAGAGCATGTCGATGGTGCCGGGGTCGGCCAGCGGGCTGCGGACGCCGTCGTAGAGCTTGGCCGGGCGCAGGTTGACGTGGTGGTCGAGCTCGAAGCGCAGCCGCAACAGCAGCCCGCGCTCGAGGATGCCCGGCGGCACGCCCGGGTCGCCGATTGCGCCGAGCAGGATCGCGTCGTGCCCGCGCAGCTCCTCGAGCACGGAGTCCGGCAGCAGCTCGCCGGTCCGCTGCCAGCGGGCGGCGCCGAGGTCGTAGGGGGTCGTCTCCAGGTCGGGGGCGACGGCGCCCAGGACCTTGAGGCCCTCGGCCACCACCTCGGGACCGATGCCGTCCCCTGCGATCACAGCCAGGCGCATGGCGACGACCCTAGGTCAGCGCGGGTCGAGGTCCGCGGAGCGGGCCTCGCGCGCCCCGATCCGGCCGGCGATGTCGGCGAGCAGATCGGCGGCCACCGGGCTGTCGACGACGACCGCCATGAGCGCCTCACCACCGCGGGTCGTGCGGCTGACCTGCGCCCCGGCGATGTTGATCCCCGCCTCCCCCAGCGCCGCGCCGACGGTGCCGACGACGCCGGGCCGGTCGGTGTAGACGAAGAACAGGAGGTGGCCGGACAGGTCGAGGTCCATGTCGAAGCCGTCGACCTCGACCAGCTTGGGCACCTGGTTCTTGCCGAACAGCGTGCCGGAGACGCACACCTCGCGGCCGTCGGCCATCGCGCCCCGCACCCGGACGAGGTTGCGGTAGTCGGGGCTGTCGAGGTCGCTGGTGAGGGTCACGTCGAGACCGCGCTGCTGGGCCAGCAGCGGCGCGTTGACGTAGGTGACCTGCTCCTCGACGACGTCGGCGAAGACGCCCCTGAGCACGGCCAGCTGCAGCACCGAGTCGTCGAACTCGGCGAGCTTGCCGCGGACCTCGACGGTGACCGACTGGGCCAGCCCGCCGGCGACGGCGGTGAAGACCGTGCCCAGCCGCTCGGCCAGCGGCAGGCCGGGCCGCACGTCCTCGGCGACGACGCCGCCGGCCTGGACGTTGACCGCGTCGGGCACGAACTCCCCCTGCAGCGCCAGCCGCACCGAGTGCGCGACGGCGGTGCCGGCCTTGTCCTGCGCCTCCGTGGTCGAGGCGCCCAGGTGCGGGGTGACGACGGTGTTGGGCAGCGCGAACAGCGGGCTGTCGGTGGTGGGCTCGGTCGCGAAGACGTCGATGCCGGCAGCGCCGACCTGGCCCGAGCGCAGCGCGTCGGCGAGCGCGGCCTCGTCGACCAGCCCGCCGCGGGCGGCGTTGACGACGATCACCCCGCGCTTGGTGGTGGCCAGCTGCTCGGCGCCGATCAGACCGAGGGTCTCCGGCGTCCTGGGCAGGTGGACGGTGATGAAGTCGGCGTCGCGGAGCAGCTCCTCCAGCGACACCATCCGCACGCCGAGCTGCGCGGCCCTGCCGGGCTGGATGTAGGGGTCGTAGGCGATGAGCGTGGTGCCGAAGGCGGCCAGCCGCTGGGCGACCAGCTGGCCGATCCGGCCCAGCCCGACGACGCCGACCACCTTGTCGGTGACCTCGACGCCCATGAACCGCGACCGCGCCCACCGGCCCTCGCGCAGCGACGCGTCGGCCGCCGGGATCTGCCGGGCGGCGGCCAGCAGCAGCGCGACGGCGTGCTCGGCGGCGCTGACGATGTTCGCCGTCGGGGCGTTGACCACCAGGACGCCGCGCTCGGTGGCGGCGGCGACGTCGACGTTGTCCAGGCCGATGCCGGCGCGGGCGACCACCTTGAGGTTCGGCGCGGCGGCCAGGGCCTCGGCGTCGATCCGCGTGGCGCTGCGGATCATCACCGCGGCCGCGTCGGCCAGCGCCGGGAGCAGGGCGGACCGGTCGGCGCCGTCGACGTGACGGATCTCGACGGCGTCGCCGAGCACTTCCAGCACGCTCGGGGCCAGCTCCTCGGTGATCAGGACGACGGGCGCGCTCGCGGTCACGGGTCCACAGCCTAGGGAGACGGGTGGCCGGGCGGGGTCCCGCGTCGGGGTCCCCGTGATCACCGGGCGGTGACGGTACGCACCAGCCGCCACGACACCCCCGCCCCGGAGGGAGGGCCGCTTGCCCTGCCGGGTGGCCCCCCGCACGCTGGGGCGCGACGCGCCGGGACGAGCCGGCGCCTCCGGAGGAGACCATGACCGACTTCAGCAAGGACAGCGGCGGGGCCTCGGCCTCCGGCCAGGGTCAGCCCCAGGACCCGTCGTACGGCCAGCAGTACGGGCAGCAGGGCCAGGGCCAGGGGCAGGGCGAGCAGGGCTACGGCCAGCAGTACGGCCAGGCGGGCTACGGGCAGCAGGGCTACGGCCAGACCCAGCCGTACGGCCAGCAGGGCTACGGGCAGCAGGGCTACGGGCAGCAGGGCTACGGGCAGCAGGGCTACGGGCAGCAGGGCTACGGCCAGCAGGACTACGGCCAGGGCCAGCCCTACGGGCAGCAGTACGGCCAGTACGGGCAGCCGGCGCCCTACGGCCAGCAGTACGGGCAGTACGGCCAGGGCGCGGTCCCGGCCAAGCCCGGCGGCGTCGTGACTGCCGCCGTCTTCGGTTTCATCTTCGGGGCCATCGGCGTCCTGATCAGCCTGTTCCTCATCTTCGCCGGCGCCGTGTTCAGCGGCGCCGGCGACGAGATCGACGACGAGATCCCTGGCTTCGGGACCTTCTCGGGCGCCGTTGGTGGCGTCGTCCTCATCTTCGGCCTGGTGGCGTTGATCTGGACCGTCGTCATGATCTGGGGCTCGGTGTGGGCCCTCACCGGGCGCAGCCGCGTGATGCTGCTGGTCGGCGGCTCGATCGCCCTCGCTTTCACTGCCATCAACTTCTTCGGCGGGCTGGCCGACGCCGGGAACGTCGGCGCGGGGGCGATCATCACCAGCCTGCTGTTCTTCCTGGCCGCGCTGGCGATCGTCGTGCTGCTGTCCCTGAAGCCCGCCGCGGCCTTCTTCGCGGCACACCGCGCACGCCGCGGTCGCTGAGTCCGTCCGTGGGGGACGCCGCGTCGGCGGACCCCCACGGACGCCAGCGAGCCCCTACACTCCGCCGCCGACCGCCGACAGGGCGGAGCCACCTCCAGGAGGAACCCGAGCATGACCAGCCCCAGCTTCGACAAGAACACGCCGCCGGGGGGTCAGCCCGGGTACGGCGCGCCCGGCGCGCAGCCCTACGGCCAGCAGCCCTACGGCGCCCAGCCCTACGGGCAGCAGCCGCAGGGCAACCCGGCCCCCTACGGCGGCGGCTTCGGCGGCCCCTCCCCCTACGGCGGCGCCCCGGCCGGCCAGCGTCCCGGGCAGGTCACCGCGGCCGCGGTGATCGGCGTCGTCATCGGCGGCCTGGGCTCGCTGTTCGGCCTGCTCGCCATCCTGGGGATCGGCCTGCTGTTCGCGCTCAGCCCGCTGCTCGGGATCGTCACCCTGCTGGCGGTCGCCACGGCCGTCGTCGTGCTGGTCGGCGGCATCCAGGTGCTCACCGGCAAGTCGCCGCGACTGCTGCTCCTCGGCAGCTACGCCTCGATCGGCATCCAGCTGCTGACGCTGATCATCTCGCTGGCCGTCGGCGGCGGGTTCGAGTTCTCGGCGCTGCTCGGCTTCGTGCTGCCGGGCCTGATCGTCTTCTTCCTGCAGCAGCCGCAGTCCAAGCAGTACTTCGCCTCGCGGGGCCTGGCCTACTGACCTCCCCCGCACACGCGAACGGCCCCCGCTGCCAGCAGGCAGCGGGGGCCGTTCGCGTTGCCGGACGCTACGAGCGGGCGGCGGTGCCGGTGTAGTCGTCGGAGGCCGACACCCAGCTCATCAGGCCGCGCAGCTTGCGGCCGGTCTCCTCGATCGGGTGCGCCTCGGCCTCGGCGCGGCGGCGCTTGAAGTCCGGAGCCCCGGCGTCCTGGTCGGCGATGAAGGCCGCGGCCCACGAGCCGTCCTTGATCGCGGCGAGGACCTCCTTCATCGACTCCTTGACGCGGGCGTCGATGACCTTCGGGCCGGAGGTGTAGTCGCCGTACTCGGCGGTGTCGGACACCGACCAGCGCTGCTTGGCGATGCCGCCCTCGTACATGAGGTCGACGATCAGCTTCAGCTCGTGCAGGCACTCGAAGTAGGCGACCTCGGGCTGGTAGCCGGCCTCGGTGAGGGTCTCGAACCCGGCGGTGATCAGCGCGCTGGCGCCGCCGCAGAGGACGGCCTGCTCGCCGAACAGGTCGGTCTCGGTCTCCTCGGCGAACGTCGTCCTGATGACGCCGGCGCGGGCGCCGCCGATGGCCTTGGCGTAGGACAGCGCGAGCTCCAGGGCCTGCCCGCTCGCGTCCTGCTCGACGGCGACCAGGCACGGCACGCCCTTGCCGTTCTCGAACTCGCGGCGGACGAGGTGACCGGGGCCCTTGGGGGCGACCATCGCCACGTCGACGCCGGCCGGGGGCTTGATGTAGCCGAACCGGATGTTGAAGCCGTGACCGAAGAACAGCGCGTCGCCGTCCTGCAGGTTGGGCTCGATCGACTCGCTGTACAGCGTCCGCTGCACGTGGTCGGGCGCCAGGATCATGATCAGGTCGGCCTCGGCGGCGGCCTCGGCCGGCGTGACGACCCGCAGGCCCTCGGCCTCGGCCTTGGCCCGGCTCCTGGAGCCCTCGGGCAGGCCGACGCGGACGTCCACCCCGGAGTCCCGCAGCGACAGGGCGTGCGCGTGGCCCTGGCTGCCGTAGCCGATGACGGCGACGGTGCGCCCCTGGATGATCGACAGGTCGGCGTCGTCGTCGTAGAAGATCTCGGCCATGCGGTACGTGCTCCTTCGGTTGTTCTCGTGCGGGGGGTGCGGGGGCTAGGCGCTGCGGTCGACCGGGCGCAAGGTACCGGCGCCGCTCATCGAGCGCGGACCCCGGCCGAGGGCCACGGTGCCCGACTGCGCCATCTCCTTGATCCCGAGCGGAGCGAGGACGGCGAGCAGGGCCTGCAGCTTGTCCGGGGTGCCGGTGGCCTCGAGGGTCACCGTGTCGGTGTTGACGTCGACGACCCGGGCGCGGAACAGCTCGGCGGTCTGCAGCACCGTGGTGCGCTCGGCCATCGGCGCGCGCACCTTGACCAGCAGCAGCTCGCGCTGGACCGCGGCGCCGCCGTCGAGCTCCACGATCTTGATGACCTCGACGAGCTTGTTGAGCTGCTTGGTCACCTGCTCCAGCGGCGCGGACTCGGCGTCGACGACGATCGTCATCCGCGACAGGTCGGGGTTCTCGGTCGGCCCGACGGCCAGCGACTCGATGTTGAACGCGCGCCGGCTGAACAGCGCCGAGACGCGGGCCAGCACACCGGCCTTGTTCTCGACCAGGACCGACAGGGTGTGGCGGGTCATCTGAGGGGAACCTGCTTCCGATTCGTCGTTCGGCCCCGTTCCAGGGGCCCGCCGCGAGCGTGCGAGTGGCGGGCAGGAACGGGGTCCTCCATCAGACCTGGCTGTCGCCGAAGACCGGGCGCAGGCCGCGCGCGGCGAGGATGTCGTCGTTGCTGGCGCCCGCGGCGACCATCGGCCACACCTGCGCGTCGTGGCCGACGACGAAGTCGATGACCACCGGGGCGTCGGTGATCGCCATGGCCTTCTCGATGACGGCGTCGACGTCGTCCTTGGACTCGCAGCGCAGCCCGACGCAGCCCAGCGCCTCGGCCAGCATCACGAAGTCGGGGATGCGCACCGGCTTGGGCCGGCCCTCGTCGTCCACCGGGTGCAGCTTGGTGTTGGAGTAGCGGCCCTCGTAGAACAGGGTCTGCCACTGCCGGACCATGCCGAGGTTGCCGTTGTTGATGACGGCGATCTTGACCGGGATGCCCTCGATGGCGCAGGTGGCCAGCTCCTGGTTGGTCATCTGGAAGCAGCCGTCGCCGTCGATCGCCCAGACGGTGGTCTCGGGGCGGCCGTACTTGGCGCCCATGGCCGCGGGGACGGCGTAGCCCATCGTCCCGGCGCCGCCGCTGTTGAGCCACGTGCCCGGCTTCTCGTACCGGATGAACTGCGCGGCCCACATCTGGTGCTGACCGACGCCGGAGGCGTAGATCGCGTCGGGGCCGGCGATCGCGCCGAGCCGCTCGATGACGTACTGCGGCGACAGCGAGCCGTCCTCGGGCCAGTCGTAGCCCAGCGGGTAGCGCGCCCGCCAGTCGTCGAGCTGCGCCCACCAGGCGGCCAGGTCGGGCGTGCGGCCGGCGGCGTGCTCGGAGCGCAGCGCGGTCACGAGCTCCGCGATCGTCTCCTTCGCGTCGCCCACGATCGGCACGTCGGCCCGGCGGTTCTTGCCGATCTCGGCGGGGTCGATGTCGGCGTGGACCACGAGCGCGCCGGGCGCGAAGGAGGACAGCTGACCGGTCACCCGGTCGTCGAAGCGGGCGCCGAGGGCGACGAGGACGTCGGCCTTCTGCAGCGCGGTGACCGCGGCGACGGTGCCGTGCATGCCGGGCATGCCCAGGTGCTGCGGCGAGCTGTCGGGGAACGCGCCGCGGGCCATGAGGGTGGTGACGACCGGCGCTCCGGTGAGCTCGGCGAGCTCGGCCAGCTCCTCGGTGGCGCGGGCCTTGAGCACCCCGCCGCCGACGTAGAGGACCGGCCGGCGGGCGCCGGCGATGAGCGCGGCGGCCTCGCGGACCTGCTTGCCGTGCGGGCGGGTGGTCGGCTTGTAGCCGGGCAGGTCCAGCCGCGGCGGCCAGGAGAAGTCGGTGGTCGCCTGCAGCACGTCCTTGGGGATGTCGACCAGGACCGGGCCAGGACGGCCGGTGGCGGCCAGGTGGAACGCCTCGGCGATCCGCTGCGGGATCTCCGCCGGGTCGGTGACCAGGAAGTTGTGCTTGGTGATCGGCATCGTGATGCCGCGGATGTCGGCCTCCTGGAAGGCGTCGGTCCCGATCGCGCCGCTGGGCACCTGGCCGGTGATCGCGACGATCGGCACCGAGTCCATGTAGGCGTCGGCCAGCGGGGTGACCAGGTTGGTCGCGCCCGGGCCGGAGGTGGCCATGCAGACGCCGACCCGGCCGGTGGCCTGCGCGTACCCGGTGGCCGCGTGCCCGGCGCCCTGCTCGTGCCGGACGAGGACGTGCCGCACGCGCGAGTCGAACAGCGGGTCGTAGGCGGGCAGGATCGCGCCGCCCGGGATGCCGAAGACCACCTCGACGCCCACGGCCTCGAGCGAGCGGACCAGGCTCTGCGCGCCGGTGATGCCGGTCGCGGGCTCGGCGGCGGACTCGGCGATCGAGCGGGCCGTCGTCTCGACACCGGTGAGGGCCGAGGCGGCCTCTCGGGTGGCGGACTCGCTCGGGGTGCTGGTCATGCGGGCGTCTCCTGTGCCGGACGGGCGGGACGGGCGTGCGGTTCCGGGTGTCTGCTCGGTGTCGCCCGGGTGCGGGGAGGGTCCCGGCTGTCCGCCGGGCCGGCCCCGCCCCGGGCCTCGTGCCAACAAAAAACCCCTCGTGCCGTGGGCACAGAGGGGCGTAGCGCGTCGGTCGGGCGACCGGCGCGCTAGGCGACTACGAGGAGCAGGCGGGCGGAGGTCACGCGGACACTGTGCGCCTCGACCGCCGCGACGTCAACCAGGCTGTCCCACACAGTGGACTCGTGTCGTCCGTCTCATGGGACGGCGACGGGTACCGGGCCGTTCAGCAGGGCGGGGTCGAAGGCGTCGACGAGCGCCGGCAGGGCGGCGCCGGGGACGGGCCGGCCGATCAGCCAGCCCTGCAGGAACCGGCAGCCCAGCGCGGTGAGGACGGCCATCTGCTCGCGGGTCTCCACGCCCTCGGCGACGACGTCCATGCCGAGCGTGCGGCCGAGGTCGACGACGCTGCCGACCAGCGCCGCGCCGCGCGGGTCGGTGTCGATGCCGGACACGAAGCCGCGGTCCATCTTCAGCACCTGCACGGGCAGCCGGGCGAGGTAGGCCAGCGACGAGTAGCCCTTGCCGAAGTCGTCGAGGGAGACGATGCAGCCCAGCGCGGACAGCTCCGCGAGCTCGGCGAGCAGCCGCTCGTCGTCGTCCATGAGGACGCTCTCGGTGACCTCGACCATCAGCAGGTGGGCGGGCAGGCCGGAGCGCTGCAGGGCGCGGGTGACGTCCTCGACCAGGCAGCGGGCCTGCAGGTGGCGCACGGAGATGTTGACGCCGAGCTTGAGGTCGCGGCCCTGCGCGACGAGGCGGGCGTGCTCGGCGGTCGCCGTCTGCAGCACCCACCGCTGCAGCGGCACGATCAGCCCGTCGTCCTCGGCCAGGCCGACGAACTCCTCCGGCGGCACGGGGCCGAGCACCGGGTGGTCCCAGCGCACCAGGGCCTCGACGCCCAGGACGCGGCGCTCCTCCACACCGGCCACCGGCTGGTAGACCACCCGCAGCTCGCCCCGCTCGATCGCGGCGGGCAGGTCGCGGGCCAGCCGGCTGCGCCGGGCGGACTCCTCCACCAGCGCCTCCCCCGAGGCCCGGACGCCGTTCTTGCCCTGCGCCTTGACCGTGCGCAGCGCGAGGTCGGCCTCGCGGACGGTCGCCGAGGCGTCGGCGCCGGCGACCACCTCGGTGACGCCGACGCTCGCCGAGGTGCGCAGCACCGGGCCGGCGCCCTCCGGGTCGCCCGGGGCGGAGTAGCGCTGGGTGCGGTCCAGCCGCGCGACCAGCCGCTCGGCCAGGGCCAGCGCCTCGTCGGGGCCGGCGTCGACGACGAGGGCGAACTCGTCGCCGCCGAGCCGGGCGACCAGGTCCCCGGCGCGGGCCGCGGCGCGCAGGGAGTCGGCCACCTCGCACAGCAGCCGGTCCCCCGCGTCGTGCCCGGCGACGTCGTTGACCGCCTTGAAGCCGTCGAGGTCGAGCAGCAGCACGCAGGAGCGCCGGCCACGGGACGCCTGGGTCAGGGCGCCGTCGAGGGCGGCCATGAAACGGGCGCGGTTGGGCAGCCCGGTGAGCGAGTCGGTGTAGGCCAGCCGCTCGAGCTCGCGCTGCCCGGCGCGGCGCTCGGTGACGTCGCGCAGGTGCAGCACCAGCCCGTCGCCGGACCGGCGGCCCGCGGCGGGGGCGGCGCCGGACACCTCGACGTCGCGCCAGGTGCCGTCGGCGGCGCGCAGCCGGCCGGTGGCCGGCAGGCCGTCGGGCGTGCCGTCCCGCAGGGCGGCGGAGACGCGGTCGAGCAGGTCCCGGTCCCCCGGGTGCAGCAGGTCGACCAGCACCCGGCCGATCAGGCCCTCCTCCGCGACGCCGAGCCGCTCGGCGACCGGGCCGGTGGCGGAGGTGACCCGGCCGTCCCCGTCGAGGACCAGCGTGACGGCGTCGCCGCTGTGCACCAGCGCCCGGAACCAGCCCTCGGTCCGCTCCAGGCGGCGGGTCAGGGCCGCGGCGTCCAGGGCCCAGTACAGCGTCCGCGCCGAGGTGAGCAGCACGAGGACGACGGTGGCGGCGGCCTCGGCCGCGGGCAGCGGGCGTCCGGCGACGGTGCCGCCGGCGACCGCGAGCAGCGCGGCGGTGGCCGCGCCGTGGGCGAGCACGCCCCCGCGCAGGGGCAGCGTGCGGCGGCCGGCGTCGGCGGCGGCGTGCGCGCCGGCGTCGGCCCGGGCGGCGCGCAGGCCGGCGGCGAGCATGGCCAGCCAGCCGAGCACGACGACCACGCCCCAGCCCGGGGCGGTGCCCGCCGACGTGCGGCCGAGCGCGCCGCCGACCGCGACCAGCGACATGGCGACGAACGCGGCGAGCAGCCAGCCGGCGGCGCGGCGGCGGCCCTCGGGGACGGCGGTGAGGGTGACCAGGCCGATGCCGCACAGGAGTGCCCCGACCAGCGGGTAACCGGCCGCGACCAGGCCGCCGCCCGGCCCGGTGGTCCGGGCGACGAGGTCGCCGAGCAGCACGCAGCCGAGCAGGGCCACGGCGACGGTGACGACCACGCCGTCGAGCAGCACCCGCGTGCCCAGCCGCCGGTGCGACCGCGGCGGCAGCAGCAGGACGGCCGCCGAGACGGCGACCGGGCCGCCGAGCAGCGTCGGGAGGTCCTCGACGCCGCCGGTGGCGAGGTCGCGACCGGGTGCGGCGAGGGCCAGCGCCTGGCCGAGGGCGAGTGCCTGGCCGAGGGCGAGCAGCGCGCCGGCGGCGGACAGCGCCCGCCAGGGCCGGCCGGCGCGGCCGGGCAGCCGGGCGGCGTCGCGGGCGAGCACCGCGGCCGAGGCGGCGGACGCCGTCCCGAGCAGGGCGGGCACCAGCCAGGCGGGCGCACCGGTGAGCAGGCCGACCACGGCGACGACGCCGAGGACCGCCAGCAGGACCTGGACCGCCGGGGCGGCGCGGTCAGCCACGGCGGCCGGCCCGGACGGTGGAGGGCTCGACCGGCGCCGGGACCGGGTCGGCCGAGGACCCGACCAGCCCCGGCCACAGCAGGCCGGCGCCGTCGCGCAGCAGCCCCACGAGGTCGGCCAGCGGCAGCGGGCGGGACAGCAGGAAGCCCTGCGCCTGGTCGACGCCCAGGCCGCGCAGCACGCCGAGCTGGGCCGGCGTCTCGACGCCCTCGGCGACGACCTGCAGCCCCAGGGACCGGCCGACGGTCACGACCGCCTCGCACAGCGCGCGGCTCTGCCGGTCGCGGTCGACGCGGGAGACGAAGGACCGGTCGAGCTTGAGCACGTCGACCGGGAGGCGGGTGAGCAGGCCCAGCGACGACGAGCCGGTGCCGAAGTCGTCCAGGGCCACGTGCACGCCCATGAGCCGCAGCGCCTCGACGTCGACGGCCACGGAGTCGCCCTCGGCCAGCACGGTCGACTCGGTGATCTCCAGGACCAGCCGCTCGGGCGCCAGGCCGGAGGCGGACAGCGCGCCGGCGACGTCGTCGACGAGGGTGCGCTCGGCCACGTGCGCGGCGGAGACGTTCATGCCGATCCGCAGGGGCCCGCCGTCGCCGGCCGGCAGCACGGCGGCGGCCGCGGTGATCTCCCGCAGGGCCCAGCGCTGCAGCTCGCCGACGACCCCGGCCCGCTCGGCGATCGGGACGAACTCCCGCGGGGAGACCTCCCCGAGCTCCGGGTGCCGCCAGCGCAGCAGCGCCTCGACGCCGGAGACCCGCTTGTCGGCCATCGACACCACGGGCTGGAACGCCAGCCACAGCTCCCCGCGGCCGGCGGCCCCGGGCAGGTCGGCGCGCAGCCGGTCGCGGCGGGCGGCGGCCGCGCCGAGCGCCGGCGTCCAGCAGGTGGCGCGCGCCGAGCGGGAGGCCCGGGCGGCCGCGACCGCGAGCTCGGCGCGGGCGCCGACCTCGGCGGCGCCGGTCCCCGGCTCGACGACGACCACGCCGACGGCGGCGGTGAGGTCGAAGACGCCGGCGGCGGTGGTCACCGGCTGCTCGAGCACGGCCAGGCAGCGGTCGGCGAGCAGCGCGGCGGTGTCGCCGTCGCCCTCGGCCAGGACCGCGAAGGTGCCGCCGACCAGCCGGGCGACGACCTCGTCGCCGCGCACGGCGGCGCGCAGCCGCCGGCCCAGCTCGACGAGGACGGCGGCGACGGCGTCGCGGCCGGCGTGCTCGCGGACCTCGTCCAGGCCGGCGACCTCGACGAGCAGGACCGCGGACCCGGCGCGGGCGGTCGCGGCCTGCAGGGCCGCGTCCCAGCCGGCCCGGTTGGGCAGGCCGGTGAGCGCGTCGGTGAACGCGAGCTCCTCGAGCGCCCGCTCGCGGGCCACCCGCTCGGTGACGTCGCGGCAGTGCAGCACCACCGAGGCGACCGCCGGGTCGGTGCGCAGGTCGGAGACGCTGGCCTCGAGGCAGCGCCGCGCGCCGCCCGCGTCGCGGACGTGCAGCGTCACGAGCCCGTCGGCGCCGGCCCCGGTACCGGTGTCGAGGACCCGGCGCAGCGCGGCGGCGTCCGCGGGCTCCAGGGTCCCGGGCCGGCCCGCGGCGCCGGAGAGCACGTCGCGGCCGAGGAGCTGCTCCGGCGTGGCGCCGACCAGCGCGGCCATCGCCGGCGAGGCCCAGCCGACGCGCAGCCGGGCGTCGAGGACGAGGACGGCGTCGCGGCCGGAGTGCAGCAGGTTGCGGAAGTAGGCCTCGTCGCGGCGCAGCCGGGCACCGCGCTGGTGGTCCTCGCGGGCGGTGACCCAGCGGTGCGCGGCGGCCAGGCCCACGCAGGTCAGCGCCCCGGCGAGGGTGAGCAGGGTCGGCCGGGTGCCCAGCGCCAGCGGCACGACGACGAGCGCGACCACGGCCACCAGCGCCAGGTGCGGCAGCACCGAGCGCAGCGCGTCGGTGCGGCCGTCGGCCGCGCGGCGGGGGACGTCCGGGCCGGTGCCCGGGTCGAGCAGGCGGGCGAGCACCAGCAGCGCCAGGCCGACGACGACGGCCACGCGGGTGGCCGGGACGACGTCGTGCGCGCCGAGCAGCGTGGCGGAGGTGGCGGTGCCGCGCGCGGCGCAGAGCAGGACGAGGCCGCCGAGCAGCACCGCGGCCATGCGCCGGCGGTGCGCCTCGACCGCGCCGAGCACGGTGAGGCCGGCGGCCATGGTGGCGGCCGCGGCCACGACCGCGGCGCCGAGGACGAGCTGGGCGCCCAGGGACAGCGCGGTCCAGCTGTTGCCCGGGCCGACCAGCAGGAACTGCATGACGGCGAGCGCGGCGACGCCGAAGAGGGCGAGCTCGAGCGTCGTCCGCCGGCAGGTGCGCCGCAGGCTGGACCGCTCGACCATGCCGAGCAGGGCCACGACCACGAGGACGTAGCCGGGGACGGTGGGCAGCCAGCGCAGCACCACCGCGGACAGCACGGTCCCCGGCCGGGTCGCGGTGGTCAGGACCAGGCCGAGGACGGGGAACAGCGCCGCGACGGCGAGCACCCGCCACGGCGGGGCGGAGGGGTCACCGGGCCGGCTCAGCGCCCACAGCGCGAGCGCGGCGAGCAGCCCGGCCACGCCGGTGACGGCGTCGGAGACCGGGTCCAGCGCGGGCACGGCGACCGCCAGGGCGCACGCCGCTGCGGCCGGCACGGCGCACGCCAGCAGCCACCTGATCCGCCTGTCCACACCGGGGGTGTCGGCAGCGGCGCCCCCCGGGGACAGGCCCCGGGGGGCGGTCTCACCCCTCCTGGTGACGTGCTGGAACGGCCCCGCTGCAGGGGCCCACGCCGAGCTCGCGAGGCGTGGGGGGCAGCGGGGTCCTTCAACCGCAGATGGCGCCGTTCGCCGCGGAGCCCACCAGCTTGGCGTACTTGCCGAGGACGCCGGTGGTGTAGCGCGGGGGCAGCGGCGCCCAGTCCGCGCGGCGGCGGGCCAGCTCGTCGTCGTCGACCTGCAGGTCCAGCGTGCGGGTGGTGAGGTCCAGCCGGACCGGGTCGCCGTCGCGGACCAGCGCGATCGGGCCGCCCTCGGTGGCCTCCGGCGCGACGTGGCCGATGCACAGGCCGGTGGTGCCGCCGGAGAACCGGCCGTCGGTGAGCAGCAGGACGTCCTTGCCCAGCCCCGCGCCCTTGATCGCGCCGGTGACGGCGAGCATCTCGCGCATGCCCGGGCCGCCCTTGGGCCCCTCGTAGCGGATGACGACGACGTCGCCGGCCTGCAGCGTGCCCTCGGTGACGGCGTCCATGGCGCCCTGCTCGCCGTCGAAGACCCGCGCGGTGCCCTCGAAGACGTCGCGGTCGAAGCCGGCCGACTTCACCACGGCGCCCTCCGGCGCCAGCGAGCCGTGGAGGATCGTGAGGCCGCCGGTCCGGTGGATCGGCTGGGACATCGCGTGGATGATCGCGCCGTCGGGGTCCGGCGGGGCGATCTCGGCGAGGTTCTCGGCCATCGTCCTCCCCGTCACGGTGAGCGTGTCGCCGTGCAGCAGGCCTGCGTCGAGCAGCGCGCGCAGGACGACCGGGACGCCGCCGATGCGGTCGACGTCGGTCATGACGTACCGGCCGAACGGCTTGACGTCGGCCAGGTGCGGCGTGCGGTCGCCGATCCGGTTGAAGTCGTCGAGGGTGAGCTCGACCTGCGCCTCGTGCGCGATGGCCATGAGGTGCAGGACCGCGTTGGTGGAGCCGCCCAGCGCCATGACCACGGTGATCGCGTTCTCGAACGCCTGCTTGGTCATGATCTGCCGCGCGGTGATGCCCTTGCGCAGCAGGTTCACCACGGCCTCGCCGGAGGCGACGGCGAAGGCGTCGCGGCGGCTGTCGGGCGCCGGCGGGGCGGCGCTGCCGGGCAGGCTCATGCCCAGCGCCTCGGCCACGCTGGCCATGGTGTTGGCGGTGTACATGCCGCCGCAGGAGCCCATGCCGGGGCAGGCGGCCCGCTCGACGGCGGCCAGCTCGTCCTGGGTGATCAGCCCGCGGGCGCAGGCGCCGACGGCCTCGAAGACGTCGATGATCGTCAGGTCGTCGCGGTCGCCGAGCTTCCCCGGCAGCGTCGAGCCCGAGTAGAGGAAGACGCTGGCGAGGTCCAGCCGGGCGGCGGCCATGAGCATGCCGGGCAGGGACTTGTCGCAGCCGGCGAGCAGCACCGAGCCGTCGAGCCGCTCGGCGAACATCACCGTCTCCACCGAGTCGGCGATGACCTCGCGGCTGACCAGCGAGGCGCGCATGCCCTCGTGGCCCATGGAGATGCCGTCGGAGACCGAGATGGTGCCGAACTCCAGCGGGAACCCGCCGGCGGCGTGCACGCCCTCCTTGGCCCGCTTGGCCAGCCGGTCCAGCGAGAGGTTGCACGGGGTGATCTCGTTCCACGACGAGGCCACGCCGATCTGCGGCTTGTCCCAGTCGTCGTCGCCCATGCCGACGGCGCGCAGCATCGCCCGGGCCGGGGCCCTGGTGATGCCGTCGGTCACCTCGCGGCTGCGCGGCTTGACGTCGGCGGTGGTGCGGGGGTCGTCCACGGTCGTCACGCCGCGAGCGTAGGCGCGCTCCCGGGGCGCTCCCAGACGCCGTCGATACTGGTACCGACACCACCACCCGGGAGCCGCCGTGTCCGCCACCGCCCGCCGGGAGCTCGGCGAGTTCCTGCGCTCGCGCCGCTCCCAGGTCGACCCGCGCGACACCGGCCTGCCCTCCGGCGGCCCCCGGCGCACGCCGGGGCTGCGCCGCGAGGAGGTCGCGCTGCTGTCCGGGGTGAGCTCCACCTGGTACACGTGGCTGGAGCAGGGCCGCGACATCCGCCCGTCCCGCCAGGTGGTCGACGCGCTCGCCCGCACGCTGCGCATGACGCCGGCCGAGCACGGCTACGTGCTGCGGCTGACCGGCCACGGCGGCGCCGCCCCCGGCGACCCCGGCCGCGGGATGCCCGGCCACGTGCAGCGCCTGCTGGACGCGCTGGGCCCCTCCCCCGCCTACGCGATCACCGCCGACTGGTGGATCGCCGGGTGGAACCGCGCTTACGAGCGCTTCTACCCCGGGGTGGCCGCCGCCCCCGCGGACCGGCGCAACCTGCTGGAGCTGGTGTTCACCGACCCGGCGGTGCGGGCGCTGCTGGCGGACTGGGCCGGGGACAGCCGGCGGTTCCTCACCCAGTTCCGCGCCGAGGTGGGCCCGCGGCTGGCCGACCCGGCGGTCGTCGACCTCGTCGCCCGGCTCGAGGCGGCCAGCCCGGAGTTCCGCGCCGGGTGGGCCAGCCGCGACGTCGACCGGTTCAGCTCCGCGGAGCGCCGCTTCGAGCACCCCGAGGTGGGCAGCCTGCTGCTCGAGCACCACCAGCTCACGCCCGCCGACTCCCCCGGGCTGCAGCTGGTCGTCTACACCGCGGCCGAGGGCAGCGAGAGCGCCGGGCGGCTGCGCGCGCTCGCGGGCTAGGCGGCCGGCGGCGCGGGGACGTCGAAGCGGCCGCCGGACCACCCCGCCAGCCGCGGCAGGTCGCGGGCGCGCAGGACCGGCAGCCGCACCTCCCCGCCGCCGGCGGTGACCAGCACCAGCCGGGCGTTGCGGCCCACCCGGATGCCGGCGAGGTCGTCCCAGGGCACCCGGCGCTGCCCGAGCAGCCCGCGCGTGGTGATCGCCTCCTCGTCCACGTCGACGCCCACCCGCAGCACCCAGACCGCCGCCAGCAGCGGCAGCAGCAGGACCAGCGCGGCCCACGGCGAGGCGGCGGCGAAGGGCAGCACGCAGACGGCGAGGAAGACGACGGGGAGCAGCGCGACCCGGCTCAGCCGCATGCGCGCGAGGGTTGCCACGTCCCCATGATCCCGCGCCGCCGGACCACGTCTCCGGGGTCCGGCGTCAGTAGTCGCCGACGACGTCGGTCAGGGGCTCCCCGGCCAGCACCCGGCGCAGCTGCGCGAGGACGGCGGCCTCCGCGCGGGCGGCGGTCTGCGGCACCGCCCCGCCCACGTGCGGGGTGAGCAGCAGTCCCGGCGCCGACCACAGCGGGTGCCCCTCGGGCAGCGGCTCCGGCTCGGTGACGTCGAGCGCGGCGCGCAGCCGGCCCGCGGTCAGCTCGGCGACCAGCGCGTCGGTGTCGACGACGACCCCGCGCGCGGCGTTGACCAGCAGCGCGCCGTCCTTCATCGCGGCGAGGAACTCCGCGTCGACCAGGCCGGTGGTCTCCGGGGTCACCGGCACGACGAGGACGACGACGTCGGCGCCGGGCAGCAGCCGCGGCAGCTCGTCGGTGCCGTGGACGCCGTCGCGGGCGCTGCGCGCGACGTAGGTCAGCTCGACGTCGAAGCCGGACATCATGGCGCCGATCCGGCGGCCGATGTCCCCGGCGCCGACGACGAGCACCCGCGCCCCGACCAGCGACGAGAACGTCCCCGGGCTCCACCGGCCGGCGTCCTGCGCGCGGACCAGGTCGGGCAGGCCGCGCTGGGCGGCCAGCGTCGCGGCCAGCACCCACTCGGCCGTCGAGGGCGTGTGCGCGCCGCGGGCGTTGCACAGCACGACGCCCTCGGGCAGCCGGCCGACGAACCGCTCGGCGCCGGCGCTGAGCAGCTGGACCAGCCGCAGCCGTGGGACCGCGGCGAGCAGGTCGTCGTCCGGGCCGCCGCCGCTGCGGGGCACCCACACCTGGGCCCGCGCGGCCTCCTCCGGCGGCGGCCCGTCCGGGTCGGCGCGGACGGCGCGCACGCGCGGGGACAGCGCCTCCACCGCCGCGACCATCGCCCGCGAGGGCACCAGGACGGTCAGGGTCTCGTCGGGGCCGACGACGTCGGTGCCGCGGATCTCGGGAGCCACGGCCCCCGACCCTAGGAGGCGCCGGCGGCGACCTCCGGGCCGGGAACCGCCTGCGGCGCGAGGCCCTGGGCGGTGGCGATCCGCGCGTCCTCGGGCCGGACCACCGACAGCTGGGTGGACTCCGGCGGCAGCACCGTCTGGAACAGCCAGTCGGCCGCGACCCGCACCCGGTTGGCCATCGCCGGCATCGCGTAGAGGTGGTAGCCGCGGGTGACGACCTTGGCCAGCGGCCCGGTCAGCGGCACCCCCAGCGGCCGGGCCACGGCGTCCCAGCCGCCGAGGTCGGCGACCAGGCCGAGGTCGCGGTGCCGGTACCGGCGGGGCCGGCCGACGCCGAGGCTGGCGGCGACGTTCCGGCCGAGGACGGCGCCCTGCCGCTGGGCGTGCTGCGCCGTCGGCGGGGTGTCCGGCAGCTCGCCGTCCTGCTCCCCGGCGGCGAGGTCGGGGACGGCGGCCGCGTCGCCCGCGGCCCACACGCCGGCCACGCCCGGGACGGCGAGGTCGGGGTCGACGGCGAGCCGGCCCCGCCGCAGCGGCAGCCCCAGCCGGCCGACCAGCGGGTGCGCGACGACCCCGGCGCCCCACACCAGCGTGCGGGTCGGGATCGTGTCGCCGTCGGTGAGGACGACGGCGTCCTCGTCGGCCGAGACCACCGAGGTGCGGAGCCGGACGTCGACGCCGCGGCGGGCGAGCACGTCCAGCGCGCGGCGGCCGAGCTCGGGGCCCAGCTCCGGCAGCACCGCGGGCGCGAGGTCGACGAGGACCCACCGCACCTCGGCGGCGCGGGTGCGGTCCCACCGGCCCTCGATCCGGCGCAGCCAGCGCTGGGTCTGGGCGACCACCTCGGTGCCGGTGTAGCCCGCGCCGACGGCGACCACGGTGAGCCGCGCGGCGCGCTCGGCCCGGCCGGCCGGGGTGTCGGGCAGGGCGTCGGCGAGGTCGAGCTGCTCGAGCAGGTGGTCGCGGAGGAACACCGCCTCGACCAGGGTCTTGAGCGCCCGGCCGTGCTCGGGGACGCCGGGGACGGGCACCTGGCGGGTCACCGCGCCGGGCGTGAGCAGGAGCCGGTCCCACGACATCGCCGTCGGGGTCCCGTGCGCGGGCCGCAGCGTGAGCGAGCGCGCGGCCAGGTCGACGTCCTCGACCCGGCCCAGGACCAGGCGCACCCGGGGCAGCAGCCGCCGCAGCGAGACCGCGATGTGCCGCGCCTCGACCACGCCGGTGGCCACCTCGGGCAGCAGGGGGCTGTAGAGCAGGTAGTCCGTCGGCGTGACCAGGACCAGGTCGGCGGCGTCCGGCGGGAGCAGCCGCTGCAGCCTGCGCAGGGCGGTGAGCCCGGCGAAGCCGCCGCCGATCGTGACCACCCGCGGCCGCCCGCCGCCGTCTCCCGCGATCCGCATGCCGGCCTCCGCTGCTCGCCCGGGTGAGGTCGGCAACCTACCGGGGACCGGCACTGCTCCGGGGCGCTGCGCGCGTGCCGGACGGCGCCCGGCGTGCGGCTGCCGGCGGCGTTCCGCCCGTACTGTGGAGCGGGTGAGGCGGCAGGGGGGACGGCGCGGCGCCGCGGCGGCCTGCGCGGTCGCCCTGGCGCTCGTGCTCGCCGGCTGCGGCGAGGACGGCTACGAGCCGGCCGGGCCGTTCCGGCCACTGCCCGAGGGGGCCCCGCCCGAGGTCGGGCCGCCCACCGAGTCCTCCCCCGCGCCCTCGCCCGGCGACCCGGCCGACCCCGGCTCCGGCTCCACCGCCGGCGACCCGAACGTCGTCGCCACCGACCTGGTCGTGCCCACCGGGCTGGTCGTGCTGCCCGACGGCAGCGCGGTCGTGGGCGAGCGCGAGACCGGCCGGCTGCTGCACGTCTTCCCCGACCGCTCGCCGGCGCAGGAGCTCATGGTCCTGCCCGGCGTCGACACCGGCGGCGACGGCGGGCTGCTCGGCCTGGCGCTGTCCCCCACGTTCGACGAGGACGGGCTGTTCTACGCCTACGTCTCGACGGCCACCGACAACCGCGTCGTCCGCTTCCCGCTCGGCGGCACCCCGAACCCGGTGCTCACCGGCATCCCCCGCGGCGAGGTGCACAACGGCGGCGGGCTCGCCTTCGCCCCCGACGGCACCCTGTTCGTCGGCACCGGCGACACCGGCAACCCGGCGCTGGCGCAGGACCCCGCCTCGCTCGGCGGCAAGGTGCTGCACGTCGACGTGTTCGGCCAGCCCGCGACCGCCTCGGGCCCGGTCCACAGCCGCGGTTTCTCCGACGTCACGGCGGTCTGCCCGTCCGGCGACGAGGCGGGCACGCTCTACGCCGTCGACGAGTCCACCGCCGGGCCCGACGAGCTCAACGAGCTGGTGCAGGGCAGCGACCACGGCTGGCCGGCCGCCGGCCCCGGGACGATCGCGCCGGTGTTCGAGGTCGGCAACGCCGAGGGCGGCCTGGGCGGCTGCACCGCGGCGGGGACCACGGTGTTCCTCGGCGCGCTCGACGGCCAGCGGGTGCACGTCGTCCAGCTCGACGGCGACGGCGGGATCAGCGAGGACCCGACCGAGCTCATCAGCGGGCGCTACGGCCGGCTGCGCACCGTCGTCCTCGACGGCGAGGGCGGGCTGTGGGTGACCACGTCCAACCGGGACGGCGTCGGCGCCCCCGCCGAGGACGACGACAAGGTGCTGCGGATCCTGCCGCCGTCGTCGACCGGCTCCTCCCCCGTGTGAGGCGGCACCCCCGCGGACCTCCGCGGGGGTGCCCGGCATCAGCTGCCGAGGACGCGCTCCTCGAGCATCCGCCGCACGGTCGGGGCGTCGGCCTGGCCGCGGGTGGCCTTCATGACCTGCCCGACCAGCGCGCCGAGCGCCTGGACCTTGCCCGAGCGCACCTTCTCCACGACGTCGGGGGCGCCGGCGATCGCGGCCTCGACGGCGGCGACGAGCTCGTCGGACTCCCCCATCACCGCCAGGCCGCGGGCCTCGACGACGGCGCGCGGGTCGCCCTCGCCGGCCAGGACGCCGTCGAGCGCCTGCCGGGCCAGCTTGTCGTTGACCGTGCCCTCGGCGACCAGCGTCGTGAGCTCGGCGACCTGGGCCGGGGTGACGGCGAGGTCGGCGAGCTCGACGCCGGCGTCGTTGGCCCGGCGGGCGAGCTCGCCCAGCCACCACTTGCGGGCGTCGGCCGGCGTGGCGCCGGCGGCGACGGTCTGCTCGACCAGCCCGAGCGCCCCGGCGTTGACCAGCCAGGTCATCTCGGTGGCCGACAGGCCCCACTCCTCCTGCAGCCGGCGGCGGCGGGCTGCGGGCAGCTCGGGCAGCCCGGCGGCCAGCTTCTCCACCCACTCGGCGTCGGGCGCGAGCGGCACGAGGTCGGGCTCGGGGAAGTACCGGTAGTCGGTCGCCTCCTCCTTGCTGCGGCCCGGCGAGGTGCTGCCGGTGTCCTCGTGGAAGTGCCGGGTCTCCTGCAGCACCCGCCCGCCGGCGTCGAGGACGGCGGCCTGGCGGCGCATCTCGTAGCGCACCGCCCGCTCCACCGACCGCAGCGAGTTGACGTTCTTGGTCTCGGTGCGGGTGCCCCACTCCAGGCTGCCGATCGGCGCCAGTGAGGTGTTCACGTCGCAGCGCAGGCTGCCCTGCTCCATCCGCACGTCCGAGGCGCCGAGGGTCTGGATGATCTCGCGCAGCTCGGTGACGTAGGCGCGGGCGACCTCGGGGGCCTTCGCGCCGGCGCCCGCGACGGGCCGGGTGACGATCTCCACCAGCGGGATGCCGGCCCGGTTGAAGTCGACCAGGGAGTGGTCGGCGCCGTGGATGCGGCCGGTGGCGCCGCCGACGTGCAGGTTCTTGCCGGTGTCCTCCTCGAGGTGCACCCGCTCGATCTCCACGCGGTAGGTCTCGCCGTCGACCTCGACGTCGAGGTGCCCGGCGGTGCACAGCGGCTCGTCGTACTGGCTGGTCTGGAAGCCCTTCGGGATGTCCGGGTAGAAGTAGTTCTTCCGGGCGAAGCGCGACCAGGACGCGATCCGGCAGCCGAGGGCCAGGCCGATCCGGATGGTCGACTCGACGGCGGCGGCGTTGGCCACCGGCAGCGAGCCGGGCAGGCCGAGGCAGACCGGGCAGGTCTGGGTGTTGGGCTCGGCGCCGAACGTCGTCGAGCAGCCGCAGAACATCTTCGACTCGGTGCCCAGCTCGACGTGGGTCTCCAGGCCGATCACCGGCTCGTAGCGGGTGAGGACGTCGTCGAAGTCGACGAGGGACTCGGTCACGGGGTGGGCCCTCCCTTCGGGGTGGTGCTGCGGCCGGTGACCCAGGCACCGAGGCCGGTCAGCACGCCCAGGACGATGAAGACGGCGAAGACGGCCCGGCCGGTGGTCAGCCACAGCACCAGTCCGGCGAGGATGACGAACGCGGTCAGCCCCCAGGCGGCCTTGAGCGCGCCGTTCACGCGGCACGCTCCGGGAGCCGGTCGGCGAGCGGCGCGCCCTGGGCGGCCTCGACGGCGGCGGCGACGCGGTAGCAGCGGTCGTCGGACAGTGCCGGCGCCATCACCTGCAGGCCGACCGGCAGCCCCTCGGACAGCCCGCACGGCACCGAGATGGCCGGGACGCCGGCCAGGCTCGCGGGCAGCGTGCACAGGTCGGCGGCGTACATGGCCAGCGGGTCGTCGACGCGGGCGCCCAGCGGCCAGGCCACCGTCGGGCTGGTCGGGCTGACCAGCACGTCGACGCCGCCGTCGAAGGCGGCGGAGAAGTCGCGGGTGATCAGCGAGCGGACCTTCTGCGCCTGGCCGTAGTAGGCGTCGTAGTAGCCCGCCGACAGCGCGTAGGTGCCGAGGATGATCCGGCGCTTGACCTCGGCGCCGAAGCCCTGCTCGCGGGTGAGCGCCATGACCTCGTCGATGTCGCGGGTGCCGTCGTCGCCGACCCGGATGCCGAACCGCATGCCCTCGAACCGGGCCAGGTTCGACGACGCCTCGCTCGGCGCGATCAGGTAGTACGCCGGCAGCGCCAGCCCGAACGAGGGGCAGGACACCTCGCGCACCTCGGCGCCGGCGGCCTCCAGCAGCGCGACCGCCTCGGCGAACCGCTCGAGCACGCCCGCGTCGTAGCCCTCGCGCGCGCCCTCGCCGCCCAGCTCCCGGACGACGCCGACCCGCAGGCCGGACAGGTCGCCGCCGGCGCCGCGGCGGGCGGCCTCGACGACGGTGGGCACCGGGGCGTCGATGCTCGTGGAGTCGCGCGGGTCGTGGCCGCCGATCGCCTCGTGCAGCAGGGCGGCGTCCATGACCGTACGGGCCATCGGGCCGGCCTGGTCCAGGCTGGAGGAGAACGCGATCAGGCCGTAGCGGGACACCGAGCCGTAGGTGGGCTTGTGGCCGACCAGGCCGGTGACCGCGGCGGGCTGGCGGATCGAGCCGCCGGTGTCGGTGCCGAGCGCGAACGGGGCGAGCCGGCCGGCGACCGCGGCGCTGGAGCCGCCCGACGAGCCGCCGGGGATGCGGTCGCGGTCCCACGGGTTGCGGGTGACCTGGTACGCGGAGTTCTCGGTGGACGAGCCCATCGCGAACTCGTCCATGTTGGTCTTGCCGAGCAGCACCGTGCCGGCCTCGTGCAGCCGGGTGGCGACGGTGGCCGAGTACGGCGGGCGCCAGCCCTCGAGGATCCGCGAGCCGCTGGTGGTGGGCACGCCCTCGGTGACGAAGACGTCCTTGAGCGCCACCGGGATGCCGGCCAGGCCGGTGCCGGCGGTGCCCGAGGCGTCGATCTCGCCGGCCCGCTGCAGCGCGGCCTCGGCGTCGACGTGCAGGTAGGCGCCGAGGTCGCCGTCCTCGGCGGCGATCCGGTCCAGGTGGGCGCGGGTGACCTCGACGGCGGAGGTCTCGCCGGCGGCGAGCGCGCTCTGCAGCGCGGTGACCGGCAGCGCGGTGAGGTCGCTCACTCCTCCTCCCCCAGGATGCGCGGCACGCGGAAGCGGTCGTCCTCGGCGGCGGGCGCGCCGGCCAGGACGGCGTCGCGCGGCAGGCACGGGGTGGCGACGTCGTCGCGCAGCACGTTGGTCAGCGGGACGGCGTGGGTCATCGGGGCGACGTCCTCGACGTCGGCGCGCTGCACCTGGGCCACCGCGTCGAGGACCGCGCCCAGCTGGCCGGCGAAGCGGTCGAGCTCCTCGTCGGTGACGGCCAGCCGGGCCAGTCGCGCGAGGTGCGCGATGTCCTGGCGGCCGAGGGCGGGTGACGCTCCGCGGTCGGGCGTGGTGGGGCTCATGCTCGGGGAGGACTCCTGTCGTCGGCGCCGGCCGGCGCCAGGGACGCAACCTGTTCACTGTACGTGGGGCGGGTGCGGGGCCGGTCCGGCCGGGCGCGGTGCTCGACCGCGGGCCGCGCATGCGGGAAGCTGCTGCGACCACGATCGACGGAGATCGGCTCACCTCGTCGCCTGCGGAGGCACCCGTGTCCTATCTCCTGCGCCTGGTCGTGCCCGACCGCCCCGGTCTGCTCGGCGCCGTGGCCACCGCCCTGGGCACGGCGGGCGTCGACATCGTCTCGCTCGACGTGCTCGAGCGCGGCAACGGTGTCGCCGTCGACGACGTCGTGGTCGACCTCCCGCCCGGCCGGCTCCCCGACAGCCTGATCACCGCCGTGCAGTCGGTGCCCGGCGTGCAGGTGGAGGCGCTGCGCCCGTTCGCCGGGCCGCTGGACACCCACCGCGAGCTCGACCTGCTCGAGGGGCTGGCCCGGGCCGCCGAGGGCACCGCGGTCAAGCTGCTGGCCGCGGAGCTCCCGCGGGTGTTCCACAGCGGCTGGGCCGCGGTGCTGCACGCCGGCGACGACGGCGGCTGCGAGGCGCTGGCCGCCTCCGACGCGGCGCCGGCGTTCGAGGGCATGCGGCTGCCGTGGCTGCCGCTGGCCTCGCCCCGGCTGCTGCCCAGCGAGGACGACTGGCTGCCCGAGCGCTGGCGGGACCTGGCCGTCGAGATGATGGCCGCGCCCTTCGGCGACCCGCGCACCGCCGTCGTCCTGGGGCGCTCGGGCGGGCCCGCCTACCGCCGCTCCGAGCTGCTGCGGCTGACCCACCTGACCGGGATCGCGGCGAGCGTCGCCCACCTGCCGCCGGCCTGACTCACTCCCCCGCCGGCTCACTCCCCGCCGGCTCGCTCCCGTCGCCGATGGTCGCGGCGGCGCGGGCGGCCTCGGGCCCCTGCTCGAGCAGCACGCGCAGGCCGTCGTCGTCGAGGATCGGCGCCTTGACCTGCACGGCCTTGTCGTACTTGCTGCCGGGGTCGGCACCGACCACCACGAACCCGGTCTTCTTCGACACCGAGCCGGTCACCTTGCCGCCGCGCTCCTGGATCGCGGCGATCGCCTGGTCGCGGCTGTAGTCCCGCAGCGAGCCGGTGACGACGACGGTGACGCCGGTCAGCGGCCCGGGCGGGGCGTCCTCGCCGGCGTCGGCCAGCTTCACGCCGGCCCGGCGCCACTTCTCCACGACCTCGCGGTGCCAGTCGACGGCGAACCAGTCGCGCACCGAGCGGGCGATGGTGGGGCCCACGCCGTCGGCGGCGGCGAGCTCCTCCTCCGACGCCTCGGCGATCCGGTCCAGCGAGCGGAAGTCCCGGGCCAGCGCCTGCGCGGCGGTCGGGCCGACGTGCCGGATCGACAGCGCGACCAGCACCCGCCACAGCGGGACGTCCTTGCGCACCTGCAGGTTGGCCAGCAGCCGCTGCCCGTTCGCCGACAGGGTGCCGTCCTTCTTCGTGAAGAAGGACGTGCGGCAGAGCTTCTCCTCGGTCAGGTCGAAGACGTCGCCCTCGTCCTCGAGCAGGTGCTCGGCCAGCAGCGCGACCGCGGCCTCGTAGCCGAGCACCTCGATGTCGAAGGCCCCGCGCCCGGCGACGTGGAACACCCGCTCCCGCAGCTGCGCGGGGCAGGACCGCGCGTTGGGGCAGCGGATGTCGGCGTCGCCCTCCTTCTCGTGCCGCAGCTCGGTGCCGCACTCGGGGCAGTGCGTCGGCATGACGAACTCGCGCTCGTCGCCGGTGCGCGCGGCGACCACCGGCCCGAGGACCTCGGGGATGACGTCGCCGGCCTTGCGGATGACGACGGTGTCGCCGATGAGCACCCCCTTGCGCTTGACCTCGCTGGCGTTGTGCAGCGTGGCCAGCTGCACGGTGGAGCCCGCGACCTTGACCGGCTCCATGTAGGCGAACGGCGTCACGCGGCCGGTGCGCCCGACGTTGACCCGGATGTCGAGGAGCTCGGTGGTGGCCTCCTCCGGCGGGTACTTGAACGCGGTCGCCCACCGCGGCGCCCGCGAGGTGGACCCCATCCGCCGCTGCAGGGCGATCTGGTCGACCTTGACGACGACGCCGTCGATCTCGTGCTCCACCGAGTGCCGCTGCTCGCGGTAGCGCTCGATGTAGGCCCGGACGCCCTCGAGGTCGTCGACCACCTCGAAACGGTCGCTGGTGGGCAGGCCGAGCTCCCGCAGCCGGGCGTAGGCCTCGGACTGGTTCTCCGGCTGCCAGCCGTCGTGCACGCCGAGCCCGTGCACGATCATCCGCAGCGGCCGGGAGGCGGTGATCCGCGGGTCCTTCTGCCGCAGCGAGCCGGCGGCGGCGTTGCGCGGGTTGGCGAACGGGGCCTTGCCCTGCTCGACCATGCTCGCGTTGAGGTCGGCGAAGGCGGCGACCGGGAAGTAGATCTCCCCCCGGACCTCCAGCTGCGCGGGGAGGTCCTCGCCGGTCAGCTGCTGCGGGACGTCCTGCATGGTGCGGACGTTGGCGGTGACGTCCTCGCCGGTGACGCCGTCGCCCCGCGTGGCGGCGCGGACCAGACGCCCGCGCTCGTAGAGCAGCGCGACCGCCAGGCCGTCGATCTTGAGCTCGCACAGGTAGCGGGCGCCGGTGCCGACCTCGCGCTCCACCCGGGCGGCCCAGGCCGCCAGCTCGTCGCTGTCGAAGACGTTGTCCAGGCTCTGCATGCGCTCGAGGTGCTGCACCGGCGCGAAGGTGGCGGCGAACCCGCCGTTGACCTTCTGGCTCGGCGAGTCCGGCGTCACCAGCGCCGGGTGCGCCGCCTCGACGGCCTTGAGCTCCCCCATGAGCGCGTCGTACTGCCCGTCGCTGACCAGCGGCTCGTCGCGCACGTAGTACGCGAAGGCGTAGCGGTCGAGCTCCTCGGACAGGTCGCGGTGACGCGTGCGCGCGTCGTCGGGGACCTCGGTGAGGTCCTCCCGGTCGGCGACCGCGGCGACCTGCGGGGTGTCCAGCTCGGCGTCCGTGCTCACGCGGGCACGGTATCCGCCGGGTGTGACTCCGACGCCGGTCCGCCCGATCGGGTGTCGGTCACTCGGGCAGCAGGTACCGCGCGGCCTCGCGGACGTGGGCCATCGCCGCCCGCGCGTGGGCGGGGCTGGCGCCGGCCAGGCCGCACGCCGGGGTGAGGGTGACCGCCTCGTGCAGCGTCTCGGCCGGGAAACCGAGCTCGCGCCACCAGGCGCGCAGCCGCGAGGCGGTGGCCTTCGGCGCGGGTAGCGGCGCGTCGGTCCCGGGGACGACGCCGGGCAGCAGGTGGGTGCCGGCCTCGACGGCGGCGCCGACGGCGTCGAGGTCCTGGACCAGCCCGAGGTCGAACGACAGCCCGGCCGCGCCCGCGGCGCGCAGCAGGTCCAGCGGCGCCCGGTTCGCGCAGCAGTGCACGACCACGGGGCCGGGCAGCGCGGCCACGACGGCGGCGAGCTCCGCCTCGACGTCGGGCGCGGCGACGGCGGGCAGCCGGCCGAAGCCGCTGGCCGTCGGCAGCGCGCCCTGCAGGACCGCCGGCAGCGAGGGCTCGTCGAGCTGGACGACGACCTCCGCGCCGGGCACCCGCGCGGTCACGGCGGCGACGTGCGCGGCGATGCCCTCGGCCAGCGACTGCCCGAGGTCGCGCCGGGCCCCGGCGTCGACGACGGCCCGCTCGCCGCGCTCCCGCTCGAGACCGGCGGCCAGCGTCCACGGCCCCGCGGCCTGCACCTTGAACGGGCCGCGGTGGTCGCCGGCGACGTCGTGGAGGGCGTCGAGGTCGCGGGCGAGGAACTCCTGCGCGCGGCGCAGGTCCCGGCCGGGGCGCGGCACGAGGCGCCAGCCGGCGGGGGTCAGGTCGACGGCGAGGTCGACGAGGAGGGCGGCACTGCGGCCGAGCAGGTCGGCACCCGCGCCGCGGGCGGGCAGCTCGGGCAGGTGCGGCAGGCCGGGCAGCTCACCGAGGACGACCCGCAGGGCCTCGGCCGGATCGGTGCCGGGCAGCGATCCGACGCCCGAGGCCGGCCCCCACGGTGCGGGAGCCGGCCTCGGGTCGGTGCTGGTCGGGTCGGGCTCGGTCGGGGTGGCCACGGCGGCGACGGTAGTACCGTCGCCGCCGCGACCGGCCGGGCCCGGGGTGGTGCGGTCGGTCAGACGGCCGTGCTGTGGTTCGCGGGCGGCGGGCTGACCGGGGAGCGGGTCGCGAAGTACGCGACCAGTGCGTCGACGTCGAACGGACCGGTGGCGACGTTCGTGCCGCCGGTGAAGGCGGTGAAGCCGTCACCGCCGCCGACGAGGAACGAGTTGGCCACGACGCGGTACTCCTGCGTCGGCACGAGCGGCGTCCCGTTGAGCGTGATCGACGAGTCGATCACCCGCTCGCCGTAGGGCAGGTCCAGGTCGTAGGTGTAGGCGAAGCCCTGCGAGGTGCCCAGGATCAGCTGGCTGTTGCGCGGCCCGGCGCTCTGGGCCTGGAACTGCTGCTCGAGGACGTCGTCGATCTGGGCGCCGGTCAGCGTCAGGGCGTTGACCGTGTTGCCGAAGGGCTGGACGTCGAAGAGCTCGCCGTAGGTCACCTCGCCGGCGGCGATGTTGGTGCGCACCCCACCGGGGTTGGTGAAGCCGATGACCGGGCCGCCGAAGACCGGGTCGCTCAGCGCCTCGAGCTGGGCCTGGGCGACCAGGTTCACGATCGGCTGCTCGGTGGCCCGGTTGGCCGACCCGGAGGCGCCGATGGTCGCCGTCGCGCTGCCGACGACCCGGTTGCGGGCCTCGGCCGAGCGGCCGTTCCAGTAGTCGACGATCGACTGCACCTCGGGGTCGGTCGCCGTGCGCGTCACGGGGACGTTCGTCGCGGCGTAAGTGGCGCGCCGGTCGACGTCACCGGTGTTCGGGTTGATGGTCAGCCGGATGTCGGTGACCAGACGACCGTAGAAGCCGGCCTGGGTGACCAGCCGCGGCTCGCTGCCGCGCACCGGCAGCAGGCAGTTGTAGGTCTCGTGGCTGTGCGCGCTGACGATGAAGTCGACCTGCTTGTCCATGCGGGTGTTGAGGTCGACGATCGGGCCGGTCAGGCCGGTGCAGCCGTTGGCCGTGGGAGCCGCGGTGGGGTCGGTGACGTCGCCGCCCTCGTGGACCAGGACACCGATCGAGCGGATGCCCTGCTTCTTCAGCTCGTGCGTCCAGCGGTTGACGGCCTCGGCCTCGTCGATGAACCGGACGTCGGTGATGCCGGCCGGCGACACGATGGTCGGGGTCGTCTCGGTGACGACGCCGATCAGAGCGATCCTCTGGCCGCCCGCGACGTCGAAGACCTGGTACGGCGGCAGCATCGGCTCACCGGTCTCCCGGGAGATGACGTTGGCGGCCAGGTACGGGAACTCCGTGCCGTGGAAGGCGTGCTCGCCGGTCCCGAAGCAGCCGTCGACACCGGCGGCGACGCCCTCGCACGCCGTGACGTCGTCGGTGTGGCTGTCGTCGGTGGCGCCGGAGATGCGGCGCAGCTCCTCGGTGCCCCGGTCGAACTCGTGGTTGCCCACGGAGGACACGTCCAGGCCCATCGCGTTGAGGGCCTCGATCGTCGGCTCGTCCTTGTAGACGCTCGACTCGAACGGCGAGGCGCTCACCAGGTCACCGGCGCCGACGAAGAACGAGTCGGTCGAGCCGCCGTTCTGCCCGGCGAACCGTGCCTGCAGCGCGTCGACGGTGGCGGCGACGTGCGCGGCGCCGCCGACCGGGGTCGTGACGTCGTCGGTCGTGCCGTAGGCACCATCAGGACCGGGCGCGGTGGCCAGGGAGCCGTCGGCTCCGCCCTGCGGCGTGATCCGCCCGTGGAAGTCGTTCATCGCGATCAGCTGGACCGGGACGGACGGCCTGGGCGCGGCCTGGGCCGTGCTCGGGACGGCCACGAGACCGGCCGTGGTCGCCACCGCGACGGCGGCGGCGAGGGAGAAGCGCGTTGGGCGCAAGGAGTCCTCCGGAGGACATGCGGAACGGGCCACCGGGAGACGGCGGCCCGGGCGGGGGTGGTGAGCCGAGCTACGCAGCCGTGCTCGGGAAGTGGCTCGGACGACACCGTAGGTGACGGACCGTTCCGACACCAGGTCCTCCCGGTGACGATCGCGTGACGGGCGATCAGCCGGCGACGGTCCCCTGACCGAGCACCAGGTCGCCCCGCTCCGGGTCGGGCGCGTAGAGGACGGCCGACTGCCCGGGCGCGACGCCGCGCTGCGCCTCGTCGAGCGCGACGACCAGGCCGCCGTCGGGACCGGCGGTCACCGTGCACGGGACGGCGGTGGCGTGCGCCCGCAGCTGCACCTCCGCACGCAGCGGGAGCTCCGGGGCCGCCCCGGTCCACGTCGGCCGGCCGGTGCGCACCTCGGCGACGCCGGCGAGCTCGGCGGTCCCCACCGTCACGGTCCGGGAGACCGGCTCGATCGACAGCACGTAGCGCGGGCGCTGGTCGCCGACGGCGATGCCCAGCCCGCGCCGCTGCCCGACGGTGAACCCGTGCGTGCCCTCGTGCGTGCCGACGGTGGCGCCGGTGGCGGCGTCGACGACCGGCCCGGGCGCCGTCCCCAGCCGCCGGGTGAGGAAGCCGCGGGTGTCGCCGTCGGGGATGAAGCAGATGTCGTGCGAGTCGGGCTTGGTGGCGACGGCGAACCCGCGTTCGGCGGCCATCGCGCGCACCCGGTCCTTGGTCATCGAGCCCAGCGGGAACACCGCCCCCGCCAGCTGGCCGGGCGTGAGCACACCGAGCACGTAGGACTGGTCCTTGGCCGCGTCCACCGAGCGGCGCAGCCGGCCGTCCTCCAGCCGCGCGTGGTGGCCGGTGACGACGGCGTCGAAGCCCAGCGCCAGCGCCCGGTCGAGCACCGCGGTGAACTTGATCTTCTCGTTGCACCGCAGGCACGGGTTGGGCGTGCGCCCGGCGGCGTACTCGGCGACGAAGTCCTCGACGACGTCCTCGGTGAACCGCTTGGCGAGGTCCCAGACGTAGAACGGGATGCCGAGCTCGTCGGCGACCCGCCGGGCGTCGTGGGCGTCCTCGACGCTGCAGCAGCCGCGGGCGCCGCTGCGCAGCGTCTGCCGGTCCGGCGAGAGCGCGAGGTGCACCCCGGTGACGTCGTGGCCCGCGTCGACCGCCAGCGCCGCCGCGACCGCGCTGTCCACTCCCCCGCTCATCGCGGCGAGCACGCGCACGGCGCTACCTCCCCGCCCCGCGGGCGCGCTCGACCACGGGGGCGATCACGGCCAGCAGCGCGTCGACGTCGGCGTCGGTGCTCGGCGAGCCCAGGCTGAACCGCAGCGAGCTGCGGGCCCGCGCGGCGTCGGCGCCGACGGCGGTGAGCACGTGGCTGGGCCGGGCCACCCCGGCGCTGCACGCCGACCCGGTCGAGCACTCGATGCCGCGGGCGTCGAGCAGCATGAGCAGCGCGTCGCCCTCGGCACCGGGGAAGGACAGGTGCGCGTTGCCCGGCAGCCGGCCGGGCCCGCCGGCGACGACGTCGTCCAGCGGGGCGCCGTTGAGCTCGGCGTCGGGGACCTGCTCGAGCACCCCGGCCACCAGCCGGTCGCGCAGCGCGGCCAGCCGGGCGGCGCGCTCGGGCCGGGACCCGACGGCGGTGGTCGCGGCGACGGTGAGGCCGACGATGGCCGCCACGTCGAGGGTGCCCGAGCGGACGTCGCGCTCCTGGCCACCGCCGTGCAGCAGCGGCATGCACTCCGCGTCGCGGCGCAGCAGCAGCACGCCGGCGCCCATCGGGCCGCCGAGCTTGTGGCCGGTCATGGTGAGCGCGTCGACGCCGCTGGCGGCGAAGTCCACCGGCACCTGGCCGACGGCCTGCACCGCGTCGGTGTGCAGCGGCACCCCCGCCGCGTGGGCGACCTGCGCCAGCGCGGCGACGTCGCTGACCGTGCCGATCTCGTTGTTGGCCCACATGACGCTGGCCATCGCCACGTCGGAGCCGTCGCCCAGCGCCTCGGCCAGCGCCTCCGGCGTCACCCGCCCGGTGGGCTCCAGGCGCAGCCAGGTGACCTCCGCGCCCTCGTGCTTGGCCAGCCACTCGGCGCTGTCGAGGACGGCGTGGTGCTCGGCCGGGCTCACCACGAGCCGCCGCCGGCGCGAGTCGGCCTCCCGCCGCGCCCAGTACAGGCCCTTCACCGCGAGGTTGTCGCTCTCGGTGCCACCCCCGGTGAACAGCACCTCCGACGGGCGGGCACCCAGCGCCTCGGCCAGCCGCTCCCGGGACTGCTCGGCGGCCCGCCGCGCGGCGCGGCCGCTGGCGTGCAGCGAGGAGGCGTTGCCCACCCGGCCGAGCTGTTCCGTCATCGCGGCCAGGACCTCGGGGAGCACCGGCGTGGTCGCCGCGTGGTCGAGGTAGGTCACTCCGCCCAGGTTAGTCGCGCACGACGGACCCGCTCGGGTGACGCCGGTGACCCCGGGAACGGCGACGGGCGCCGACCCCCGGAGGGGATCGGCGCCCGTGGCGACGTGCTGGAACGGCCCCTGCAGCGGGGGCCTCCTGCTACTTGCGGGCGGCGATCTTCTCGGTGGCGGCCGGGACGACCTGGAACAGGTCGCCGACGACGCCGAAGTCGGCCAGCTCGAAGATCGGGGCCTCGGGGTCCTTGTTGACGGCCACGATGGTCTTCGAGGTCTGCATGCCGGCGCGGTGCTGGATCGCGCCGGAGATGCCGACGGCGATGTAGAGCTGCGGCGAGACGGTCTTGCCGGTCTGCCCGACCTGGAAGCTGTGCGGGTAGAAGCCGGAGTCGACCGCGGCACGCGAGGCACCGACGGCGGCGCCGAGCGAGTCGGCCAGGGCCTCGATGATCGAGAAGTTCTCGGCGCTGGCCACACCGCGGCCACCGGAGACGACGATCGAGGCCTCGGTCAGCTCGGGCCGGTTGCTCTTCTGCTCCACGACCCGGTCGACGACGCGGGTCTGCTTCGCCTGGTCGGACAGGCTGACCTCGACCGGGACCTCCTCGCCGGCGGCGGGGGCCGGCTCGGGCGTGACCGAGTTGCCGCGCAGCGTGTAGACCGGGGTGCCGGTCGTCACCTTCGAGTGGACGATCTGCTGGCCGGCGAAGACCACCTGGGTGGCGGTGCCGTCGGCGGCGATCTCGCTGACGTCGGTCAGGAAGCCGCTGCCGGTCTTGAGCGCCAGCCGCGCGGCGATCTCCCGGCCCTCCGGGGAGGACGGGATGACGACGGCGGCCGGGGACGCCTGCTGCACCAGCTGGGCGAGCACCTCGGCCTTGGGGGCGACGAGGTACTCGTCGATCTCCGGGGACTCGGCGACGTAGACCTTCGCCGCGCCGTACTGGGCGAGCTGCTCGCGGGCGCCGGCGGCGACGCCGGGGCCGCCGGCGACGACCGCCGAGACCTCACCCAGCGCGCGTGCGGCGGTGAGGGCCTCGAGGGTGCCCTTGCGGACGGTGCCGTCGGCCGGGTTCAGCTCGACGAGGACCAGGACCTCTGCCATGGCTGTTCAGTCTCCTCTTCGCTTCGATCCGGGCCGGGTCAGACGAGCTTCTGGCCGGCGAGGAAGCCCACGAGCTCCTCGGCGCCGTTGCCCTCGTCGGTGACCTTGACGCCCTCGCCCTTCGGCGGGCGGCCGGCGAAGTCGAGGACCTGGCTGGTGGCGGTGGCGAGGCCGACGGCCGAGGCGTCCACGCCCAGGTCGGCCAGCGACCGGCTCTCCACCGGCTTCTTCTTCGCGGCCATGATCCCCTTGAAGGAGGGGTAGCGCGGCTCGTTGATGGTGTCCCAGGTGGACACGATGGCCGGCAGCGGAGCCTCCAGGGCCCAGTAGCCGCCGTCGGTCTGCCGCTCCACCCTCACCGTCGAGCCCTCGACGGTGAGCTTGCGGGCGCCGGAGACCTGCGGGATGCCCAGCCGCTCGGACAGCAGCGCCGGCATGACGCCCATCTGGCCGTCGGTCGACGTGGCGCCCATGAGGACCAGGTCGTACTCGAGCTGCTGCAGCGCCGCGGCGAGGACCGCCGAGGTCTGGATCGCGCACGAGCCGTGGATGGCGTCGTCCTGCACGTGGACGGCCTTGTCCGCGCCCATCGACAGGGCCTTGCGGATGGCGTCGGTGGCGCTGCCCGGGCCGACGGTCAGCACGGTGACCTCACCGCCCTGCGCCTCCTTGACCTGCAGCGCCTCCTCGATCGCGTACTCGTCGATCTCGTTGATGACGTTGTCCGCGGTGGCGCGGGCGACGGTGTTGTCCGACGGGTCCAGCGAACGCTGGGTGCCCGAGTCGGGGACCTGCTTGACCAGAACGACGATGTTCATCGCCAGACCTACCTCCGCAGTCGGTCATGGGGGACGCGGGCCGCGGCCCGCCTGGCTCCGATAGTGGAGGTTACTGCGGGGTAACGGGGCGGCGGAGCGGGGTGCCGGTGAGCCCGGTCACGCCGTCCAGCGGCCGGTGGCGGTGAACTCCTCGAGGACCGACCGGTACGGCGCGAGGTCCAGTCCGTGCTCGGCCACCCAGACGTCGGAGTGGTAGGTGTGCGCGTACCGCTCCCCGCCGTCGCAGAGCAGGGTGACCACGCTGCCGGTCCGGCCCTCGGCGACCATCTCCGCGACCAGCCGGAACGCGCCCCACAGGTTGGTGCCGGTCGAGCCGCCGGCCAGCCGCCCGGTCACCCGCTCCAGGTGCCGCACCGCCGCCAGCGACGCGGCGTCGGGGACGCGGATCATCCGGTCGACCACCGACGGCAGGAACGACGGCTCGACCCGCGGCCGGCCGATCCCCTCGATCCGCGACGGCATCCCCGTCGTCCAGGCCGGCTCGTCCTCCACCCAGCCGGGGAAGAACGCCGAGTTCTCCGGGTCGACGACGGCCAGGCGGGTGGGGTGCCGCCGGTAGCGCAGGTAGCGGCCGAAGGTCGCGCTGGTGCCGCCGGTGCCCGCCCCGACGACGACCCACTCCGGCACCGGGTGGCGCTCCAGGGCCATCTGCTCGAACACCGACTCGGCGATCGTGTTGTTGCCGCGCCAGTCGGTGGCCCGCTCGGCGTTGCTGAACTGGTCGAGGTAGTGCCCGCCGCACTCGGCGGCCAGCCGGCGCGCCTCGTCGTAGACGTCGGGGGCGCGGTCGACGAAGTGGCAGCGCCCGCCGGCGAACTCGATGAGCGCGACCTTCTCCGGGCTGGTCGAGGCCGGCATGACCGCGACGAACGGCAGGCCCAGCATCCGGGCGAAGTAGGCCTCGCTGACCGCCGTCGACCCGCTGGAGGCCTCGACGACGGTGCTGCCCTCGGTGATCCAGCCCGAGCACAGCGCGTGCAGGAACAGCGAGCGGGCCAGCCGGTGCTTGAGGCTGCCGGTCGGGTGGGTCGACTCGTCCTTGAGGTAGAGGTCGACGCCCCACTCCGGCGGCAGCGGGTAGACGAGCAGGTGGGTGTCGGCGCTGCGCACCGCGTCGGCCTCGACGACGGCGATCGCCCGCTCCACCCACGCCCGCCCGGCGGGGTCGGACCGGTCGACGTCGGTGACCTCGGGGCTCGGGCGCTCGCTCACCCGGCCATCCTCGTGCACCTCAGCCGGCGGCCGGGACCTCCCCCGCGGGCTCGACCAGGGCGGGGCGCTCGGCCGGGGTGACGGTGACCGCCGTCCCGGGCGTGAGGCCCTGGCTGCCGGCGCTGGGGACGTCGGCCCGCACCTCGACGCCGTCGGGCAGCGCGACCGCCAGCCGCGTGGTGGCGCCGGAGAACGTGCGGGTGACCACCCGGCCGACCCCGCGCGGGTCCTCGACCACCTCCAGCGCCTCGGGCCGCACCAGCGCGAACGCCGGGCCCGACGGCGGGGCGGCGCCGAGCACCTCGCGGCGCACGCCGAGGAACTCGACGTCGCCGTCGCCGAGGACGGCCGGGATGCGGTTCATCGTGCCGACGAAGCCCGCCACGAACGCCGTCGCCGGGCGCTCGTAGAGGTCGTCGGGGGTGGCCACCTGCTCCAGCCGGCCGGCGCGCATGACGCCGACCCGGTCGGCCACCGACAGCGCCTCGGACTGGTCGTGGGTGACGAACACGGTGGTGATGCCCAGCTCCAGCTGGATGCGGCGGATCTCCTCGCGCAGCTGCACGCGCACCTGGGCGTCGAGCGCCGACAGCGGCTCGTCGAGCAGCAGCACCTGCGGCGCCACGGCGAGCGCGCGGGCCAGCGCCACCCGCTGCTGCTGCCCGCCCGACAGCTGGTGCGGGTAGCGCTGCCCGCGGTCGGCGAGGCCGACCAGCTCCAGCAGCTCCGCGGCCCGCCCGGCGCGCTCCTCCCTGCCCCGGCGGCGCACCCGCAGCCCGAAGGCGACGTTCTCGGCCACCGTCATGTTCGGGAACAGGCTGTATGCCTGGAACACCATCCCGACGTCACGCTTCGACGGCGGGATGCCGGTGACGTCGCGGCGGTCGAACCACACCCGGCCGGCGTCGGGCGCCTCGAAGCCGGCGATCGCGCGCAGCGCCGTCGTCTTGCCGCAGCCCGAGGGCCCCAGGAGGGCGAGGAACTCCCCGCCCGCGATCTCCAGGTCCAGCCCGTCGAGGGCGAGGACGGAGCCGTAGCGGCGGGTCAGGCCCTCGAGCCGCACATCGACGCCGGGTGCCTCCCGGAGGTCGGCGGGGGCGGCGGCGCGGACGGCGGTCATGCGGGGTCCTCCTCGCGGCGCCGGCGGTCCAGCGCGGAGATGAGCAGCAGCAGCACCCAGGTCAGCAGCAGCGAGAGCACCGACACCGCCACCGACAGCCGCGGCTGCGAGCCGGAGATGCGCACGATCCAGGTGGGGAACGTCTCGAAGCCGAGGATGGCGGCGACGGTGAACTCCCCCAGCACCAGCGCGAGGGTGAGGAAGGCGGCGTTGAGCACCGACGTCCGCAGCACCGGCAGCACGACGGAGGCCATCACCCGCGGCCACGAGGCGCCGAGCACCCGGGCTGCCTCGGTCAGGGTGCGCAGCTGCGCGCCGCGGACGCCGGCGTCGAGCGCCCGGTAGACGAACGGCAGGGCCAGGACGACGTAGACGAGCACCAGGATCCACGGCAGCGCCGGCTCCTGGAGCGCGAAGAACGCCTCGGCGAGCGGGGTGCCGTAGAAGTGGTCCGGCGCCCAGGCCAGCACGCTGCGCACGCCGACCACCAGCGCGATCGGCGGCAGCAGCAGCGGCACGAGGGTGAGGAACTCGACCAGCGGGCGCAGCCGCGGCAGCCGCAGCTCCACGAGCACCACCGTGGGCACCACGAGCAGCAGCGCGACCAGCACGGTGAGGACGCCCAGCAGCAGCGAGCGGCCGAAGTTCTCGGCGAACCCCTCGGCGGTCGGGATGCTCGTGTAGGCGTCGGCGGTGACCCCGTCGCGGCCCCGGACGGTGAACCACACCGAGGCACCGAGCGGCACGAGGAAGTACAGGCCGAGGACGGCGAACACCACCCACCGCCACCGCCCCCGTCCCCGCCGGGCGGGCCGGACCGGGGTCTCCGGCTCGACGCCCCCCGCGCCGGCGACGGCGGCGGTGGACAGCCCGGTCGTCGTCGCGCTCACGCCAGCCACCGCGACGTGCGCCGCTGCACCCAGGTGTAGAAGACCATCACCAGCCCGACGAGGACGACCATCCCCAGGGCCAGCGCCTTGCCGAGGTTCTCCGCGCCGACGACGACGTTGCTCGACAGCGAGTCGGCGATCTGCAGCGTCACCAGCGGCAGGCTCGAGCCGACCAGCGCCTTGGCGGTGGCGTAGGCGGCGAACGCGGAGGCGAACAGCAGCATCGTGGCGCCGAGCACCGGCGGGGCCAGGACGGGCCCGCCGACGTACCGCCAGTACTGCCAGCGGCTGGCGCCGAGGACGTCGGAGGCCTCACGCCACTGCGGCCGCAGCGCCTCGACCGCCGGGACGATGGTCAGCACCATCAGCGGCACGAGGAAGTACAGGTACACCACCGCCAGGCCGGTCATCGAGTACAGCGAGAAGCCGGACAGGCCGAGCGTGTCGGTCAGCAGGGCCGTGACGACGCCGGCGGTGCCGATGGTGGCGATGAACGCGAACGCCAGCGGGATGCCGCCGAAGTTGGCCAGCACGCCCGAGGCGGTGAGCACCAGCCGGCGCAGCAGGCGGCCGCGGCGGGTGCCGACGACGGCGAAGGCCAGCGCCAGGCCGAGCACCGCGCCCAGCACCGCGGTGGTCGCCGACAGCTGCAGGCTGCCGAGGTAGGCGCGGGCGTAGGCGCCGCCGGTGACCGTGCCGATGTTCGCCGTCGACCAGCTCTCCTCGAAGGTGACCGGGTCGGTGGCGCGGAACGCCTCCACGGCCAGCACGCCGACCGGCAGCAGCAGGAAGAGCGCGACGTAGAGCAGGAACGGCAGGACGCCCAGCGCGGGCAGCAGCGCGCCGCGCCGGCGCCCCCTGCGGGGCGCCGGCGCGGCGGGTGCGGGTGCGGTGCTCAGCCGGAGATCTCCTGGTTCCACCGGGTGGCGACCACCTGCTGGGCGGCGCTCTCCTGCTCCTGGGTCGGGAAGTCCGCGGTGCCCTCGACCGGCGGCAGGGCGGCCAGCGCCTCGGCGTCGGCGGTCCCGGCCTCCTCCATCACCGGCAGCCGGACCGGCCGGGCGCCACCGGCCAGGTACAGGTTCTGGCCGCGGTCGCTGTAGAGGAACTCCTGCCACAGCCGCGCGGCGGCCGGGTGCGGGGCGTAGGCGCTGATCGCCTGGCTGTAGTAGCCGCCGAACAGCCCGTCGGACGGGACGGCTACCTGCCAGTCGACGCCCTGCTCGGCGAGGGTGCCGGTCAGGCCCGCGTTGAGGTAGTCCCAGTCGATCGCCAGCGGCGTCTCGCCGCTCTGGATGGTGGCCGGGGTGATCTCGACCGGGTTGAAGTTGCCGACCTCCTTGACCTGGGCGAAGAAGTCGATGCCCGGGCCGATGTCGTCGAGGCTGCCGCCGTTGGCCAGCGACGCCGCCCAGACGCCGGAGAAGGCCGCCGCGGCCTGGGTCGGGTTGCCGTTGAGCGCGACCTGGCCGGCGTACTGCGGGTCGAGCAGGTCCGCGAAGCTGGTCGGGCACTCGGCGATCACCGTGGCGTTGCAGCCGATGGAGATGTAGCCGCCGTAGTCGTTGTACCAGTGGCCCTCGGGGTCCTTCTGGCCCTCGGGGATGTCGTCCCAGGTCTCCACCTGGTAGGGCGCGAGCAGGTCCTGGGCCTGCGCCTGCCGGGCGAAGGCGGTGCCCAGGTCGAGGACGTCGGGGGCCCGGTCCTGGCCGCGCTGGCTCTCGACGGCGTTGAGCTCGTCCTGGCTGGACCCGTCGGGCGAGGCGCTGTTGACGGTGATCCCGTACTCCTCCTCGAAGGCGGAGATGATCTCGCCGTAGTTCGCCCAGTCCGGCGGCAGCGCGATGACGTTGAGCTCGCCCTCGGCCTGCGCGGCCTCGACGAGGGCGTCCATGCCCCCGAGGTCCTCGGCGGAGCGGGCACTGGCCGCGTCCGAGCCGCCCCCACCCCCGCCCGAGCCGCCGTCGTCGCCGCCGCCGCCGCAGGCGGTCAGCACGAGGGTCGCGGCCGCCAGGACGGTCGCGGTCCTCAGGGTGGGGGTGGATCGCACGGAGGTCCTCCTCGGGAGCTGTCGGACGGCCCCGGCCGGCAGGGCGGTGCGCCGTGCGGGGGGCCCGACGGATGGTGGCAGAACCGGACCGTCCGCAGGGCCGGTTCCGGTGACGGTCCGGGGAACGTTCGGCGGACCCCGGGGGTCAGCGGCCGGTGAAGGTCGCCTTGCCGGGCCCGCTCTCGAGGAAGGAGCGCATCCCGGTCTTCTGGTCCTCGGTGTCGAACAGCTCCGCGAACAGCCGGCTCTCCAGTGCCAGGCCCTGCTCGATCGGCCCGTCGAGGCCCTCGTCGATCGCCTGCTTGGCCGCGGCCAGCGCCAGCGGCGGCCCGGCGGCGAGCTTGCGCGCCATGGCGACGGCGGTGTCGTACACCTCGGCGTCCGGGACGACGGCGTCGGCCAGGCCCATCTCCAGCGCCTCCTCGGCGCCGACGTGCCGGCCGGTGAAGACGAGGTCCTTGGCCCTGGCCGGGCCGACCAGGCGGGCCAGCCGCTGGGTGCCGCCGGCGCCGGGGATGACGCCGAGCAGGATCTCGGGCTGGCCGACCTTGGCGCCGGCGCCCATGACCCGGAAGTCGGCGCACAGGGCGAGCTCGTAGCCGCCGCCGAGGGCGTAACCGGTGATGGCGGCGATGACCGGCTTGGGGATGCGGGCGACGGTGGTGAAGCTGTGGGTGAGCTCGCGGCCCCAGGCGACCATCGAGGAGCCGGTCAGCTGCGACATCGCCTTGATGTCGGCGCCGGCGGCGAACACCCGCTCCCCGCCGTAGAGCACGACGGCGCGCACGTCCGCGCGCTCGGTCGCCTCGATCGCCGCGGCCCGCACCTCGGTGTACAGCTCCTCGTCGATCGCGTTCATCTTGGGCCGGTCGAGGCGGATCGTGCCCACCCCGTCCTCCACCGACAGGGTCACGAACTCGGGCGCTGCCATGCACGGCCTCCAGCGAGGGGACGACGTCGTCGCCTGGACCCTAACCAGACGGCCGCCGGTCACCCCCGGCGACGGGCGGTGAAGCGGCCGTCGGAACGCTCGAGCGCCAGCGGCAGGCCGAACGTCTCCGACAGCAGCTCGGCGGTGATCACCTGTTCCAGCGGGCCCGAGGCGACCACCGCGCCCTGCCGCAGCAGCAGCGCGTGCGTGTACCCGGGCGGGATCTCCTCGACGTGGTGGGTGACCAGCACCTGCGCCGGGGCGTAGACGTAGGTGGCGAGGTCCGACAGCCGGCTCACCAGGTCCTCGCGGCCACCCAGGTCCAGGCCCGCGCCGGGCTCGTCGAGCAGCAGCAGCTCCGGGTCGGGCATCAGCGCGCGGGCGATCTGCACCCGCTTGCGCTCCCCCTCGCTGAGGGTGCCGAAGGGCCGGTGCGCGATCCGCTGCACGCCCCACTGCTGCATGAGCGTCGCGGCGCGGGTGAGGTCGTGGATGTCGTAGCGCTCCCGCGCGCGGCCGACGATCGCGTACCCGGCGGACAGGACGACGTCGCCGGTGCGCTCCCCCGCCTCGATCCGCTGCGCCAGCGCGGCGCTGGTCAGGCCGATCCGCGGGCGCAGCTCGAAGACGTCGACCGCGCCCATCGTCTCGCCCAGCAGCCGCACCTCACCCCGCGTCGGGTGCATGTGGGCCCCCGCCAGCTGCAGCAGCGTCGTCTTGCCCGCGCCGTTCGGGCCGAGCACCACCCACCGCTGCTCGGGCCGGACGAGCCAGTCCACCCCCCGCAGCAGGTGCGACTGCCCGCGGACGACGTCCACGCCGCGCATCTCGACGACCGGTTCTGCTCCGCCGACGGCGGCACTGCTGGACACGACCCCATCCAACCAACCCGCCCGCCTGCACCCGGGGAGGTGGCGGTCTTGGCACGATCGCCCGGTGACCACCAGCGAGGACGTCGAGGTCTGGCCGGGCTCCCCCGCTCCCCTGGGCGCGCACTGGGACGGCACCGGCACGAACTTCGCGCTGTGGTCGGCCGGCGCCACCGCCGTCGACCTGTGCCTGTTCGACGACGACGGCTTCGAGCACCGGCACCGGCTGCAGGAGACCACCCACCAGGTCTGGCACGGGCGGCTGCCCGGCGTCGGACCCGGCCAGCGCTACGGCTACCGGGTGCACGGGCCCTGGGACCCCGGCGCCGGCCACCGGTGGAACGCCGCCAAGCTGCTGCTGGACCCCTACGCCCGCGCCGTCGACGGCGACCTGACGCTGCACCCGGCGCTGTTCGCCTACCGCGCCGACGGCCCCGACACCGGCCCGGCCGACCCACGGGACTCCGCGCCGTACGTGCCGCGCGGCGTCGTCGTCCACGACTCCTTCCCCTGGGACGGCGACCGGCGGCCGGCCACCTCGTGGTCGGACACCGTCGTCTACGAGGTGCACGTCAAGGGCGCGACCATGCGCCACCCGGGCGTGCCGCCGGCGCTGCGCGGCACCTACGCGGGGCTGGCGCACCCGGCGTTCGTCGAGCACCTGGTGGGCCTGGGCGTCACCACCGTCGAGCTGCTGCCGGTGCACCACTTCGTCAGCGAGCCGCACCTGCTGCGCCGCGGGCTGACCAACTACTGGGGCTACAACACCCTCGGCTACTTCGCCCCGCACGCCGCCTACAGCTCGGCCGGGTCCGGCGGGGCGCAGGTCACCGAGTTCAAGGCGATGGTGAAGGCCCTGCACGCGGCCGGCATCGAGGTGGTCCTCGACGTCGTCTACAACCACACCGCCGAGGGCGACCACACCGGGCCGTCGCTGTCGCTCAAGGGCATCGACAACGGGGGCTACTACCGGCTCAACGGCGAGAACCGGGCCCGCTACACCGACTACACCGGCTGCGGGAACACCCTCGACGTCCGCCGGCCGCAGGTGCTCGCGATGCTCATGGACTCCCTGCGGTACTGGGTCACCGAGATGCACGTCGACGGCTTCCGGTTCGACCTCGCCGCCGCGCTGGCCCGGTCCTTCCACGACGTCGACCGGCTGTCGGCGTTCTTCGACGTCGTCCACCAGGACCCCGTCGTCAGCCAGGTGAAGCTCATCGCCGAGCCGTGGGACATCGGCGAGGGCGGCTACCAGGTGGGCAACTTCCCGCCGCTGTGGACCGAGTGGAACGGCCGCTACCGCGACACGGTGCGCGACGTGTGGGCCGGTTCCCACGTCGGCGTGCGCGACCTGGCCTACCGGCTGACCGGCTCCTCGGACCTCTACCGCTCCGACGGCCGCCGCCCGTTCGCCAGCGTCAACTTCGTCACCGCCCACGACGGGTTCACCCTCACCGACCTGGTCACCTACGAGCGCAAGCGCAACGAGGCCAACGGCGAGGACAACCGGGACGGCGAGAGCCACAACCGCAACTGGAACTGCGGCGTCGAGGGGCCCACCGACGACCCCGGGGTGCAGGCGCTGCGCGCCCGCCAGGTGCGCAACCTGCTGACGACGCTGCTGCTGTCGACCGGCGTCCCGATGCTCACCGCCGGCGACGAGCTCGGCCGCACCCAGGGCGGCAACAACAACGCCTACTGCCAGGACAACGCGGTGTCCTGGATCGACTGGGACGCCGCCGACGGGGACCTGCTCGCCTTCGTCCGCCGGCTGCTGCGGGTGCGCCGCGACTCGCCGGTGCTGCGCCAGGAGGCGTTCTTCGAGGGCCACGAGATCCCGGGCACCGGCGGCACCCGCGACGTGGCCTGGTTCGCGCCCGGCGGCGGGCAGCTGACCACCGCGGACTGGTTCGACACCGGCCTGCAGACGGTCGGCATGTACCTCGACGGCCGCGGCATCCGGCACCGCGACGAGCGCGGCCGCCCGGTGGTCGACGACTCCTACCTCGTCCAGCTGCACGCCGGGCCGGACCCGGTGACGGTGCAGCTGCCGGGGGCGCCGTGGTCCGACGGCTACGAGCTCGTGCTGAGCACCGAGTACCCGACTGGGGCGCCGCCGCGGCCGGCCGTCGTCGCGCCCGGGGCGATCGAGGTGCCGCCGCGCACCGTCTGGCTGCTGCGCGTCCTGCGCCGCCCGCATGATCAGGTGAGCTGATCGTGCGGCGTCCTGGCTCACCGTCGACGCTGAGCCAGGACGCGTTCCGGTGAGCCAGGACGGCCCCGCAGACGGCGAGAGCCCCGGTCCGCGGTGGACCGGGGCTCTCGCCGTGTCGTTCAGTCCTGGGGCTGCTCGTAGGTGATGACCGTCCAGCCGAGCAGGAGGCGGTCGCCGTCGGAGAGCGGGTGGGCGACGCCCGGCTCGAGCTGGGTCCACTCGGTGGCCTCGGGGCCCGCGACGTGGGTGCCGTTGAGCGAGCCGAGGTCGGTGAGCGTGACCTCGCGGCCGGAGCGCTGGATGGCCGCGTGCGCCGAGGACAGCACGTTCTGCGTGTCGGCGATCGGCACCGGCCGGGCGTTGCCGGCGGTCACCAGCTCGTGGCTGTCGGGACGGCGGCCGAGGACGAGGTCCTCGTCGACGGTGACGACCAGGCCGTCGTCGAAGCGCAGCACTGGCGCGGCGGCGGCGTCGGGCTTCCAGAACGCCGTCTCCTCGCCGCCGTCGTCGACGCGGGTGGACCCCTGCCCCGACACCGAGGACCCGACCGGGGCGCCGTAGGACGGCGCGGCGGCGAAGCCGGCGTCCGAGCCCGCGCTGAACGACGACGCCGGCGCGTGGGTGGCCGGCGGGACGGCGGCCGGGGCGGAGGAGGCCGCCGCGAGCTGCAGCAGCGCGCCGGCGCCGGGGACCGCCCCCTCGACGAGGTCGTAGGCGACGCCCGGCGGCATCTGCGGCGTGGCCTGGCCCGGGCCCACGTAGAGCGTGGCGCCGAGCGGGAACCCGGCGGCCAGGCTGCACCCGTCGGCCGGCTGGCCGGAGACCGGGACGCCGTCGACGGCCGGCTGGCCCTTGCCGGACCACAGCGCGACGCCGGTGCCCGTGCCGTCGCCGGTGTCGACGAGGACGAGCGCGAAGGAGGCCGAGCCGCCCCCGAGCGCGGGCACCTGGGCGGCGACCGCCGCGAGGACGCGGTCGGCGCCGGGGCCGGACACACCCAGGCAGGCGTGCAGGGCGGCGACCAGGGCCGGCGAGCCGGGTGCGTCGACCCAGAGCAGTCCCCCGCCGCGACGGGCCACGAGGGCGTCTCCGGGCAGGACTTCACAGCGGTCGGGCATGCGCGCCAGCCTAGTGACCGCACGCCGCCGTGCGTGGTCCGGCCGCACCGCCACGCCGCCCGTGGGGACGCTGCGACCGGCGTGACGGATGAGCCTCCGGTCAGGCGGAACGGACCAGGCCCAGCTCCGCGGGGTCGGCCAGGTGCTCGGAGTGCGGCAGCACGCGCACCGTGTACCCGAACGCGCCGGTGCGCTCGAGCGGCAGCGTCGCGGTGAACCAGTGCCGCGAGCCCTCGGTGTGCTCGTGCCGCATCGGCACCGTCGTCACCTCGTGCAGGCCGTCGGCGTCGTCGACCCGCCCGTAGGCCGCCTGCACCTCGACGTCGGCCGGGGTGAGGTGCGGCAGCTCCACCTCCGCGCGCAGCGCCAGGGTCGAGCCGATCTCCGGGGTGTCACCGGCGCCGGTGGCCTCCACGTGCGCGACCCGCACGCCCGTCCAGTTCTCCAGCAGGTGCGCCCGCCACTGCGCCTCGGCCCGCGCCGGCGCGTACCCGCCGTCGGCCATGGTCCGCGACGAACCCGCCGCCGGCACGTACAGCCGCTCGACGTAGTCGCGCACCATCCGGGTGGCGAGCACCTTGGGGCCGGTCTCGCGCAGCGTGTGCCGCACCATCTCGACCCAGCGGGTGGGGATGCCGTCGCGGTCGGTCTCGTAGAACCGCGGCAGCACCTGGGTGGACAGCAGGTCGTAGATGGCCCGCGCCTCGACGTCGTCGCGCCGCTCGGGGTCGGTGACGCCGTCGGCGGTGGGGATCGCCCAGCCGTTCTGGCCGTCGAACCACTCGTCCCACCAGCCGTCGCGGATGGAGAGGTTGAGCCCACCGTTGAGCGCGGCCTTCATGCCCGAGGTGCCGCAGGCCTCCAGCGGCCGCAGCGGGTTGTTCAGCCAGACGTCGCAGCCCCAGTAGAGGTAGCGGGCCATCCCGATGTCGTAGCCGGGCAGGAACGCGATGCGGTGCCGGATCGCGGGGTCGTCGGCGAACTTCACCATCTGCTGGATCAGCTGCTTGCCGCCGTCGTCGGCCGGGTGGCTCTTGCCGGCGATGACCAGCTGGACCGGCCGCTCCTCGTCGAGCAGCAGGGCCCGCAGCCGCTCCGGGTCCCGCAGCATGAGGGTCAGCCGCTTGTAGGAGGGCACCCGGCGGGCGAAGCCGATGGTGAGGACGTCGGGGTCGAAGGCGGTGTCGGTCCAGCGCACCTCGGCCTCGGCCGCGCCGCGGGAGCGCGCCGTCTCGCGCAGCCGGCGGCGCACCTCCTCGACCAGCCGGCCGCGCAGCACCCGGCGGGTGTTCCACAGCTCCAGCGCCGGGATCCGGTCGACGCCGTCGAACGACGCCGGCCCGGTGCCCTCGAACGGGTCGCCGTCGCTGGAGGTCTGGGTGCCGAGCTCGACCAGCTCCCGGGCGGTCCAGGTAGGCGCGTGCACGCCGTTGGTGATGGAGGTGATCGGCACGTCGGCCTCGTCGAAGCCCGGCCACAGCGGGTTGAACATCGACCGGCTGACGTGCCCGTGCAGCTCGCTGACGCCGTTGGCCCGCTGCCCCAGCCGCAGGCCCATGTGCGCCATGTTGAACTTCGTCGGGTCGTCCTCGGCGCCGAGCGGGATGAGCTGCTCGAGCGGGACGCCGAACCCGGCGAAGTACCGCTCGATGAGCGCCCGCGGGAACCGGTCGATGCCGGCGGGCACCGGGGTGTGCGTGGTGAACACCGTGCCGGCGCGGACGGCCTGCAGCGCCTCGGCGAAGGACAGCCCGTGCGACTCGGTGAGCTCGCGGATCCGCTCGACGCCCTGGAAGCCCGCGTGGCCCTCGTTGGCGTGGAACACCTCCGGCTGCGGGGTGCCGGTGAGCTGGCAGTAGGCGCGCAGCGCCCGGACGCCGCCGATGCCGAGCAGCATCTCCTGGCGCAGCCGGTGGTCCTCGTCGCCGCCGTAGAGCCGGTCGGTGACCCCGCGCTCGGCCGGGGCGTTCTCCTCGATGTCGCTGTCGAGCAGCAGCAGCGACACCCGGCCGACCTGCGCCCGCCACACGTGGGCGTGCAGGGTGCGGCCCTCGGGCAGCGGCACGGTGATGACGACGGCGGACCCGTCGGGCTGGCGCAGCAGCTTGACCGGCAGGCCGTGCGGGTCCAGCGACGGGTAGTGCTCCAGCTGCCAGCCGTCGGCCGACAGCCCCTGCTCGAAGTAGCCGGCCCGGTACAGCAGGCCGACGCCGATCAGCGGGACGCCGAGGTCGGAGGCGGCCTTGAGGTGGTCGCCGGCGAGGATGCCCAGGCCGCCGGAGTACTGCGGCAGCACCTCGGTGATGCCGAACTCCGCGGAGAAGTAGGCGATGCTGCGCGGCGCCTCGGGGCCCAGCGACTGGTACCAGTGCTCGGAGGACAGGTAGTCGTCGAGGTCGTCGACGACGTCCTTGAGGCGGCGGAGGAACCGGCGGTCGGTCGACAGCGTGGCCAGCCGCTCGGCCGACACCTCGCCCAGGACTTTCACCGGGTCGTTGTTGCAGGTCCGCCACAACTCGGGGTCCAGCGCCTCGAACAGGTCGCGGGTCTCCGGGTGCCACGACCAGCGGAGGTTCATGACCAGCTGGGACAGCGGCATGAGGGCCTCGGGCAGGGCCGCCCGGACGGTGAACCGACGCAGAGCTCGCACGCGGGGAGCCTAGCCAGCAGGGCGCGTCCGGACAGGTCGGGCGCACCACACGGGCGGGGCCGGGCACCCGGCCGGGGACGTCTCGGCGGCCGAGGTGTGACCGGTGCCGGAGGTGGATAGCGTGGTCGGGATGACTCGCCGCGCTGACCTCCGCCTCGGCATCACCGATGTCGCCCCCGTCGTGTCCTGCGGGTCGTTCTCGGCCCGCGCCGTGGTCGGCGAGCACCTGCCGGTCACCGCCACCGTCTTCCGGGAGGGCCACGACGCCGTCGCGGCCGACGTCGTCTGGACCGCTCCGGACGGCACCCGCGGACCCCTCAACCGCATGCGCCGCTTCGGCGCGGAGCCCGACCGGTGGATCACCACCGTGGTGCCCGACCGGGAGGGGCGCTGGACGTTCCGGGTCGAGGCGTGGAGCGACCCGCTGGCCACCTGGCACCACGCCGTCGAGGTGAAGATCGAGGCCGGCCAGGGCCCCGGGGAGCTGGCCAACGACCTCGAGGAGGGCGCGCGGCTGCTCGAGCGGGTCGCCGAGGGTGCCGACGACGAGTGGCGCGGCCGCCTCGGCGACGCCGTCGCGGCCCTGCGCGACACCTCCCGCACGCTGCCCGACCGGGTCGCGCCCGCGCTGGCCGCCGGGGTGCAGCGCTACCTCGACGAGCACCCGGTCCGCGAGCTGGTCACCCCGACGCCGGAGTACGAGGTGTGGGTCGACCGGCCGCGCGCGCTCTACGGCTCCTGGTACGAGTTCTTCCCCCGCTCCGAGGGCCCCGTCGTCGGCGGCGTCCCCGCGCACGGCACGTTCCAGACCGCGGGCGACCGGCTGCCGGCCGTCGCCGAGATGGGCTTCGACGTCGTCTACCTGCCGCCGATCCACCCGATCGGCAAGGTCAACCGCAAGGGCCCCAACACGCCGCAGTTCCCCGGCGGCAACCCGCACGAGGTCGGCCCGGACGACGTCGGCTCGCCGTGGGCGATCGGCAGCGACGAGGGCGGCCACGACGCCGTCCACCCGCAGCTGGGCACGATGGAGGACTTCCGCGCCTTCGTCACCCGCACCCGCGGCCTGGGCATGGAGGTGGCGCTGGACCTGGCGCTGCAGGCCGCGCCGGACCACCCGTGGGTCAAGGAGCACCCGGAGTGGTTCACCACCAAGCCCGACGGGACCATCGCCTACGCGGAGAACCCGCCGAAGAAGTACCAGGACATCTACCCGGTCAACTTCGACAACGACCCCGAGGGCATCTACGCCGAGGTGCTGCGGGTGGTGCGGGTCTGGATGGACGCCGGCGTGCGGATCTTCCGGGTCGACAACCCGCACACCAAGCCGCTGGACTTCTGGCACTGGCTGATCTGGAAGGTCAAGGAGACCGACCCGGACGTGCTCTTCCTCGCCGAGGCCTTCACGCGGCCGGCGATGATGCACCAGCTGGCGCGCATCGGGTTCACCCAGTCCTACACGTACTTCACGTGGCGGACCGCGCGCGCCGAGATCGAGGACTACGGCCGCGAGCTCGCCACCAACGCGCACTACATGCGGCCGAACTTCTTCGTGAACACCCCGGACATCCTGCACGCGAGCCTGCAGTACGGCGGCCCGCCGATGTTCAAGATCCGCGCGGTGCTCGCGTCGATGATGAGCCCGACCTGGGGCGTCTACTCCGGGTACGAGCTCTACGAGCACGTGGCGGTGCGGCCGGGCAGCGAGGAGTACCTCGACAGCGAGAAGTACCGGCTGCGCCCACGCGACTGGGCCGGCGCCGAGGCGGCCGGCCGCAGCCTGGCGCCCTACCTGCGCAGGCTCAACGAGATCCGCCGCGCGCACCCGGCGCTGCAGCAGCTGCGGACGCTGCGGTTCCACCCGGTCGACAACCCGAACCTCATCTGCTTCTCCAAGACCGACCCGGGGTCGCAGGACGCCGTCCTCGTGGTCTGCGCCCTCGACAGCCAGAACCGGCAGATCGGGACGACGGCGCTGGACATGCCGACCCTCGGCCTGGACTGGCACGAGCGGTTCGGCGTCACCGACGAGATCACCGGCGCCCGCTACGACTGGGGCCAGTTCAACTACGTGGAGCTGGACCCCTACTGGGAGCCCGCGCACGTGTTCTCGGTCCACCTGCCCCGGCCGGTGACCTGGCCGCCGCCGGTCAGCTGATCCCCTCCCCACCCACGACGACCAGCGAGGGCTCCCCGCACCGATGACGCTCCCCGTGCCCGCTCCCGACAGCGGCGCATCCGGCCTGCCCGCACGCGGCACCGACCCGCTGTGGTTCAAGCGCGCCGTGTTCTACGAGGTCCTGGTCCGCGGCTTCGCCGACAGCAACGCCGACGGCGTGGGCGACCTCCGCGGCATGATGGACAAGCTCGACTACCTGCAGTGGCTCGGCGTCGACTGCCTCTGGCTGCCGCCGTTCTTCGCCTCGCCGCTGCGGGACGGCGGCTACGACGTCAGCGACTACACCGCCGTGCTGCCGGAGTTCGGCGACATCGACGACTTCCGCGAGCTGCTGCACGCCGCCCACGCCCGCGGCATCCGCGTGATCATCGACTTCGTCATGAACCACACCTCGGACCAGCACCCCTGGTTCCAGGCCAGCCGCAGCGACCCCGAGGGCCCCTACGGCGACTTCTACGTGTGGGCCGACGACGACACCGGCTACGCCGACGCGCGGATCATCTTCGTCGACACCGAGTCGTCCAACTGGACGTTCGACCCGGTGCGCAAGCAGTACTTCTGGCACCGCTTCTTCTCGCACCAGCCGGACCTCAACTTCGAGAACCCGAAGGTGCAGGAGGCGATCATCGACGCCCTGCGCTTCTGGCTGGACCTGGGCATCGACGGCTTCCGCCTCGACGCCGTCCCCTACCTGTTCGAGGAGGAGGGGACCAACGGGGAGAACCTCCCCCGCACCCACGAGTTCCTCAAGCACGTGCGCAAGGTGGTCGACGCCGACTACCCCGACCGCGTGCTGCTGTGCGAGGCCAACCAGTGGCCGGCCGACGTCGTCGAGTACTTCGGCGAGGACGGCGACGAGTGCCAGATGGCCTTCCACTTCCCGGTGATGCCGCGCCTGTTCATGGCCGCCCGCCGGGAGCAGCGGTTCCCGATCTCGGAGATCATGGCCCAGACGCCGCCGATCCCCGACAACTGCCAGTGGGGCATCTTCCTGCGCAACCACGACGAGCTGACCCTCGAGATGGTCACCGACGAGGAGCGCGACTACATGTGGGCGGAGTACGCCAAGGACCCCCGCATGAAGGCCAACATCGGCATCCGCCGCCGGCTGGCGCCGCTGCTGGAGAACGACACCAACACCCTCGAGCTGTTCAACGCGCTGCTGCTCTCGCTGCCCGGCTCGCCGGTCCTCTACTACGGCGACGAGATCGGCATGGGCGACAACATCTGGCTCGGCGACCGCGACGGCGTCCGCACGCCGATGCAGTGGACGCCCGACCGCAACGGCGGCTTCTCCACCGCCGACCCGCAGCGGATGTACCTGCCGCTCAACCAGGACCCGGTCTACGGCTACCAGACCACGAACGTCGAGGCGCAGCTGCGCAACACCAACTCGATGCTGCAGTGGATCCGCCGGATGATCGCCGTCCGCAAGGAGCACCCGACCTTCGGCCTGGGCAGCTACGAGGAGGTCGGCTCGCGCAACCCCACGGTGCTGTCGTTCGTCCGCGAGTTCGGCGACGACGTGGTGCTGTGCGTCAACAACCTGTCCCGCTTCCCGCAGCCGGTGGAGCTGGACCTGCGCCGGTTCGAGGGCTACACGCCCATCGAGCTCACCGGCCGGGTCGAGTTCCCGCAGATCGGCGTGCTGCCCTACATGCTCACCCTGGCCGGGCACGGCTTCTACTGGTTCGAGCTGGCCAAGCCGGTGGAGCCGGTCGAGGAGCCGGCCGCGGAGCCCGAGGCCGCCACCAGCCCGGTCGCCGACTCGCTGCTGGCCGCCGGCCTGGTCAGCGAGGCCGAGGAGATCCCCGGCGACAGCGACACCCGGACCGGCGACGACGTCCCGCCCAGCAGCGGAGGACCCCGATGAGCGGAGCAGCCGAATGAGCAAGGCCCTGGCCGACGTCCTGCGCGAGTGGATGCCGCACCAGCGCTGGTTCGGTGGCAAGGGCCGGGAGTGGGCCGACGTCACCGAGGAGGGCTTCTTCCTCTCGCGGTCCGAGCCGGTCCTGTCGGTGCACCGCGTGCGGGTGACCTACGCCGACGGCGCCGTCGAGACCTATCTGGTGCCGCTGTCGTGGCGGGCGCACCCGGAGGAGGACCTGTCCTCCGCGCTCGTGGGCGCCGTCCCTGCCAAGGGCGCGGACGGGACCGACCGCGAGAACTACGCCTACGACGCGCTGCGCGACCGCGACGCCACCCCGCCGTGGCTGACGCACCTGGTCGCCGCCTCCACGGTGGGGCCGATGCACTTCCACCCGGCCGGCGTCGCGCCGATCCCCGAGGGCGTGCCCGGCGACGTCGTCTCGACCGAGCAGAGCAACACCTCGCTGGTCTACGGCCAGGACGCCATCTTCAAGCTGTTCCGCCGGCTCGAGCCCGGGCTCAACCCCGACGTCGAGATCGGCCAGGCGCTGCGCAAGACGGAGAACCCGCACATCGCGCCGCTGCTCGGGTACATCGAGATCGACGACCCGGACGGCGGCGAGCCGGCCACGGCCGCGATGCTGCAGACCTTCGTCCGCGGCGCCAGCGACGGGTGGCGCCTGGCCACCGCCAGCGTCCGCGACCTCTACGCGGAGGGCGACCTGCACGCCGACGAGGTCGGGGGCGACTTCGCCGCCGACAGCGAGCGGCTGGGCGCGGCCACCGCCTCGGTGCACGCCGACCTCGCCCGCGTCCTGGACACCGAGCCGGCCGACCGGGAGTGGTTCGCCGCCACCGCGCGGGCGATGACCGACCGGCTGGAGGCGGCGCTGGCCGTCGTCCCGCAGCTGGAGGAGCACCTCGAGGGCCTGCGCGCCGTCTACGCCGCGGTGGCCGACAGCCCGGAGGAGGTGGTGCGCCAGCGGGTGCACGGCGACTTCCACCTGGGCCAGGTGCTGCGGACCGCGACCGGCTGGGTGGTGCTCGACTTCGAGGGCGAGCCGGCCCGGCCCCTGGCCGAGCGGCGGCAGCTGGACAGCCCGCTGCGCGACGTCGCGGGGATGCTGCGCAGCTTCGACTACGCCGCCCGGCACATGCTCGTCGAGCAGCCCGACGACCCCCAGCGCGCCTACCGGGCGCAGGAGTGGGCCGTGCGCAACCGCGGCGCGTTCTGCGCGGGCTACTCGGCGGCCAGCGGGATCGACCCGTGCGGGGACTCCCCCCTCCTGCGGGCCTTCGAGGCGGACAAGGCGGTCTACGAGTGCGTCTACGAGGCGCGCAACCGGCCGAACTGGCTGATGATCCCGCTGCACTCGCTGTCCCGGCTCACCGCCGCGAGCACCTGACCCCACCCCAGACGACGACGCACCAGAACGACGCAGCACCAGACGACGCAGCAGACGACGAAGAGGACGGCAACGCGACGATGACGACGAGCGACCCGACACCCGCGAGCGGGGCGGCCGCGGAGACCGCCGACTCGCCGGCCACCAAGGACGAGCTGCAGCGGGCGGTCGAGGAGATGACCGCCCAGGCCGAGGCCGCCGAGGCCGAGCCGGTCGTGAACCCGACCCCGGCGCGCAAGCGGGCGCCGGCCAAGAAGGCCGCCGCGAAGAAGGCCCCGGCCAAGAAGGCCACCGCGAAGAAGGCCGCCCCCGCGGACGCGGCCAGCGCCGCGGTGGCCGGCGGCGACGGCGCCGCCGAGCCCGCCGCGGCGAAGAAGACCACGAAGCGGGCCGCGAAGAAGGCGGCGCCGGCGGCCGACGGCGAGGCGCCGGTCAAGGCCACCCGCAAGCGGGCGCCGCGCAAGACGGCCGCGGAGAGCATCGCCGAGCCCGCCGCCGAGGTGGTCGCCGAGCAGGGCGGCACCGCGGCGCCGGTGGTCGCCCCCGCGCCGATCGCCGAGCCCGGCTCCCCCTCGGGCGCGCCCGCCGGACAGCCGGAGCCGCCCTCGCCCGACCCGGCCGAGCCGTCGACGCCGCAGGCGCCCGAGGAGGGCACGGCTGCCGTCGCCTCCACCGGGACCGCGGTCGCGCGGGCCCCGGAGCCGACGCCGCCGGGCGTCGAGGAGGGCGGCCTCACCAGCGGCGCCGGCGGCGGGGGCGAGCACGACGCCCCTGAGCAGGTCAGCGAGGAGGACCTGCGGGCGATCGTCGACGGCTGGTCCCGCGACCCGCACCGGGTGCTCGGCGCGCACGCCACCACCGAGGGCTGGGTGGTGCGCACGCTGCGGCCCGACGCCTCCGCGGTGGTCGTCGTCGACCAGGACGACTCCCGCTACGAGGCCCGGCGGATCCACGGCGGGGGCATCTACGAGGCCACCCTGCCGCAGCAGCCCGGGGACTACCGGCTCGAGGTGACCTACGGCGGGGACACCTTCACCGTCGACGACCCCTACCGCTGGATGCCCACGCTCGGCGATCTCGACATGTACCTGATCGGCGAGGGCCGGCACGAGCGGCTGTGGGAGGCGCTCGGCGCGCACGTGCGGCGCTACGAGACCCCGCGCGGCGCCGTCGAGGGCGTCTCCTTCGCCGTCTGGGCGCCCAACGCGCAGGGCGTGAAGGTCACCGGCGACTTCGACTACTGGGAGGCCCGCGCCTACCCGATGCGCCAGCTCGGCTCGATCGGCGTCTGGGAGATCTACATCCCGGGCGTGCAGGTCGGCACCCGGTACCGCTTCCACGTCCTGGGCGCCGACGGCGTCTGGCGGGAGAAGTCCGACCCGATGGCGTTCGCCACCGAGGTGCCGCCGGCCAACGCCTCCGTCGTCGTCGAGTCCTCCCACGAGTGGAACGACGACGCGTGGCTGGCCGAGCGCGCGCGCGGCAACTGGCACGAGCGGCCGATGAGCGTCTACGAGGTGCACCTGGGCTCGTGGCGGCAGGGCCTGTCCTACCGCCAGCTGGCCGAGGAGCTCGTCGACTACGCCGTCGCCGCCGGGTTCACCCACCTGGAGTTCCTGCCGGTCGCCGAGCACCCGTTCGGCGGTTCGTGGGGCTACCAGGTCACCAGCTACTACGCCCCGACGTCGCGGTTCGGCAGCCCCGACGACTTCCGCTACCTCGTCGACCGGGCGCACCAGGCCGGCCTCGGCGTCATCGTCGACTGGGTGCCGGCGCACTTCCCGAAGGACGCCTGGGCGCTGGGCCGGTTCGACGGCACCGCGCTCTACGAGCACGACGACCCGCGCCGCGGCGAGCAGCCGGACTGGGGCACCTTCGTCTTCAACTTCGGCCGCACCGAGGTGCGCAACTTCCTGGTCGCCAACGCGCTGTTCTGGGCGCAGGAGTTCCACGTCGACGGGCTGCGGGTCGACGCCGTCGCCTCGATGCTCTACCTCGACTACTCGCGCGAGGACGGCGAGTGGATCCCCAACGTGTACGGCGGGCGGGAGAACCTCGAGGCGGTGTCGTTCCTCCAGGAGGTCAACGCCACCGTCTACCGCGAGGTGCCGGGCGTGGTGACCATCGCCGAGGAGTCGACCGCCTGGCCCGGGGTCACCCGGCCCACCTACCTCGGCGGCCTGGGCTTCGGCTTCAAGTGGAACATGGGCTGGATGCACGACTCGCTGGCCTACGTCCAGCGCCAGCCGGTGCACCGCAGCTACCACCACAACCAGCTGACGTTCTCGATGATGTACGCCTACTCCGAGAACTACGTGCTGCCGATCAGCCACGACGAGGTCGTCTACGGCAAGGGCTCGCTGCTGCGGAAGATGCCGGGTGACCGGTGGCAGCAACTGGCCGGCGTGCGCGGCTACCTCGCCTACATGTGGGCCCACCCCGGCAAGCAGCTGCTGTTCATGGGCTCGGAGTTCGCCCAGGACGGCGAGTGGGCCGAGAGCCGCTCGCTGGACTGGTGGCACCTCGACGACCCCGCGCACCGCGGCGTCCTGCAGCTGGTCACCGACCTCAACGCCCGGTACCGGGAGACCGAGGCGCTGTGGTCGCTCGACGTCGACCCGGCCGGCTTCCAGTGGATCGACGCCAACGACGCGTCGGGCAACGTCATCACCTTCCTGCGCTACGGCCGGCCGAAGGTCGCCGACGTCCCGACGCCGACCGAGGCCGCCGAGAGCGGCACCGAGGCCGCCGTCGTCGAGGGCAGCGGGCAGACGCCGGGCCAGGTGCTCGCCGTCGTCTGCAACTTCGCCGGCGCCCCGCACCACGGGTACCGGATCGGCCTGCCGCGCGGCGGGCGGTGGCGCGAGGTGCTCAACACCGACGCCGAGGGGTACGGCGGCTCGGGGGTCGGCAACTACGGCGGGGTGGACGCGGTCGAGGAGCCCTGGCACGGCCAGCCGTTCTCGGCCACCGTCTCCGCGCCGCCGCTGGGCACGCTCTGGCTGCTGCACGAGGGCTGATCCCCCGGCCGCCCACCAGGCCTAATCCCCGACGGCCGGGCCGCTCCACGGTGTGGAGCGGCCCGGCCGTCGTCGCGCGCGGACCCGTTCCCCGCTGCCGCCTGCCCGTGCATCATGGCCCGGCTCCGCGCCCCGGTGGCGCGGACCGGCCCCGGCTCCCTCGGGCGCCCGCACCCCGGCAGAGAAGGAACCCCAGCTCCATGAGGCATGGTCTGCGCCGCGCGATCGTCGCGGCAGCGGCGGGCAGCGTGCTGCTCACCGGTTGCTCGAGCACCGTCGTCGGCGCCGCCTCCCGCGGGCCGAGCGTCCCGGTCGACGTGTCCGACGGCGAGTTCCCGATCACCGGTTCCGCGGACACCGAGGCCGACCGGCTGGCGCGCAACGCGCTGGCCGACCTCGACACCTTCTGGAGCGAGGCCTACCCCGAGTTCTTCGGCGAGGAGTACCAGCCGATCACCGGCGGCTACTTCTCGGTCGACTCCACGAACATCGACGAGTCCGCCTACCCGAGCACCGGCATCGGCTGCGAACGGGCGCCCGAGGACCCCGACGGCGTGGCGAACAACGCCCACTACGACCCCAACTGCGACGCCGTCGCCTACGACCGCGCCCTGCTCGACCAGCTCAGCGCCGAGTTCGGGCCCTACCTCGGCCCCGCCGTCATGGCGCACGAGATCGGCCACGCCATGCAGGGCCGGTTCGGCTTCGCCGACTCGACGATCGTCGTCGAGACGCAGGCCGACTGCCTGGCCGGCGCCTTCACCCGGTGGGTGATCGACGGCAACGCCGAGCACATCGCGCTGCGCGTCTCGGAGCTCGACCAGGTGGTGCTCGGGTTCATCGGCCTGCGCGACCCGGTCGGGTTCTCCCCCGACGACGACCGGGCGCACGGCTCGGGCTTCGACCGGCTGTCGGGCTTCTACGCCGGCTACGACGGCGGCGTGGGCACCTGCCGGGACGACTTCACCGAGCAGCGGCTGTTCGTCGCCACCGAGTTCCTCACCGAGGACGACCTCGACAACGAGGGCAACGCCCCGTACGAGGACATCGCCGGGCTGACCGAGCAGTCGCTGCCGCTGTTCTACGAGCAGGTGTTCCCCGGCCTCGGCCAGGACTTCACCGCGCCGACCATCCAGGTCTTCGACGGCACCGCGCCCGACTGCGGCGACATGGGCGCCGAGGACCGCGACCTCGGGTTCTGCGAGGCCGACGGCACCGTCTACGTCGACGAGACCGACCTGCTCGGCCCGGCCTACGAGGGGATCGGCGACTTCGCCGTGGCCACCGCCGTCTCCCTCGCCTACGCCCAGGCCGCGCGCGCTGAGCTCGGCCTGTCCATCGACGACGCCACCGCCGTCAGCTCCGCGGTGTGCCTGACCGGCTGGTACGCCGGGCGGTTCTGGACCGGCGACTTCCAGGACGTCGGCGCCCTGTCCCCCGGCGACGTCGACGAGGCGGCGATCTTCCTGCTCACCTACGGCCAGCAGGAGAGCGTCTTCCCGAACACCGACCTCTCCGGCTTCGAGATGGTCGACGCCTTCCGCGACGGCTTCCTCGACGGCGGCGCCGGCTGCGAGATCGGCCTCTAGGAGCGCACCGCCCGTGACGGCGCCCGTCCCCCGCACGGGGGCGGGCGCCGTCCGCGTTCACGCAGGCCCGTGCCGGGTAGAGGCTCCCGCGATGGACCTCCGCAGGCACTCCCGGGGCGCACTCGCCGTCGTCGTGGCGCTCGGCGTCCTCCTGACGACGGGGTGCTCCTACGTCGTCATCGGCCAGGCGCGCTCGCAGGGCGCCCCGTCCCAGTCGGTCGGCGACGACACCCTGCGCGTCGTCGGCGCCACCGACGGGCCGATCGACACCCTCGCCCGCAACGCGCTGGCCGACCTGCAGACGTTCTGGTCGGACACCTTCCCCACCGTCTTCGGCCAGGCGTTCCAGCCGCTGACCGGCGGCTACTTCAGCGTCGACCCGAACGACGTCGACCCGGCGGCCTACCCCCAGGGCATCGGCTGCGGCACCGACCCGCGGGACCTGGAGAACAACGCCTTCTACTGCTCCTCGTCGGGCGTGCCGAACTCCGACTCGATCAGCTACGACCGCGCCTTCCTCGGCGAGCTGGCCTCGCAGTACGGCGAGGTCCTGCCGCAGCTGGTCATGGCGCACGAGTTCGGGCACGCGGTGCAGGCCCGGGTCGGCTATCCGGACACGTCGATCGCCACGGAGACCCAGGCCGACTGCCTGGCCGGCGCGTGGACCGCGTGGGTGGCCGACGGCAACGCCGAGTTCTCCTCCGTCGACACTCCCGACCTCGACCAGCTGCTGCGCGGGTACTTCCTGCTGCGCGACCCGGTGGGCACCGGCACCGGCGAGCAGCAGGCGCACGGCTCCTACTTCGACCGCGTCTCCTCGTTCCAGGAGGGGTTCGACGACGGCGCCGAGGCCTGCCGCGACCGCTACGGCCCCGACCGCGTCTTCACCCAGGGCGAGTTCACCAGGGACGACGACTTCGCCCGCGGCGGCAACGCACCCTTCGGCCAGACGGTGGGGATCATCGAGGAGTCCCTGCCCGAGTTCTGGAGCCGCGCGTTCAGCGAGGTGCTGGACGCACGGTTCACCGAGCCGCAGCTGGAGAGCACCACGAGGCCGCCGGACTGCGCCCCGGCCGACGTCGCCCTCGTCTACTGCCCCGACGGCGGCGGGAGCTCCGGGCTGGTCGCGTACGACGAGGACTTCGCCGGGCAGGCCTACGACCTCGGCGACTTCGCCGTCGTCACGGGGGTGGCCATCCCCTACGCGCTGGCTGCGCGCGACCAGCTGGGCCTGTCCACCGACGACACCGCCGCCCTGCAGTCGGCGGTCTGTCTGACCGGCTGGTACTCCGCGCAGGTCTACAACAACCAGCTGGCGTCGGTGCAGATCTCACCGGGTGACATCGACGAGAGCGTGCAGTTCCTGCTCATCTACGGCAACGACCCCGACGTGCTGGCCGACGTCGACCTGACCGGCTTCCAGCTCGTCGACGTGTTCCGCGCCGGGTTCCTGCAGGGCGCCGGCGCCTGCGACGTCGGGGCCTGAGCCTCCGTCCTCCGAGCCGGCCCCCTGCAGGGCCCCGCCGCGAGCCGGCGAGGCCCTGCAGGGGGCCGGGGGTCCTCCTAGTACAGGGCGGCCATGAGCTGGCGGCGCGCGGCGACCACCCGCGGGTCCTCGGCGCCCACGACGTCGAACAGCTCGACCAGGTGCCTGCGCGCGGCGTCGCGGTCCTCGCCGGCGGTGCGGCGGACCACGTCGACCAGGCGGGTGAAGGCGCCCTCGACGTCGCCGGTGCCCAGCAGGAAGTCGGCGGCCCGGGTCTGGGCGGCGACGTCGTCGGGGGCGGCGTCGGCCTCGGCGAGCGCGTCGGGGCCCGCGGCGTCGGCGCGGCGGAACAGCTGCACCTGGCGCAGCGCGAGGGCGGCGACCGGGTGGTCGGGCTCGGCGTCGACGATCGCCCGGTAGGCGGCCTCGGCGGCCTCCAGGTCCCCGCGCTCGAGCGCGGCCTCGGCGGCGTCCAGGCGGGGGTCGTCGAGGCCCTCGTCCTCGGCGCCCTCCGCGCCGGGCACCGCGCCGCCGGTGGTGGCGCGCACCAGCTCGGTGACGAACTGGCGGGCCTGCTCCTCGGGGATGGCGCCGGTGAACTCGGCGACCAGCTGCCCCTGCCAGACGGCCTTGACCGCCGGGATGCCCTGCACCCTCAGGCCCTGGGCCAGCGCCGGGTTCGCGTCGACGTCGACCTTGGCGAGGACCCACGAGCCGCCGCCCTCGGCGGCCAGCCGCTCGAGGACCGGGGACAGCTGCTTGCACGGCCCGCACCACTCGGCCCACAGGTCGAGGACGACCGGCACCTGGAAGGAGCGGTCGAGGACCTCGGTCTGGAAGGTGGCCTCGGTGACGTCCACGACGGCCGAGCCGGGGGCACCCGCCGGCGCGGCGGCGCTCGGCGGCGGGGCGGCCTGGGCCCGCGCGGCGGCCTCGGAGCGTGCCTTGACGGCGGCGAGGTCGACCGCACCGGCCAGTGAGGCGGCCAGCTGGGCCTGCTGGGCCTGCGCGCGCGGGTCGGGGCGTCCGGGACGGGTGGGCTGCATGCCTCCATGATCCCACCGGCGGGCGGGTGCGGTGTCAGCCCTCGGCGGACGGGGCCGGGTCGACGTCCGCGACGTCGCCGGCGCCGAGGCGGACGCGGCGCAGCAGGCCGAACAGCTGCGCCTGCTCGGCCTCGGGCAGGTCGCCGAGGCCGAAGTCGAGGGCCATCAGCTGCCCGGTGGCCACCTCGACGACCTCGCGGCCACGGTCGGTGATGCCGGCCAGGACGCCGCGGCCGTCGGCGGGGTTGGGCCGGCGGTCGACGAAGCCGGCCGCGACCAGCCGGTCGATCGCGTTGGTGACGCTGGTCGGGTGCACCATCAGCCGGCTGCCGATCACCTTCAGCGGCAGCTGCCCGGTCCGGCTGAAGGTGAGCAGCACGAGCACCTCGTAGCGGGCGAAGGTCAGCCCGTGCGGGCGCAGCACCTCGTCGAAGCGGGCGAGCAGGATCTGCTGGACCCGGAACACCGACGTCGCCGCGCGCATCGCCGAGGCGGGGCCGAAGCGCTGCTCCCAGGTCTCCCCCGCGCGCTCGATCGGGTCGAACGGCAGCCCCAGCGCCCGGACCATGCGCCCGACGCTACCTGCCCCGCGCCGCGGGCCCGCCCCGTGCGCCGTGCCGGTCACCCGGACGCGCCCCGTCGACCTGCTGCGGCCTCAGCCGCCGCGAGACGACGCCAGGTCGACAACGGGCGCCGTGCCTGTGGACGGCGTCAGCGCGGCACGGGCCCGCTCCGCCATCCTCCGGCGGTGCCCATCCGACCCGCCCGTCCCGCCCGGCTGCACGGCCGGGTCTTTCGCGGCTCGTCCCAGGTCGCCGCCGGCCGCCTGACCCGGGGACAGCTGCGCAGCACCGCCTGGCAGCGCCTCTTCCGCGACGTCTATGCGTGCTCGTCGGTCGCGGTCACGCACGAGGTGCGCGCCGGGGCGGCGGCCCTCCTGCTCGTGCCGGGTGCGGTGGTCTCCGGCCGGAGCGCCGCCGTCCTGTGGGGGGTGGACGCCGCCGGACCGGACGACGACGTCCAGCTCACCGTGCCGCCCGGGTCGTCGGCGTCGACGGCCCCGGGCGTCCGGGTCCGCCGGTGGGCGCTGCCGGCGGACGCGGTGACCACCTGCCGCGGCATCCCGGTGACCATCGCGGAGACCACCGCGGTCGACATCGGCCGGGGTCCCGGACCGCTGGAGGAGTCCGTCGCGCTCGTCGACGCCCTGGTCACCTGCCGGGCGACCGAGCTGGTCGCCGTCCGGGCCGCCGCGGCGGCCGCGACCGGTCCCGGCTGCCGTCGTGCGCGCCGCGTCGCCGAGCTGGCCGACGGGCTGGCCGGGTCGCCGCAGGAGACCCGGCTGCGGCTCCTCCTGCACGGCGCCCGCCTCCCCCGGCCGCTCGCGCAGCACACCGTGCGCGACGCCGATGGCGGGTTCGTGGCCCGGGTGGACTTCGCGTGGCCGGAGCAGCGGCTGGCGGTCGAGTACGAGGGCCGGTGGCACGGCCGTCCGCAGCAGGTGGCCCCGGACCGCGCCCGGCTCAACCGGCTCACCGCGGCCGGGTGGCGGGTGGTGTTCGTGACCGCCGAGGACCTGCGGGAGCCGGACGTACTGGTCGCCCGCATCGCCGCCGAGCTGACAGCCACTGCGCCCGTTGTCGACCTGCGGTCGCCTCGGGGGCGCTGAGACAGCCGCAGGTCGACACCGGCGCTGCCGCCGCCGGAGAGAAGGCTCAGGCGGCGGGGCGGAGGCGGGGCACCTCGCGGACGCCGAACACCTCGCGCAGCGCCACCTTCGCGGCGTTGTCGCCGCAGGCGCCGTGCACCGCGGGACCGGGCGGGGTGGCCGAGGACGCGAGGTACACGCCGTCGACCGGCGTCTTGTACGTGTTCCACCGCGGCACCGGGCGGAACAGCATCTGCCGCAGGGTCGCCTGGCCGTTGGAGATGTCCCCGCCGATGTACATCGGGTTCCACGCCTCCATCTGGACGGCGTTCTTGGTGACCCGGTCGACGATCGTGTCCTTGAACCCCGGCGCGAACCGCTCGACCTGGTCCTCGATGGCCGCGGTCATGTCGACGTCGGAGCCGTGCGGCACGTGCACGTAGGCCCAGAACACGTGCCCGCCCGCGGGGGCGCGCGTCGGGTCGGGCACGGTCGGCTGGACGGCGAGCACGTACGGGCGCTCGGCGGCCCTCCCCTGGTTGGGCGCGCGCTCGCCGGCGATCGTCTCCTCCAGCGTCCCGGCGACGTGCAGCGTCCCGGCCCGCCGGACGTCGGGGTTGGTCCACGGCACCGGCTCGGACAGGATCCAGTCGATCTTGAACACGCCGGCGCCGTGCTTGTACCGCCGCACCCACCGCCGGTAGCCCTCGTTCACCCGGTCGCCGGCCATCGACACGAACGCCTCGGGGGCGGTGTCCAGCAGCACCGCCGGGACGCCGTCGAACTCGCGCAGGTCGGTGACCAGGTGCCCGGTGACCACCTCCCCGCCCTGCTGCTCCAGCGCGGTGACCATCGCGTCGGCGAGGTTCTGCGACCCGCCCTCGACCAGCGGCCACCCGACGTGGTGGCCGAGCATCGCCAGCAGCATCCCGAGCGCGGACGTCAGCGGCTGGCTCAGGTCGAGCATGCCGTGCGCGGCGGCCCCGCCCAGCAGCGCGCGGGCCTCCTCCGTCTCGAAGTACCGGTGCGCCAGCCAGCTCACGTTCGGCAGCCCGTTGAGCCCGAAGTGCACGATCTGCGGCACGCTGCGGGTCGGCAGCCGCCGCAGCCGGCTGGTCAGGAAGAAGTCGACGACGTCCTGCCCGTGCTCCACCAGCGGCTCGAACAGCCGGCGGTAGGCCGCGCCGTCGGGCCCGAGCGCGTCCGCGGTCTCCTCCAGCGAGCGGTACTGGACCGCGGCCCGCCCGCCGTCGAGCGGGTGCGCGAAGTTGACCTCCGGCTGCACCAGCCGCACGCCGCGGCTGGGCAGGTCGAACTCGCGGAAGAACGGCGCCGCCGCGGCCATCGGCTGCACGATCGAGCAGACGTCGTGCCGGTACCCCGGCCGCATGAGCTCCTCGGTCCGCATCCCGCCGCCGGGCTTGTCGGCCGCCTCGACCACCTGCACGCGCAGGCCGGCGGCGGCCAGCCGGAGGGCGGCGGCCAGGCCGTTCGGCCCGGCCCCGACGACGACGGCGTCCGGCTTCCCGTTCACCGGGCCAGTCTGCCCGGGGCAGGTCAGAGCTGCGCGAGGAGCCGGTCGGCCGCGCGGTAGGGGTCGGTCGCCCCCGCCACCACCTCGTCGGCCAGCGCGGCCAGGGCCGCCGAGCCGCGCACCTCGCCGATCCGCGCCCGCAGCCCGGCCAGCGCGATCGCCTCGATCTCCCGGGCGGCCCGCTCGGCGCGGCGCCGGGTGCCCTCACCGGAGCCGGTGAGCCACCGCCGGTGCGCCTCGACCTCGGCGAGGACCCGGTCGATCCCCTCGTCGCGGGCGGCCACGGTGCGCAGGATCGGCGGCTTCCACGCGCCCGGGCCGGCGTGCCGCCCGCCGAGGGACTGCGCGTACCGCAGGTCCCGCACGGTCCGGTCGGCGCCGTCGCGGTCGGCCTTGTTGACGACGAGGACGTCGGCCACCTCGAGGATCCCGGCCTTCGCCGCCTGGATGCCGTCGCCCATCCCCGGCGCGACGAGCACCAGCGTGGTGTCGGCCAGCGAGGCGATCTCCAGCTCCGACTGCCCGACGCCGACGGTCTCCACCAGCACCACGTCGCAGCCGGCCGCGTCGAGCACCCGCAGCGCCTGCGGCGTCGCCCAGGCCAGCCCGCCGAGGTGCCCGCGGGAGGCCATCGAGCGGATGTAGACGCCGGGGTCGCCGGCGTGGTCCTGCATCCGCACCCGGTCGCCGAGCAGCGCCCCGCCGGAGAACGGCGACGACGGGTCGACGGCGAGCACGCCCACCCGCTTCCCGGCCGCCCGCAGCGCGCGCACCAGCGCCGTCGTCGTCGTGGACTTGCCCACGCCCGGGGAGCCGGTCAGGCCGATGACCTGCGCGTGCCCGGTGTGCGGGGCCAGCGCGGCGGCGACCTCGCGCAGCACCGGGCTCGCGTCCTCGACCAGCGAGATCAGCCGGGCCACCGCCCGGGCCTCGCCGTCGCGGGCGCGGGCGACCAGGTCGGGGACGTCGACAGCGCGCCGGCCCCGCCGCCCGCGGGGGGCGACGGGGCCGGGCGTCCGTACAGCCGTCCCCTGCGGGGACTCCGTCACGCCGAGGCGGGAGCGGGCACGTGCAGGATCAGCGCGTCGCCCTGGCCGCCGCCGCCGCACAGCGCGGCGGCGCCGACGCCGCCACCGCGGCGGCGCAGCTCCAGGGCCAGGTCCAGCACGATGCGGGCACCGCTCATGCCGACCGGGTGCCCCAGGGCGATCGCGCCGCCGTTGGGGTTGACCTTCTCCCGGTCGATGCCGAGCTCGCGGGTGGACACGATGCCCACCGCCGCGAAGGCCTCGTTGAGCTCGACCAGGTCGAGGTCCTTGGGGTCGATGCCCTCGCGCGCGCAGGCCTTCTGGATGGCCCGCGACGGCTGGCTCTGCAGCGTGGCGTCCGGCCCGGCGACGACGCCGTGCGCGCCGATCTCGGCGATCACGGTGCAGCCGAGCTCGGCGGCCTTCTCCGCGGACATGACGACGACCGCGCACGCGCCGTCGGAGATCTGCGAGGCGGTGCCGGCGGTGATGGTGCCGTCCTTGGCGAAGGCCGGCTTGAGCTTGGCGAGGGTCTCGACCGTGGTGTCGGCGCGGATGCCCTCGTCCTCGCGGAACTCGATCGGGTCGCCCTTGCGCTGCGGGATGAGCACGGGGGTGATCTCCTCGTCGAAGACCCCGTTCTTCGCGGCGCGGGCGGCCTTCTGGTGGCTCTCCGCGGCGAAGGCGTCCTGCTCCTCGCGGGTCAGGTCGTACCGCTCGTTGGCCCGCTCGGTGAGGGCGCCCATGGCGATCTGGTCGAAGGTGTCCGACAGCCCGTCGTGGGCCATCGAGTCCACGAGCGTGGCGTCGCCGTACTTGGTGCCGGTGCGGGAGCTGGGCAGCAGGTGCGGCGCCTGGGTCATCGACTCCATGCCCCCGGCGACGACGACGTCGAACTCGCCGGCGCGGATGAGCTGGTCGGCCAGGGCGATCGCGTCGAGGCCGGACAGGCAGACCTTGTTGAGCGTGAACGACGGCACCGACATCGGGATGCCGCCGGCGACCGCCGCCGGGCGGGCCGGGTTCTGGCCGGCGCCGGCCTGGATGACCTGACCCATGATCACGTAGTCGACCTGGTCGCCGGAGATGCCGGCGCGCTCGAGGGCGGCCTTGATGGCGATGCCGCCGAGGTCGGCGGCGGAGAAGTCCTTGAGGGAGCCGAGGAGCCGGCCCATGGGGGTCCGGGCGCCGCTGACGATGACCGAGCGGGACATGCTGCCTCCAGTGCGGGTCGCCGTCGTTGGCGACCGCGGGTCGGGCCGCGCCGGGCGGACGGGTCGCGGCGGTCGGGCTGCGGCACAGGATAGATCGGTTCTCCAACCGGGGTCGACGGCCTGCGCCGACCCCGGTCGTCCACGGCGACGGCGGCGCGGTCGTCCCGTCCGAGGTCAGCGGCGAGCGGTCGCCCGGGGCGACCGGTGGCAGCGGCCCGGCCGTCCTCGGGGCGGCCCGACCGGGCTGCCCCCGTCCCCCACCCCGAGGGCGTGATGGTGGCCACACCGGGGAGTCGTCTCAGACGTCTTGCGTCAGGATGACGCGGTGACCGCCGACGCGTCTGCTCCCGCGGGCCTGCCCGCCGAGCTGTTCACCACCATCGACCACGTGGGCATCGCCGTCCCCGACCTGGACGAGGCGATCGCCTTCTACGCACAGGCCTTCGGCGTGCGCTCCGTGCACGAGGAGACCAACGAGGAGCAGGGCGTCCGCGAGGCGATGCTCGCCGTCGGCTCCGGCGACACCCGCATCCAGCTGCTCGCCCCGCTGACGCCGGAGTCGACGATCGCCAAGTTCATCGGCCGGTCGGGCCCGGGCCTGCAGCAGCTCGCCTTCCGCGTCGACGACGTCGAGGCGGTCAGCGCCACGCTGCGCGAGCGCGGCCTGCGGCTGCTCTACGACACCCCCAGGCGCGGGACGTCGGACAGCCGCGTGAACTTCGTGCACCCCAAGGACGCCGGCGGCGTGCTGGTCGAGCTGGTCGAGCCGGCCCGCACCCCGCACTGACCAGCCGGGGCCAGCCCCGCCCCCGACCTGCGCACGACCCGTGGGTTACCGGCCGGTAACCTGCCGCGCACCCGCCCTACCACCCTCCGCGCCGACGAAGACCCGGGAGAGACACGTGGACGAGATCAGGGACGCCATCCTCGCCGACCAGCTCAGCGACATCGGCGGCCTGCCGGTGCCGGAGTCCTACCGGGCGGTCCTCGTCCGCAAGGACGAGCAGGACATGTTCGCCGGGATGCCCACCAAGGAGAAGGACCCGCGCAAGTCGCTGCACGTGGAGGAGGTCGCCACCCCGGAGCTCGGCCCGGGCGAGGCGATCGTCGCCGTCATGGCCTCCTCGGTGAACTACAACACCGTCTGGACGTCGATCTTCGAGCCGGTCAGCACCTTCGGGTTCCTCGAGCGCTACGGGCGACAGAACGACCTGACCAAGCGGCACGACCTGCCCTACCACGTCGTCGGCTCCGACCTGGCCGGCGTCGTCCTGCGGGTGGGCCCGGGCGTGAACAGGTGGAAGCCCGGCGACGAGGTCGTGGCGCACTGCCTGTCGGTCGAGCTCGAGGACCCGGCCGGCCACGACGACACGATGATGGACCCGCAGCAGCGGATCTGGGGCTTCGAGACCAACTTCGGCGGCCTCGCCGAGCTCGCGCTGGTCAAGAGCAACCAGCTCATGCCCAAGCCCGCGCACCTGTCCTGGGAGGAGGCGGCCGCCCCCGGGCTGGTCAACTCCACCGCCTACCGCCAGCTGGTGTCCCGCAACGGTGCGGACATGAAGCAGGGCGACGTCGTCCTGATCTGGGGCGCGTCGGGCGGCCTGGGCTCCTACGCCACCCAGATGGCCCTCAACGGCGGCGCCATCCCCGTCTGCGTGGTCTCCAGCCCGGAGAAGGCCGACATCGTCCGGAAGATGGGCGCCGAGCTGGTGATCGACCGCTCCGCCGAGGGCTACCGGTTCTGGAAGGACGAGCAGACCCAGGACCCCAGGGAGTGGCAGCGGTTCGGCAAGCGGATCCGCGAGCTGACCGGCGGGGACGACGTCGACATCGTCTTCGAGCACCCCGGCCGCGAGACCTTCGGCGCCAGCGTCTACGTCGCCAAGAAGGGCGGCACGATCGTCACCTGCGCCTCCACCAGCGGCTACATGCACTCCTACGACAACCGCTACCTGTGGATGAACCTCAAGCGGATCGTCGGGTCGCACTTCGCCAACTACAAGGAGGCGTGGGAGGCCAACCGGCTCATCGACAAGGGGCTGATCCACCCGACCCTGTCGAAGACCTACGCGATGGACGAGGTCGGCCAGGCCGCCTACGACGTCCACCACAACCTCCACCAGGGCAAGGTCGGCGTGCTGACCCTCGCCCCGGAGGAGGGCCTCGGCGTCAAGGACGCCGAGAAGCGGGAGAAGCACCTGCCGGCGATCAACCGCTTCCGCGGCATCTGATCCACCGGTCCCCGGACGGGGGCGCCCGGACGCCGGCCGGCGACCGGGCACCCTGGGGGGAGCCGCCTCGTTGTCCGACGGGGCGCGGTCCGGGGCCCACCGGCACCACCCGGGGCGCCACACGCCGAACGGCCGGACCCGCCTCGACACGCTGACGCCCCTCCCCCGACTCTGCGAGGATGACCCGCATGACCGATCCCCGCCGCGACCTGCTGCCGATGCGCGAGGCCCAGCACTCGTTCGACGTGGTGCTGCGGGGTTACGACCGCCACCAGGTGGCCGAGACCATCGAGCGCCTCGAGGCCGACATCCGGGTCGCGCTGGCCGACCGGGACGCCGCGGCCGCGCGCGTCAGCGACCTCGCCGGCCAGCTGTCGGCGATGCACGCGGAGATCGACCAGCTGCGCCGCAAGGCCGCGAACTCGGGCCCCGCCACGTTCGAGAACATGAGCGAGCGCATCTCGCACATGCTCCGGCTGGCCGAGGAGGAGGCCGCCGACATCCGCGCGACCGCCGAGCAGGAGGCCCGGGCGCTGCGCGAGCAGACCGCCGCAGAGGAACGCGCGATGCTCGAGCGGCACGCGGCGGGCCAGGCCGAGGTGGAGCGGATGCTCGCCGAGGCCCGCCAGAACGCCGAGCAGATCGCCAGCAAGGCGCAGATCCGCGCCGACGAGCTGGTGGCCAAGGCGCAGGAGAAGGTCGCCCGGCTCGACGCCGAGTCGCAGGCCCGCCGCGCCAAGGTCGAGGAGGACTTCGAGATCGCGCAGCGCGCCCGCCGCGCAGAGGCCGCGCGGATCGAGGAGGAGCGCGACCAGCAGTCGGTGCGGGCCGCGCAGGAGCGCGTCGCCGCCGCGGAGGCGCACGCGGCCGCCGTCGTCACCGACGCCGAGGCCTCCGCCGCCGCCGTCCGCCGGGTGCGCGACGAGCTCACCGCGCGGCTCAACGAGGCCCGGCGGGTGCTGTCCACCCTGCCCGACCTGGCCGACCGGCCCCAGCCGCAGGCGCAGCGCCCGGGCCAGCCGACGCAGCAGGCCACCCGCCCGCCGGCCGCCCCCGCCCCGCAGCCGGCGGCCCCGGCCCCGCAGCCCGCGCAGTCGTCGCCGCAGGAGCAGCAGCCCGCGGCCCGCCGCGACGCCGACGGCCCGCAGACCGCGGTGCAGCCGGCCGTCGGCCGCCCCGCCGGGGAGCCGCAGACGCTCGTGCAGCCCGCCGTCGGGCCGCAGACGGCCGTGCAGCGCGCCGTCGGCCCGCAGAGCGGCGGGCAGCCGGCCGCACCCCGCCCGACGCCGCACACCCGGCCCGCCGAGGCCCCCGCCGGCGAGGCCGCCGCCGCCCGGCAGCCCACCCGGCCGTCGTCGCCGCAGACCATGCCCGCCGTGCAGCCGCCGACCGGGCAGGAGTCCGGGTCCGGCCGGCCGTCGGTGGCGGAGACCCAGCAGATCCGCCCGGTGCACACCGCGGGTCAGGAGGAGGGCCGGCCGGCCGGCGGGTCGACCCGCGCCGAGCAGCCGTCCCCCGAGGGCGCCCCGGAGCCCCAGGGCCCGCAGACCGCGGTGCAGCCCGCCGTCCGCAGCGGCGACACCGGCGGCCAGCCCGCCGTCCCCGGGCGTCGCTGACCTGCTGCCCGCGCGCCGCGGACCGCGGCGGGGTAGGCAGGAGACGTGACAGACGCGTCCGGATCGGTCACTCCCGGTCCGGACGCACCGCGCGCCGCCAGGCGCGGGCGGCGTGCCCGGCACCGGCACCGCGCGCGGCCCGCGGGCCCGCGGCGTCCCGCCGTGCGCGGCACGCTGCTCGCCGCGGGCCTGGCCGTCCTCGTCGGCGGCGTGGGACTGGGGCAGGCCGCGCTCGGCCGCGACGACGCCGGCCCGGCGGCGCGCCCGTCCACCGCGAGCACCCTGGGTCCGGGCGACGACGCGACTCCCCCGGACGGCGCCGAGCCGGTGGCCGGCTGGCTCGGCGCCGCGCTGCCGCCGCAGACGGACCTGGCCGCCACGGCCGCCGTCCGGCGGGAGCTGACCGACGCCGGCGTCCCGGCCGGCCGGCTGCGCCCGGCCGAGGACGGCGTCCCGCCCGGCACGCTGCTCGCCGTCGTCGGGGCCGCGCCGGCCGGCACGCGGGTGGTGGCGCGCTTCGACCGGCACGGGGACGGCAGCGAGCTGCTCGTCGTCGACCCCGCGCCCGGCGAGCCCACGGCCGGGGAGGTCGCCCGCCGGCAGGACCTCGCCCGGGCGCTGCTCGCCAACCCGACCACCCGGGCCGAGGGCGCGGCGGCCGCCGTCCTCCAGGACGCCGCCGTCGACGAGCGGCTGCTCACCGTGCTGGCCGCCGTGGCCGCCGCCGACGGCGTGGGTGTCGCGGCGTTCCCCGCGCTGCCGGGCGAGGAGGGCGCCGCGACGCCGGCCCGCCGGGCGCTCGTCGACGCCGTCGGCGGCGCGCCGGTGCCCGGGGACCCGGAGGCCACCGAGCGGCTGCGGGCGTGGCTCGCCGCCCAGCTCCCGCCGTTCGCCCCCGACGACGTCGAGGTGACCGACGCCGGGGTGCTCGTGTCCTTCCGCTACGTCTCCGCGCCGGAGGCCCTGGTGACCGCCGCCACCGGCTGACGGCGCGCCCGGCGGACCCCGCGGGTGTGGCCCGCGGACCCACGAGGTAGACGTTGGGTCATCCCCTGACGACGGCGGGGATCCGACCCTGCACCGGGAGGCGCGCGTGAGCAGGACGAGCCGGGTCCTGGCGGTGGTGGCCCTGACCGCGACGATGGCGGGGCTGCCCACCGGCCCGGCGGCCGCGGACGACGGCGGCCTGCTCCGGCTGGCGCACCTGTCCCCCGACACGCCGGCCGTCGACGTCTACGTCGACTCGGTCGCCGACCCCGCGGCCGGCCAGGTGTTCCCCGCGGTCGGCTACGGCACGGTGTCGGACTACCAGCCCGTCCCCGCCGGCACCTACGCGGTGAGCATGCGCGCCGCCGGCGCGGGCCCGGGGAGCCCGCCGGTGCTGTCGACGACGGTGCAGGTGGGCGCGGACAGCGCGCACACCGTGGCCGGCGTCGGCGCCTTCGCCGACCTCGGCCTCGAGGTGCTCGACGACGACCTCACCCCGCCGCCGCCGGGCACCGCGCGGCTGCGGGTCGTCGCGGCGGCGGCCGGCGCGCAGACCCTCGACGTCGCCGTCCCCGGCGGGCCCTCGCTGGCCACCGGCCTGGCGTTCGCCGACACCACCGGCTACGTCGACGTCCCCGCGGGCGCCACGGCGGTCAGCGTGACGCCGCAGGGCGGCCAGGCCACGGACCTGCCGGTGCAGGTCGACGCCGGATCCGTGTACAGCGTGCTGGTGCTCGACCGGGCCGGCGGTGGGCTGACCGTGCGGACCGCCCTCGACGCCGCCGGCGCCGGGGTCGTCCCCTCGGGCGGGGTGGAGGCCGGTGCCGGCGGCGCGGTGGACGACCCCTCGCTGCCCGCGCCGGTCACGGCCACCGTCCTCGCCGCCGCCGCGGGCCTGGTCCTGCTCACCACGCGGCGGGCGGCCGCCGGCGCGGCTCCGGGCCGGCACGCCGCGGGCCGCCGGCGCCGGTGAGCGGGCCGGCCGCCTGCCACCGCGCTCCCGCCCGCCGGTCCCGGCACCGCGCGCCCCGCTGGAGCCGGGGAGGCCTGCTGCGGCTGGCGCTGGCCCTCCTCGCGCTCGCCGCGGGGGCGGTCGCTCTGCTGGAGCCGGCCGCTCCCCCGCCGGCCGCCGCCGGGGCGCCGGCCGCGACCGTCCCGGGGCCGGTCGTGCTCGCCCAGCGTTCCGCCCCCGCGGCCGTGCCGCCGGTGCGGGTGCGGGCGCCCGCGATCGGCCTCGACAGCGGGCTGGTCGACCTGGGCCTCGACGCCGCCGGCGCGCTGGCGGCCCCGGCCGACTTCGCCACGGCCGGCTGGTACACCGGCGGCCCGGCGCCGGGCGACGTCGGCCCGGCGGTGCTGGCCGGGCACGTCGACTCCCGCAGCGGCCCGGCGGTCTTCTGGCGCCTGCGCGAGCTCGCCCCCGGGGACGAGGTGCTCGTCGACCGCGCCGACGGCAGCACGGTGGCGTTCACCGTCACCCGGGTCGAGCGGCACCCGAAGGACGCCTTCCCCACCGACGCCGTGTACGGGCCGACGGCGGACGCCCAGCTGCGGCTGGTCACCTGCGGCGGCGCCTTCGACCGCTCGGTGCGCAGCTACGAGGACAACGTCGTGGTCTTCGCGACCGCGACGGCCTGAGCCCCTCGTCAGCGGCGGCGGTCGCGGGCCTGCCAGCAGGCGGTGTGCCAGTGCCGGCGCAGGTCGGCGGCGGAGTCGGTGTCCCAGGGCTCGAGGTCCGAGTCGCGGGCGTAGGCCGGCCAGCTGACCACGTGCGGTGTGCCCGGCCGGATCTCCTGGTCGCACCCCGGGCAGCGGTAGGGCTTGGTCCTGGCGGCCGGGGTCAGCCGGGGGACGACCCTGGGGCGGGCCGCGGCCTCCTCGCCTTCCACGCGCCGAGGCCCGCGCGGGGGGCGGCGGGTCGGCCGCCCCCCGCTGCGTCGTCCCCTGCGGGGCACCTCAGCGCCGGGAGTAGTCCCGGAACCCGCGGCCGGTCTTGCGGCCCAGGTAGCCGGCGGTGACCAGGTGCTCGAGCAGCGGCGCGGGCGCGAACCCGGGCTCGCGGAACTCGACGTACAGCTCCCGCTCGATGGCCAGCGAGACGTCGAGACCGACGACGTCGAGCAGCTCGAACGGGCCCATCGGGTAGCCGCAGCCGACCTTCATGGCGGCGTCGATGTCGTCGGCGGTCGCGTAGTGCGCCTCGAGCATCTTCACCGCGTCGTTCAGGTACGGGAACAGCAGCGCGTTGACGATGAAACCGGCCCGGTCGGTGCAGGACACCGCGTGCTTGCCGAGCCGGGCACAGACCGCGTGCGCGGTGGCCGCGACGTCGGGGGCGGTGGCGATGGTGCTGACCACCTCGACCAGCTTCATCACCGGCGCGGGGTTGAAGAAGTGCAGGCCGACGACGTCGGCGGGGCGCTCGCTGGCCTTGGCGCACTCGATGACCGGCAGGCTCGACGTCGTCGTGGCCAGCACCGCGCCGGGCTTGCAGATCTCGCCGAGGTTGGCGAACAGCGCCTGCTTGGTGGCCAGGTGCTCGACGACGGCCTCGATGACCAGGTCGACGTCGGCGAGGTCGTCCAGCGACGCCGTGCCGGTGACCCGGGCGAGGACCTCGTCCCGGCCGGCCTCGTCGAGCCGCCCGCGGGCGACCTGCTTGTCCAGCGACTTCCGCAGCGCGGTGTGCACGGCCTCGACCTTGTCGAGGGTGCGGGCGACGAAGACGACCTCGTAGCCGCCCTTGGCGACGACCTCGATGATGCCGGTGGCCATCGTCCCGGAGCCGACGACGCCGACCTTCGACACCGGGCGGGCGCCCTCCGCGGCCTGCCCGGCGCCGGGGGTGAGCGCGTCCGGCACGACCTCGGCGGAGTCGCGCTGGGCGTAGGTGTAGAAGCCGCGGCCGGACTTCCGGCCCAGCAGGCCCGCGGTCATCATCTGCTTGATGATCGGGCTGGGCGCGTGCAGCCGGTTGCGCGACTGCTTGTACATCGTGTCGAGGATCTCGTAGGCGGTGTCGATGCCGATGAGGTCCATGAGCGCGAGCGGGCCCATCGGGAGGCCGCAGCCCAGCCGCATGGCGGCGTCGATGTCCTCGCGGCTGGCGTAGCGGTTCTCGTACATGGAGACCGCGTGGTTGAGGTAGCCGAACAGCAGCGCGTTGGCGATGAAGCCGGCCTTGTCGCCGATGGTCACGTCGACCTTGCCCAGCCGCTCGGCCAGGGCCTCGACGTCCTCGATGACCGAGGGCTCGGTGACGACGGTGCGCACGACCTCGACCAGCTTCATGACCGGCGCCGGGTTGAAGAAGTGCATCCCGATGACCTTGCTCGGCCGGCCGGTGGCCACCGACAGCTCGGTCACCGACAGGCTCGAGGTGTTGGTCGCGAGGATGGTGTCCGGCGGGCAGATCTTGTCCAGCTCGGCGAACAGCTCGGTCTTGAGCTCCATCCGCTCCGGGACGGCCTCGATGACCAGCTCCGCGGCGGAGAGGTCCTCCAGCGAGGTGGTGAAGCGGATCCGCCCGAGGATCGCCTCGCGCTCGGCGTCGTCGAGCTTGCCGCGCGCGACCGCCTTGCCGGTGGACTGCTCGACGTGCCCGCGCCCCCGGCTCAGCGCGTCCTCGCTGATCTCCACGGCGGTCACCGACAGGCCCGCGCGGGCCAGCACCTCGGCGATGCCCGCACCCATGGTGCCCAGGCCCACCACGCCGACCTCGGTCAGTTCTCTGGCCACGCTGCCATCTCCTCCCGTGCGTTGACCGGGGCAGTCTCCCACCCGAACGGCCCGGGGCTACCGGTGGGTAGCGGTCTCAGAACAGGCGCTGGGTGGGGTCGTCGGTGCCCTTGAGGACGGCGTAGTCGACGGTCACGCACTCGATGCCGCGGTCGCCGGCGAGCACCCGCGCCTGCGGCTTGATCTCCTGCGCGGCGAACACGCCCTTGACCGGGGCCAGCAGCGGGTCGCGGTTGAGCAGCTCGAGGTAGCGGGTCAGCTGCTCGACGCCGTCGATCTCCCCGCGCCGCTTGACCTCGACGGCGACGGTCCGGCCGTCGGCGTCGCGGCAGAGCAGGTCGACCGGGCCGATCGCCGTCGGGTACTCGCGGCGGACCAGCGACCAGCCCTGCCCGAAGGTCTCCACGTGCAGCGCGAGCAGCCGCTGCAGCTCGGCCTCGACGCCGTCCTTCTGCAGGCCGGGGTCCACGCCCAGCTCGTGCGCGGAGTCGTGCTCGACCGACTCGATGGTGATGACCAGCTGCTCACCGGCCTTGTTGGTGACCGTCCAGGTGCCGGACCCGTCGACCAGCTCGTCCTTCAGGGAGCACGGCGGGCTCATCCAGTTCAGCGGCTTGTAGGCGCGGTCGTCGGCGTGCACCGACACCGAGCCGTCGGCCTTGACCAGCAGCAGCCGCGGGGCCATGGGCAGGTGGGCGGTCAGCCGCCCGATGTAGTCGACCGAGCAGCGGGCGATGACCAGACGCACGGGGGCCGACGGTACCGGTCCGGTCACGACGGGAACCGCCGAGCCGGGTCGCGCGTCCGCAGGACCGTGACGACGACGTCGACGGTGCGCGCGGCCGCCCTGCTGGCCGGCGCGCTGGCACTGGCCGGGTGCGCGCAGGACGGTGCCGACGCCGCGGCGCCGTCACCCGCCCCCCTGCCCGCGGGCCCCGTGCTGCAGGTCGAGCACACCGGCGGTTTCGTGCCCCCGGAGGACCTGGTCACCCGGCTGCCGCTGGTCACCGTCTACGGCGACGGCCGGGTGTTCACCGAGGGCCCGCAGATCGAGATCTGGCCCTCGCCCGCGCTGCCGAACGTGCAGGTGACCGAGGTCGGGGAGGCCACCGTGCGCGATCTGCTCGACCGCGCCGTCGACGCCGGCGTGGCGGAGGACGCCGACCTCGGCGAGCCGCCGGTGGCCGACGCGCCCACCACCCGCATCACCCTGACCACCGACGAGGGCACCGCGGTCCGCGAGGTCTACGCGCTCGCCGAGACCCCCGACGGGTCGCTGACCCCGGAGCAGGCCGAGGCCCGCGGCCGGCTGCAGGACCTCGTCGACGAGCTCACCGGCCTGGCCGGCACGGGCCCGGCGGAGTCCTACGTGCCGCAGACGGTCGCCGCGGTGGTCCAGCCGCACGCCGGCGCCGACCCGGAGTTCCCCCAGCCCGACGTCGCCTGGCCGGGTCCCGAGCTGCCCGGCACGCCGCTGGGCGCCGGCCTGACCTGCGTGAGCGCCACCGGGCAGCAGGCCGCCGACGTGCTCGCGGCCGCCGCCCCGGCGAACGTCCTGACGCCCTGGGTCACCGTCGACGGCGCGCGCTGGTCGATCGCGTTCCGGCCGGTGCTCCCGCACGAGACCGGCTGCGCCGACCTGACCGGCTGACCCGCCCTCAGTCCGTCCAGGCCGGCGGGCGCTTCTCCAGGAACGACCGCATGGCCTCGCGGGCGCCGTCGATCTGGCTGGCCGACGCCATCACCTCGACGGCGACGGCGTAGGCGTCCCGCTCGGTCCGGTCGAGCTGGGCGTACATCGTCTGCTTCCCCCAGGCCTTGCTCGCCCGCGAGCCACGGGTGGCGCGCGCCATCAGCTCGTCGACGGCGGCGTCGAGCTCGCCGTCGGGCACGACCCGGTTCACCAGCCCCCAGTCCAGCGCGGTGCGCGCGTCGATGACGTCGCCGGTGAGCGCGAGCTCCATCGCCCGCTTGCGGCCGACGTTGCGGGCGATCGCCACCATCGGCGTGTGGCAGAACCAGCCGCCCTTGCCGCCCGGGGCGGCGAAGCCGGCCGACTCCGCGGCCACCGCGAGGTCGCAGGAGGCGACCAGCTGGCAGCCCGCGGCGGTGGCCAGGGCGTGCACCCGCGCGACGACGACCTGCGGCACGTCCTGCAGCGTCTGCATCAGCTCGGTGCACAGCGCGAGCAGGCTGCGGACCTCGGTCACCGGCCGGTCGACGACGTCCCGGAAGTCGTGCCCGGCGCTGAACACCGGTCCCTCCGCGCCGAGGACGATGCCCGCCGCGTCGGTGGCGCCGGCGTCGGTGACGGCGGCCAGCAGCTGGGTGAGGTGGTCGCGGGACAGCGCGTTGCGCCGCTGCGGGCGGCACATCGTGATGCGGACGACGTCGCCGTCGCGCTCGACGCGGGGAGCTCCCTCGGCGGTCACGTGACCGACCTCACCACGGACCGCCGGTCGGGGGCAACGCGGCTGGGGACGCTGGAGGGGTGGACGCCGAGGAGGTCACCGACACCGCGCCCCGCGCCGCCGGGCGGACGCTGTTCACCCAGGGCTGGCGGGACGTCGCGTTCCTGCACTGGGCGGTCGACCCGGACGTCGTCGCGCCGCTGCTGCCGCCGGGCACCCGGCCCGACACCACCCCGGACGGGCGCAGCTGGGTGGGGCTGGTGCCCTTCCGCATGCGCCGCATCGGCGTCCTCGGCTCGCCCGGCCTGCCCTGGGTCGGCTCGTTCCTCGAGACCAACGTGCGGCTGTACTCCGTGGACGGGGAGGGCCGGCGCGGCGTCGTCTTCGCGTCCCTCGACGCCGACCGGCTGCTGCCGGTGCTGGTCGCCCGCGCCGCGGGGCTGCCCTACCTGTGGTCGCGGATGCGCCTGACCCGCGACGGCGACCTGCTGACCTACACCTGCCGGCGGCGCTGGCCCGGGCCGCGCGGGGCCGGCGGCCGGGTCGAGGTGCGGGTGGGCCCGCGGCTGGAGCGGCCCGGTCCGCTGGAGCGCTTCCTCACCGGCCGCTGGGGCCTGCACCAGACGAGCCGGGGCCGCACGCGCTACTGGCCCAACGAGCACCCGGCCTGGCCGCTGCACCGCGCCGAGCTCCTGACCTGGGACGGCGACCTGCTCGCCGCGGCCGGGCTGCCCGGCGTGGGCGGCCCGCCGGACAGCGTGCTGTTCTCCCCCGGCGTCGACGTCCGCTTCGGCCCCCGCGTCTGACGCACGGAGCCGTTCCGCAACCCCCTGGGCAAGACGGCGCCCAGCGGCGACACTGCCCGGGTGGGAGCACCGCAGCCCGTGGCGACGGCCGACCCGACGACCGACGACGCCGGCGAGGACTGGGTGCACCGCCTGCTCGAGCTCGCGCGCGCCCGGCTCGGGATGGACGTCGCCTGGCTGTCGGTGTTCACCCAGGACCGCCAGGAGATCGCCTCGGCCACCGGCGAGCTCGGCGCCATGAACGTCTCCGAGGGCATGTCGATGCCGCTCGAGGAGTCCTTCTGCGTGCGGGTGCTGTCCGGCCAGCTGCCGCCGGTGGTCACCGGCGCCGACCGCAACCCGGTCACCCGCGAGCTCGCGGTCACCCGGCAGCTGGGGATCGGCTCCTACGTCGGCGCCCCGGTGCGCGGCGACGACCGGCGCCCGCTCGGGATGCTGTGCTGCATCAGCCGGGACCCCGGGGAGCAGCTGGACGGCTCGTCGGTGCGGACGGTGGAGATGCTCGCCGAGCTGATCGGCGAGCGGCTGACCGCCGAGGAGGCCGCCGAGGCCGAGCTGGCCGCCCGGCGCGCGCGGGTCTGCGGCGTCCTGGAGCGGCGCGCGGTGGAGGTGCACGTCCAGCCGGTCGTCGACATGCACAGCGGCACCGTCGTCGCGCACGAGGCGCTGTCCCGCTTCCCGGGCAGCGAGGGCGGCCCGGCGACGCTGTTCGCCGACGCCGCCGTCGTCGGCCTGGGCGTGGACCTGGAGCTGCTGGCCGTGCACGCCGCGCTGGAGGCCGGGGACCGGCTGCCGCGGGGCCTGCGGCTGGCGGTCAACCTCTCCCCCGAGGCGCTGCTGTCCCCCGAGGTCGGCGAGGCCCTCCTCGACGGCGTCCGGCGGACGGCGCTGACCGTGGAGATCACCGAGCACAGCCCGATCGCGGACTACGGGCCGGTCCTGGGCGCGCTGGCGCCGCTGCGGGCGGCCGGGATCCGGCTCAGCATCGACGACGCCGGCGCCGGCTACGCGAGCCTCCGGCACATCCTGCGGCTGCGGCCGGACACCATCAAGCTCGACATCGCGCTGGTCAGCGGGGTCGACGTCGACCCGGCCCGGCAGGCGATGACCGCGGCGATGGTGGCCTTCGCCGCCGACACCGGCGCCACGCTGGTGGCCGAGGGCATCGAGACCACCGCCGAGCGCGACGCCCTGCTCGCCCGCGGCGTCCGCTACGGCCAGGGCCACCTGTTCGGCCGGCCGGCGCCGATCTCCTGAGCGGCGCCGGCCGGGCCCTCACACGGAGGCGGGCACCTTCTCGTCGAGGCCGTTCGCCTCGCGGATCACGTCGACGACCTGGCCCATGATGTCGGTGAGCCCGAAGTCCTTGGGCGTGAACACCCGGGCCACGCCCTGCTCGCGCAGCCGGCGGGCGTCGCTGTCGGGGATGATCCCGCCGACGACGACCGGGACGTCGTCCAGGCCCGCCTCCCGCAGGCCCCGCAGCACCGCCGGCACCACCTGCAGGTGCGAGCCGGACAGCACCGAGAGCCCGACGACGTGCACGTCCTCCTCGATCGCGGCCGACACGATCTGCGCGGGCGTGAGCCGGATGCCCTGGTAGACCACCTCGAACCCGGCGTCGCGGGCGCGGACGGCGATCTGCTCGGCGCCGTTGGAGTGCCCGTCGAGGCCGGGCTTGCCGACCAGGAACCGCAGTCGCCCGCCCAGCTCCTCACCGGTGGCGCGCACCCGCTCGCGGACCTGCGCCAGCGTCTCGTCGGCCTCGCCGCCGCCGGTGGCCGCGGCCACGCCGGTGGGGGCGCGGTACTCGCCGAACACCTCGCGCAGCACGCCGGCCCACTCCCCCGTCGTCACGCCCGCGCGGGCGCACTGCAGGGTCGCCTCCATGAGGTTGACGTCGCTGCCGGCGGCCTCGCGCAGCGCGGCCAGCGCGGCCTCCACCGGCGCCGGGTCGCGCTCGGCCCGCCACCGCTGCACGGCCTCCTTCGCGGCCGCCTCCACGGCCGGGTCGACGACCATGATCGCGGTGTCGAGGTCCGCCGTCAGCGGGTTGGGCTCGGTGCTGTCGAACCGGTTCACGCCGACGACGACGTCGTCGCCGTTCTCCATCCGGCGCCGCCGCTCGGCCAGCGAGGCGACCAGCTGCCCCTTCATGTAGCCGGACTCGACGGCGGCCACCGCCCCGCCCATCTCCTGCACCCGGGCGATCTCGGCACGGGCGCCCTCGACGAGCTCGGCGACCTTGCGCTCCACCACGACCGACCCGGTGAACAGGTCGTCGTACTCGAGCAGGTCGGTCTCGTAGGCGAGCACCTGCTGCAGCCGCAGCGACCACTGCTGGTCCCACGGCCGGGGCAGGCCGAGCGCCTCGTTCCACGCCGGCAGCTGCACCGCGCGGGCGCGGGCGTCCTTGGACAGTGTGACGGCGAGCATCTCCAGCACGATCCGCTGGACGTTGTTCTCCGGCTGCGCCTCCGTGAGGCCCAGGGAGTTGACCTGCACGCCGTAGCGGAAGCGGCGGTGCCTGGGGTCCTGCACGCCGTAGCGCTCCTGCGTCAGCTCGTCCCAGAGCTGGGTGAAGGCGCGCATCTTGCACATCTCCTCGACGAAGCGGACGCCCGCGTTGACGAAGAAGGAGATGCGCGCGACCACCTCGCCGAAGCGCTCCTGCGGCACCTGCCCGGAGTCGCGCACCGAGTCCAGGACGGCGATCGCGGTGCTCATCGCGTAGGCGATCTCCTGCACCGGCGTCGCCCCGGCCTCCTGCAGGTGGTAGCTGCAGATGTTGATCGGGTTCCACTTCGGCATCGCCGTCACGGTGTAGGCGACCATGTCGGTGATCAGCCGCATCGAGGGTCCGGGCGGGAACACGTAGGTCCCGCGCGACAGGTACTCCTTGATGATGTCGTTCTGCGTCGTCCCGGCGAGCTTCGCGACGTCGTGCCCGTGCTCCTCGGCGACCGCCTGGTAGAGCGCGAGCAGCCACATGGCGGTGGCGTTGATCGTCATCGACGTGTTCATCTCGTCGAGCGGGATGCCGTCGAACAGCGCGCGCATGTCGCCGATGTGCGTGACCGGGACACCGACCTTGCCGACCTCACCGACGGCGAGCTCGTCGTCCGGGTCGTAGCCGGTCTGCGTCGGCAGGTCGAAGGCGACCGACAGGCCGGTCTGCCCCTTCGCCAGGTTCCGGCGGTAGAGCGCGTTGGACTCGGCCGGCGAGGAGTGGCCGGCGTAGGTGCGCATGACCCAGGGGCGGTCGCGCTCCTTCGGCGATGAAGGGAACGGCATGCCAGCGGAGTGTAAGGGGGTTACCGGCGAGTAGCAGCACCGGTCCGGGAGCCCCGCGGTGGCACACTCGATCGCGTGCGACCGGGCCTGTCGGGGCCCGGACGCCGCCCGCCGAGGGGAGGCGCCGTGCTGCAGCCGGGCAGTCTGAGCTACATCGCCGGACCGGTCATCGCGATCGTCGTCATGGTGCTGCTCGCCCTCTTCATGCGCTGGGCCTTCGGCGGCAGCTCCACCGGGGGCATGCGCCGGGGCCGTCCCTCGCCCACCGACGACGGCCTGCTCACCCGGGTCGCCACGCTCTCCCGCCGCGAGTCGGCGATGGCGCTGCGCGCGGTGCTCTCCGACGCGGGGATCCGCTCGACGGTCCGCTTCCCCGAGGCGCACCGCGCCGACGTGCTGGTCTTCCCCGAGGACGCCGACCGCGCCCGCGCGCTGGCGTCGTCCTTCCCCGCGGCCTAGAGGTCGCTCGGGCGCTCGACCCGCTCGATCCGCACGCCCAGGCCGCGCAGCTGCTCGACGAAGTCCGGGTAGCCGCGGTCGACGTGGTGCACGTCCTGCACCTCGGTGACGCCGTCGGACAGCAGGCCGGCGAGCACCAGCCCGGCGCCGGCGCGGATGTCGGTGGCCAGCACGGGCGCCGACGACAGCCGCTCCCGCCCGCGGACGACGGCGTGGTGGCCGTCGATGCGCACGTCGGCGCCCAGGCGCACCAGCTCGTTGACGAACATGAACCGGCCCTCGAACACGTTCTCGGTGATCAGCGCCGTGCCGGTGGACACCGCGGCCAGCGCGACCGCCATCGGCTGCAGGTCGGTCGGGAAGCCGGGGAACGGCAGGGTGACGACGTCGACCCCGCGCGGCCGCTCGTCCATGGCGACCCGGACGCCGTTCTCGACGACCTCCACGGTGGCGCCGGCGCTCACCAGCTTGTCCAGCGGGACCGCGAGGTGGTCGGGGACGGCCCGCTCGACGACGACGTCGCCGCGGGTCATCACCGCGCCGATCGCCCACGTCCCGGCGACGATCCGGTCCGGCACCGTCGAGTAGGTCACCGGCGACAGCGCGTCGACGCCCTCGACGGTGAGCGTGGAGGTGCCCGCGCCGTCGATGCGGGCGCCCATGGCGGTGAGCATCGAGCAGATGTCGACGATCTCCGGCTCGCGGGCGGCGTTGTCGATGACCGTCGTCCCCTCGGCCAGGACCGCGGCCATGAGCAGGTTCTCCGTGGCGCCCACCGACGGGAAGTCCAGCCAGATCGACGTGCCCACCAGCCGCGGCGCGGAGGCGACGAGGAAGCCGTGCTCGCTGTGGATCGAGGCGCCGAGCCGCTCCAGGCCGGAGATGTGCATGTCCAGCCCGCGGGAGCCGATCGCGTCGCCGCCGGGCAGCGCCACCCGGGCGCTGCCGCAGCGTGCGACCAGCGGGCCGAGCACGCTGATCGAGGCGCGCATCCTGCGGACCAGGTCGTAGTCGGTCTCGGTGGCGGGGTCCTCCGGCACGTCGACGACGACCCGGCCGCCGCCCCCGGGCTGCCCCGAGCGCTCGTAGCTGACGCCGCAGCCCAGGCGGCGCAGCACCTCGCTCATGATCGCGACGTCGAGGATGTCGGGCACCTCGTCGATCGTCGTCCGCCCGGAGGCCAGGAGCGCGGCGGCCATGAGCTTGAGGGCGCTGTTCTTCGCCCCCGTGACCCGTACCTGGCCCCTGAGGGCGGTGCCGCCGGTCACCTCGAAGCAGTGCACCCGACCACCCTACGGCGGGTGCCCGGGCGGCTCCGGGCAGCGTCCTACGCTCGCTCCATGACCGTCCGGCTGACCCGCATCTACACGAAGACCGGTGACGCCGGGCAGACGCACCTGGGCGACATGAGCCGGGTGGCCAAGACCGACCCGCGGTTGGTCGCCTACGCCGACGTCGACGAGGCCAACAGCGTGCTCGGCGTGGCCCTGGCGCTGGGGGCGCCGTCGCCGGAGCTGGCCGAGCTCGTGCGCAGCGTGCAGAACGACCTGTTCGACGTCGGCGCCGACCTGTCCACGCCCGTGGTCCCCGACCCCGCGCACCCGCCGCTGCGGGTGACCGCCGCCTACACCGAGCGGCTCGAGGCCGCTTGCGACGAGCACAACGAGGCGCTGCCGAGGCTCACCAGCTTCGTGCTGCCCGGCGGCACGCCGCTGGCGGCGCTGCTGCACCAGGCGCGGGTGGTCGTCCGGCGGGCCGAGCGCAGCGTGTGGGCGCTGCTGGCGGCCGACGGTGAGCGCACCAACCCGGAGACCGCCCGCTACCTCAACCGGCTCTCGGACCTGCTGTTCATCCTCGCCCGCGAGGCGAACCCGGACGGCGACGTGCTGTGGGCACCCGGCGCGCACAGCGGCGTCCACGCCCAGCGGGCCGCGCGGGGCTGACGCCGGCCCTCAGTGCACGGGCGGGGCCGACTCCACCCAGGAGAGGAACCCCGTCACCGTGGAGGGGTCCATGGCCAGCTCCTTGCGGCCGCTGCCGGTGACGCAGGTCAGGACGACCGCGTCGTCGGGCAGGGCGACGTCGTCCCGGCCCGGCGGCCGCCGGCCCTCGACCTGCACCTCGGTGCGGCACAGCCGCTGCTGCGGGCGGACCGACAGCGACAGCGCGCGGTACCAGAGCAGCGCCTCTCCGCCGTACCAGGCGACGCCCACCGACCACCGGGAGCTGCCGGCCGGGCGCAGCCACATCGTCACCGCGCCGAGGCCGGAGAGCAGCAGCCGGCGGCGGATGAGGAAGGCGACCACCAGGACGACGACCAGCACCCCGGCGAGCACGAGCAGGGCGGTGGTCACCGTCGGCTGGGGCGGGCGCGTCCGGTCGGGTCAGTCGGCCTGTCCGGCGGCCCGCAGGCGGGACTGGGCGCGGCGGGCGGCGGCGAGGGCCTCGGGGTCGTCGCCGGCGGACTCGGCGCGGCGCAGCGCCTCGCGGGCCCGCTCGACGTCGATCTCGGAGGAGATCTCCGCGGTCTCGGCGAGGATGGACACGCCCTTCGGCGTCACCGACAGGAAGCCGCCGTGCGCGGCGACGACCATGTCGGGGCCCTCGGTGGTCCGGACGGTGACCACGCCACCGGGGGCGAGCTCGCCGAGCAGCGGGGCGTGGCCGGGCAGGACGCCGATCTCGCCCTCGGTGGTGCGGGCGATGACCATGCTCGCCTCACCGGACCAGATGGTCCGCTCGACGGCCACCAACTCGACCTGCAGGGTCGCCACGACACTCCTCCGGGTTCACCGACGGGCGGTGCTGGGACGCCGGCCGGGAAGCGGGCACGGCGACGGTCGTCGCCCACTCTAGCCGCGGGACGCGGGGCACCCGGCGCGGGCCGTCCGGCGCTCACCCGGCCGGGCGGCGGCCCCGGTCCCTCGTCAGGCGGCGCGGCGGTAGAGCAGGGTCCAGCGACCGACGCGGACCCACGGGTGGCGCACCGTCGAGGCGGGCGCCCACTCCTCGGTGTCGTAGGCGATGTCGTGCACGTGCGGTACGGACGTCGACGGCCAGGTCCACCCTGGATCGGCGGTCCCGGCCGGCAGGCGGGTCACCGTGCCGTCGGTGCTGGTCGCGTCCAGCCACTCCATGGTCTTCTCCCACACGACGCGTCCGGTCCCTCCGGGCGCCACCCTCTCCGATCGGCAGCAAGGCTCCCGCTCTTGAGGTGCGCCCGGAAGGCACCTGCCCACGACGCCGGGTACGTCAACCACCTCGCGCGCCACGCCCTGGCCCGTCCCGACCGTCCGTGACCGGTCCTGCACGCGGAGGCGGCCCCGGACGCACGACGGCCGGGTGTCCCCGCAGGGACACCCGGCCGTGACGTGGTGTGGCCCCGTCCAGAGGCCCACCCCGAGCGTGCGTGGGGTGAGGAGGACGGGGTCCTTCCTCAGCCGCGCTTGAGCTTCTCCGCGTTGCGCTCGAGGTCCTCGAGCCCACCGCACATGAAGAAGGCCTGCTCGGGAACGTGGTCGTAGTTGCCCTCGGTGAGCGCCTTGAAGGCCTCGAGGGTCTCCGACAGCGGCACGAACGAGCCGGGCTGACCGGTGAAGGCCTCGGCCACGAACATGTTCTGCGAGAGGAACCGCTCGATCCGCCGTGCGCGCTGCACGGTGACCTTGTCCTCCTCGGAGAGCTCGTCGATGCCGAGGATCGCGATGATGTCCTGCAGCTCCTGGTAGCGCTGCAGGATCTGCTTCACCGTCTGCGCGACCTGGTAGTGCTCCTGCCCGACGTACTGCGGGTCGAGGATCCGGCTGGTGGAGTCCAGCGGGTCGACGGCCGGGTAGATGCCCTTCTCCGAGATCGGCCGGGAGAGCACCGTCGTCGCGTCGAGGTGGGCGAAGGTGGTGTGCGGCGCCGGGTCGGTGATGTCGTCGGCGGGCACGTAGATCGCCTGCAGCGAGGTGATCGAGTGACCCCGCGTCGAGGTGATCCGCTCCTGCAGCTCGCCCATCTCGTCGGCGAGGGTCGGCTGGTAACCCACGGCGGAGGGCATGCGGCCCAGCAGCGTGGACACCTCGGACCCGGCCTGGGTGAACCGGAAGATGTTGTCGATGAAGAGCAGCACGTCCTGGTTCTGCTCGTCGCGGAAGTACTCCGCCATCGTCAGCGCCGACAGCGCCACCCGCAGCCGGGTGCCCGGCGGCTCGTCCATCTGGCCGAAGACCAGCGCGGTGGACTCGATGACCCCGGACTCGGTCATCTCGGTGATGAGGTCGTTGCCCTCGCGGGTGCGCTCGCCGACGCCGGCGAACACCGACACGCCACCGAACTCCTGGGCGACCCGGCGGATCATCTCCTGGATCAGCACGGTCTTGCCCACGCCGGCACCGCCGAACAGGCCGATCTTCCCGCCGGCCACGTACGGGGTGAGCAGGTCGATGACCTTGATGCCGGTCTCGAGCAGCTCGGTGCGGCCCTCGAGCTGGTCGAACCGCGGCGCGTGCCGGTGGATCGACCAGCGCGGCAGGTCCTGGCCGTAGCCGGGCTTGTCGAGGCACTCACCGAGGGCGTTGAACACGTGCCCGGTGACCTCGTTGCCCACCGGGACGCTGATCGAGCCTCCGGTGTCCCGGACCTCGGCGCCACGGACCAGACCGTCGGTCGGGGCCATGGAGATGGTGCGGACCACGTTGTCGCCCAGGTGCTGGGCGACCTCGAGGGTCAGCGTCTTGCCCAGGTCGGCGAGGGTCACGTCGACGTGCAGGGCGTTGAACAGGTCGGGCATCGCGTCGCGCGGGAACTCGACGTCGACGACCGGCCCGGTGACCCGGACGACGCGGCCGGTCGTCTGGGTGGTCGGACGGTCCTCGGTGACGGTCATGAGGGGGGCTCCTCGGTCAGGTGGATCGGAGATCCTGCGGCCCCCGCCTCGGGCGGGGACCGGGGTGGTCAGTCGTCGGCGTTGGCTGCGACCAGCGCGTCGGCACCACCGACGATCTCGCTGATCTCCTGGGTGATCTCGGCCTGGCGCGCCTGGTTGGCCTGGCGGGAGAGGTTCTTCGCCAGCTCCTCGGCGTTGTCCGAGGCCGACTTCATCGCCCGCCGCCGCGACGCCGACTCGGAGGCCGCGGCCTCGAGCAGCGCCGCGTAGATGCGGGTGGTGACGTACTTCGGCAGCAGCGCGTCGAGCAGCGCGTCGGCCGAGGGCTCGAACTCGTACGAGGTGGGGACGCCGGAGTCGCCGGTGCGGCCGGCCTCGCGGTCCTCCCGCTCGAAGTCGAACTCCTCGACCTCCTCGACCTCCAGCGGGGCCAGCCGCTTGGCGACCGGGACCTGGGCGAGCAGCGAGCGGAACTCGGTGTAGACGATGTGCAGCTCGTCCACGCCGGCCACGCCGTCGGCACCGGGGCCGCCGTCCGCGTCGTCCGCCCCGGCGGTGAACGCGTCGATGAGGACGCGCCCGACCTCCTGGGCATCGGGGTAGGCCGGCTGCTCGGAGAACCCGGTGAAGGTCTGCACCACCGGCCGGTTGCGGAAGGAGTAGTAGGTCTCCCCCTTGCGGCCGATGACGTAGACCTGCGGCTCCTTGCCCTCCTGCCGCAGCAGCGACAGCAGCTCCTCGGTCCGCCGCAGCACGTTCACGTTGTACGAGCCGGCGAACCCGCGGTCGGAGGTGACCACCAGGACCGCGGCCCGCCGCGTCGCCTGCCGCTCGGTGAGCAGCGGGTGCTCGAGCGAGGCCGACGACGCCAGCGCGGACAGCACCCGGGTGATCTCCCGGGCGTACGGCTTGGACGCCTCCACCCGGGCCTGGGCGCGCACGATGCGGGCGCCGGCGATCAGCTCCTGGGCCGAGAAGATCTTCTTCGTCGACTGGGTGGAGCGGATGCGCCGCCGCAGCGCGCGAAGGGAACCGGCCACCGGTCAGGCCTTCTTGACCTGGACGCGCTCCTGGCCACGCTCGGACGCGTCCATGGCCTCGGCCTCGGGCTCGTTGACCAGCGAGGTGCCGTCGGAGGTCGTGAACTGCTGGTAGAAGCTCTCGACGGCGCGCTCGAGGCTGCTCACCGCGTCGTCGCCGAGGGCCCGCGAGGTGCGGATCTCGTCGAAGACACCGCTCTCGCTGCGGCCGATGTAGTCGAGGAACTCCGACTCGAACCGGCGGACGTCGGACACCGGCACGCGGTCGAGCTTGCCGGTGGTGCCCAGCCACAGCGAGACGACCTCGCGCTCGACCGGGTACGGCTGGTACTGGCCCTGCTTGAGCAGCTCCACCAGGCGCTGGCCGCGGTCGAGGGTGGCCCGGCTGGAGGCGTCCAGGTCCGAGGCGAACGAGGCGAAGGCCTCGAGCTCGCGGTACTGGGCGAGGTCCAGGCGCAGGCGGCCGGCGACCGACTTCATCGCCTTGATCTGCGCCGAGCCGCCGACCCGGGACACCGAGATGCCGACGTTGATGGCCGGGCGGACACCGGAGTTGAACAGACCGGTCTCGAGGAAGATCTGCCCGTCGGTGATCGAGATGACGTTGGTCGGGATGTAGGCCGACACGTCGTTGCCCTTGGTCTCGATGAGCGGGAGACCCGTCATCGACCCGGCGCCCAGGTCGTCGGAGAGCTTGGCGCAGCGCTCCAGCAGCCGGGAGTGGAGGTAGAAGACGTCGCCCGGGTAGGCCTCGCGGCCCGGCGGGCGGCGCAGCAGCAGCGAGACGGCGCGGTAGGCCTCGGCCTGCTTGGACAGGTCGTCGAAGACGATCAGGACGTGCTTGCCCTCGTACATCCAGTGCTGGCCGATGGCCGAGCCGGTGTAGGGGGCGATGTACTTGAAGCCGGCGGCCTCCGACGCGGGAGCGGCGACGATGGTCGTGTACTCCATCGCGCCGGCCTCCTCGAGGGAGGCGCGGATCGCCGCGATCGTCGAGCCCTTCTGACCGACGGCGACGTAGATGCAGCGCACCTGCTGCTTCGGGTCGCCGGTGGCCCAGGCCTGCTTCTGGTTGATGATCGTGTCGAGCACGATCGCCGTCTTGCCGGTCTGGCGGTCGCCGATGACCAGCTGGCGCTGGCCGCGCCCGATCGGGGTCATGGCGTCGATGGCCTTGATCCCGGTCTGCAGCGGCTCGTGCACCGACTTGCGCTGCACGACGGTGGGGGCCTGCAGCTCCAGCGCGCGGCGGCCGGTGGTGGCGATCTCGCCGCCGCCGTCGATCGGGTTGCCGAGCGGGTCGACGACGCGGCCGAGGTAGCCGTCGCCGACCGGCACCGACAGGACCTCGCCGGTGCGGCGGACCTGCTGGCCCTCCTCGATGCCGGCGAAGTCACCGAGGATGACGACGCCGACCTCGCGGACGTCGAGGTTCAGCGCGAGGCCGCGGACGCCGCTCTCGAACTCGAGCAGCTCGTTGGTCATGACCGAGGGCAGGCCCTCGACCCGGGCGATGCCGTCGCCCGCCTCGGTGACGATCCCGACCTCTTCCCGGGACACGTCCGGGGAGTACTCGGTGACGTAGTTCTGGATGGCACTGCGGATCTCGTCTGCGGAGATCGTCAGCTCGGCCATGGCGCGCGTCCTCTTCCCTGCTGGGTCGTGCTGTCTGTGGTCTGGGGTGGGGCGGGTCAGCCGGCGAGCCGGCGGCCGGCGGACTCGAGCCGGTTGGCGATGCTGCCGTCGATGACCTCGTCACCGACGCGCACGACCAGGCCGCCGAGCACCTCGGGGTCGACCGTCACCTGCAGGCCGATCGTCCGCCCGTAGATCCGGCCGAGCACGTCGCGCAGCCGCTGCTCCTGCGTCACGGTCAGCGGCACCGCCGTCGTCACGTGGGCGACCGAGCGGCCGCGCCGGGCGGAGGCCGCCACGGACAGCCGCTCGACCCGGTTCTCCGCGTTCCCCACGTGCCGGGCGGTCAGCGAGTTCCGCAGCAGCTGCTCGGTGACCGGGCTGACCCGGCCCGACAGGAGCCGGTCGAGCAGCGCCGCGCGCCCCTCGGCCGGTGCCGAGTCGTCGGAGAGGATGCGGGACAACTCGGGGTCGCCGCCGACGATCCGGCCGAAGCGGAACAGCTCGTCCTCGACGCCCTCGAGCTCGCCGCGCGCCTCGGCGGCGTCCAGCGAGGCCTCGGTGGCGAGGGTCTCGGCGGCCTCGACCAGGTCCAGCGGCCGCGACCACCGCTGGCGGGCGGCGGTCTCGACGAGGTCGACGGCGGCCTCGGAGACCCGCCCGCCGAGGATCCGGCGGGCCAGTCCGGCCCGGTCGGCCGGCTTGGCCGACGGGTCGGACAGGGCCCGGCGCAGCGCCACGGTGCCGTCGAGCAGCCGCGCGACGGCGAACAGCTCGTCGGCCAGGGCCAGCAGGCCCGGGCCGGCGGCACCGGCCGTCGTCGCGGCGAGGCGCTCGCGGCTGACCGCGAGCGCCTCCCGGCTGGAGGCGTCCATCAGCGGTCGCCGCCGGGGACGAACACGGTGCTGCCGGCACGGCCGTTGCCCGCCGCCCCGCCGGCCATGCCGTCGAGCTGGTCGAGGAACCGGTCCACGGTGCCGCGACGACGCGCCTCGTCCTCCAGGGACTCCCCGACCACGCGGCCGGCGAGGTCGACGGCCAGCGTGCCGATCTGGCCGCGCAGCTCGTTGACGACCGACTGGCGGTTGGCGGCCAGCTGCTCCTCGCCGCGGGCGACGATGCGCGCCGACTCCTCCTGCGCCTGGGCGCGCAGCTCCTCGAGGATCTGCTGGCCCTCGGCCCGGGCCTGGTCCCGGATCTGCGCGGCCTCGGTGCGCGCCTCGGCCAGCTGGGCGCGGTACTGCTCCAGCGCGGCCTTGGCCTCGGCCTGCATGGCCTCCGCCCGCTCGATGCCGCCCTCGATGGCCTCGCGGCGGGCCCGGAAGACCTGCTCGAAGCGCGGGGCGATGAACCGGAAGAAGACCAGCATGACGATCGCGAACGCGATCAGCCCGATGATGATCTCGCCCAGCGGCGGGATCAGCGGGTTGTGGGCTTCCTCCGCTGCGAGGATGTTCATGGTCTCAGTGTCCCTGTCTCAGTCGGTGCCGGCCCGCGGGGCGCGGATCAGGTGCCGAAGACGAAGGGGACGACGAAGCCGATGAGCGCGAGCGCCTCGGAGAGCGCGAACCCGAGGAACGCGTAGGTACGGGTCAGGCCGGCCGACTCGGGCTGGCGCGCGGTGGCCTGGATGTAGGCCGCCCACACGATGCCGACGCCGATGCCCGGGCCGATGGCGGCGAGGCCGTAGCCCACGGAGCCGATGCTGCCGGACAGCTCAGCCAGAAGATCCATGACGGGGTGTTCCTCCTGTGTCGTCGCCCGGTGTCTCCGGGCGGCTTGCGGGGGTCTTGGGGGTGGTGCGGTCCGGGAGGTGCCTGCTCAGCCGGTCAGTGCTCGGCCTCGATCGAGCCGTTGAGGTAGGTCCCCATCAGCACGGTGAAGACGTAGGCCTGCAGGAAGATGACCAGCAGCTCGAAGAAGGTCATGACGATCGCCATCAGGGCCGAGACCGGGCCGAAGACGACCGAGAAGTTGTCCCGGCTGAACAGGTAGACCGCGCCGAGGGAGAACACCACCAGCAGCATGTGGCCGGCGAACATGTTCGCGAAGAGCCGGACCGCGAGGGTGAACGGCCGGACGATGAAGTTCTGCAGGATCTCGATCGGCGTGACCAGGATGTACATCGGCTTGGGCACGCCGGGCAGGAACAGGATGTCCTTGAAGTAGCGGCCGGCGCCCTGCTCGCGGATGCCGATGTAGATGTAGAGCACCCAGCAGATCGCGGCGAGCACCAGCGGGAACGCGAACTTCGACATCGGGGAGATCTGCGCGAACGGCAGGATCGACATGAAGTTGTTCGCGAGGATGAAGAAGAACAGCGACGCGAGGAACGGCGCGAAGGGGATCCCCCTGGGGCCGACGACGTCGCGGGCGATCCCGTCCCGGACGAGCGAGTAGCCGCTCTCGCCGATGAACTGCATCTTGCCCGGCACGATCTGCGGCTTGCGGACCGTGAGGACCATGAAGACGAGCATCGCCAGCGTGGCGAACCACAGGCCGAGGGTGATGCGCGTGATCTCGAAGTCGATGCCGAAGAGCGAGAACTCGGCGAGCGGCTCCGGGTAGAACTCGCCCAGGCCGGGGGCCTGGAAGCCGTCTCCGGACCCGCCGCCCTCGGCGGCGAGCACGTCCACGAGCGCGAGGGCGCTGGAGGTCACCGTTGTCCCTTCTGCGTCCTGGGCCGGCTCCGTCGTCCGCCCGGGGTGTTGCCCTGCTCGGGTGCACCCTGGTCTGGTGGCAGCCCGCCGAACCGTTTGACGACCAGGTAGATGGCCGCCGAGATGCCGAGGAGGATCCCGACCGGCAGGAACACCCGCGTGTCCAACCACCGGTCGAGCAACCACCCGGCTCCGCCCCACACGGCCATCCCGGAGATCATGGTCCCGATGACGGCCCAGCCGGTCTCGGCACCGCTGCCCCGAGGGGCTGGTCGCGCAGGTCGGGGCCGGGGCTCCCCACGGGTGGGGTCGTCCTCGGCCATCGCCCGGACACTATCAGCCGCGTGTCGGGGCGCCTCCCGGTGCCGGGGGGACCGTCGCCTGACCGGGTGGCGCGGGCGGCGTCACGTAGTAGAGGGGGCGGGTCCACACCCACCGGAGCTGCACACCGCTCCACAGCAGGGCCCCCACGACCACCGCCCACGCCAGCGTGCGCCGGTCGAGCCAGCCGTCCTCGGGCAGCGCGCTGAGGATCCCGAACAACACGACGGCCTTGACGAAGAAGGTGCCCAGCGCCGCCGGCAGCGTGAAGGTGTCGTTGATCCGCCCGGCCCAGGCGATGACCACGCCGGAGACGACGAAGAACGCCGTCACCACCAGGCCGCCGACCAGGACCCCCACGGCGTCGGGCCAGCCGAGCACCAGGCCGACGACCAGGGCCGCGACGACGGCGACCGAGCCGGTGACGAGCGTGCCGACCCTGAGGAACGACAGGTCCCACGGGACCTGCGCGACCGGGCGGGGCGCGCTCACCGGAGCCCCTGACCGGCCCCGGCCGCGCGCGGGGCGGACGGGGTGGTGGTGGTCGCCGCGGCCGGCACCGGGGGGCCTGCCGGCGGCGCGGGCTCCGGGGACCGGCGCCCGGCGCGGTGCGCCCGCGCGGTCGGGTGGGCGGCGCGGCTGCGGCGGCGCTGCTCGGCGATCTCGGCGGCCCGGGCCGCCCGGGCGGCACGCCGGGCGTGCGGGGCGAGGACGACGACGACACCCACGACGAGCAGCACCCCGATCACGACGAGCAGCTCGACCGTCCCGCCGGTGACCGAGAGGGCCACCGCGCCGAAGGACAGGAGAGCCGCCCAGAAGTACATGGTCAGCACCGCCCGGCGGTGCGAGTGCCCGATGGACAGCAGCCGGTGGTGCAGGTGCATCTTGTCGGGCGAGAACGGCGACTGCCCGCGCCGGGTCCGGCGGACCACCGCCAGGAGCAGGTCGACGAACGGGATGAAGAGCACCGCGATCGGCACGAGCAGCGGCAGGGCCAGCGGCAGCAGGCTGGCCGCGGAGTCGAAGGACTGGGCGTCGACCCGGCCGGTGGCGCTCACCGCGGCGGCCGAGAGCATCAGGCCCACGAGCATCGACCCGGAGTCGCCCATGAAGATGCGCGCCGGGCTGAAGTTGTGCGGCAGGAAGCCCAGGCAGGCGCCGGCGAGCACCGCCGTCACCAGGGCCGGGGCGCTGGCGACCTCGTCGTAGCCGACCCGGCTGAGGTTGTAGCTGTAGGCGAAGAAGGCCAGCGCCGCGATGGCCGAGACGCCCGCGGCCAGCCCGTCGAGGCCGTCGATGAAGTTGAGCGCGTTGACCGTGAGGACGGTCAGCAGGATGGTCAGCGGCACGCCGACGTCCGGGCCGAAGGAGATCGTGCCGATGTCGGCGACCGGCAGGAACAGGAACGCCAGCTGGACGCCGAGCAGCACCATGACGCCGGCGGCGGCGATCTGGCCGGTGAGCTTGGTGAGCGCGTCGAGCCCGAACTTGTCGTCGAGGACGCCGAGCAGGCAGATCAGCCCGCCGGCGACGAGGACGGCGGCGGTCTGCGAGTCGTCGAAGGTGCGCTGCAGCGCGGGCAGTCGGGTGGCCACCAGCACCGCCGCCGCGACCCCGAGGTACATGGCCACGCCCCCGCCGCGGGGGGTGGGGATGACGTGCACGTCGCGCTCGCGCGGGGCGGCCATCATCCGCAGCCGCACCGCCGCGATCCGCACCACCGGCGTGGCCAGGAAGGTGACCAGGCCCGCGGTCAGCAGGACGACGGCGTACTCCCGCACGGCTCAGCCCCCGTGCGGACCGCGCAGGGTCCCGGCCGGGCGCGCGGCGGGCGTGCTCATCGCGACGGTGCTCCCGGGGGGCGAGACGGCGGGCGGACGGGACGGGCGGTACCCCCACGGTATCCCCCCGTCACCGGACGGAGCGGGATCCGCAGCGGCCGGTGACGGGGCCCTAGTCCGTGACCTCGGGCACGACCTCGCGCAGCCGCTCGACCGGCACCGCGCCCACCCGCAGGACGCGCGGCACCGGACCGGTGCAGTCGACGATCGTGCTGGCCGCCGAGCCGGCGCGCGGGCCGCCGTCGAGGACGACCGCGGCGTGCTCGCCGAGCTGCGCGTCCGCCTCCTGCGCGCTCGTGGCGGCGGGCCGGCCGGAGCGGTTGGCGCTGGAGACGGCGAGCGGACCGGTGCGGCGCAGCAGGTCGCGGGCGACGTCGTCGTCGGGGAGGCGGACGGCGACCGTCCCCTCGGCGTCCCCGAGGTCCCAGGCCAGCGACGGCGCGTGCTCGACGACGAGGGTCAGCCCGCCCGGCCAGAAGGTCTCGGCCAGCCGCTGGGCCACCCGGGGCACGCTCATCGTCAGCCCGGCCATCGTCGACGCCTCCCCGATGAGCACGGGGACCGGCATGGCGCGGCCGCGGTTCTTCGCCGCCAGCAGGCCGGAGACCGCGGCGGGTGAGAAGGCGTCGGCGCCGACGCCGTAGACGGTGTCGGTGGGCAGCAGGACCAGCTCGCCCCGGGCGATCGCGGCGGCGGCGGCGTCGAGACCCGCGGCGCGCTGCTCGGGGTCGGTGCAGTCGTAGAGGTCGGCCACGGGCGGTCAGTCTCCCCCAGCCCGGACCGCGGTCGTGAACCGCGGCCTCCCGGCGAGGTCGGGGTGGTCCGCGACGGACGTGAAGTCGCCGGTGCCGCGCACCAGCGCGGGCAGCGCGCTCCCCTGCTGGTCGGCGTGCTCGATGCCGAGCCCGCCGCCGGGGCGCAGCAGCCGGGCCGCCGTCGTCAGCAGCCCGCGGACGACGTCGAGGCCGTCCGGGCCGCCCCACAGCGCGAGCGGCGGGTCGTGGTCGGCGACCTCGCGCGGCACCCGCGCGCCGTCGGGGACGTAGGGCGGGTTGGACACGACGAGGTCGACGGTGCCGTCGAGGTCGCGCAGCAGGCCCGGGTCGGTCATGTCGCCGGCGAGCACGGGAACCGGCCGGTCCCCCGCCGCGGCGCGCAGGGCGGCGTTGTGGCGGGTCCACTCGATCGCCTGCGGGTCGCGCTCCACCGCGGTGACCCGCGCGCCGGGGTGCTCGTGCGCGATGGACAGCGCGATCGCGCCGGACCCGCTGCCCAGGTCGACGACGACCGGCTCGGCGACGCCGGCCAGCCGCGCCAGCGCCCACTCGACGAGCTGCTCGGTCTCGGGCCGGGGCACGAACACGCCGGGGCCGACGGCGAGCTCGAGGTGGCGGAACGGCGCCCGGCCGGTGAGGTGCTGCAGCGGGACGCGGGCGGCGCGCTGGTCGAGCAGCGCGGTGAAGCGGGCGGCGGCGTCGTCGTCGACGTCGCCGCGGGTGAGCAGCGCCGTCCGGGAGGAGCCGAGGACGTGGGCGAGCAGCAACTCGGCGTCCACGCGGGGCGACTCGACGCCGGCCTCGGCGAGGCGGCGGGCGGCGCCGGCGAGCAGCGTGCGAGTGTTCAGGACCCGGCCGCCATGAGCTCGGCGGTGTGCGCGCGGGTGAGCGCGTCGATGACCGGGTCGAGCTCGCCGTCGAGGACCTGGTCGAGGTTGTGCGCCTTGAAGCCGACCCGGTGGTCGGAGATGCGGCTCTCCGGGAAGTTGTAGGTGCGCACCCGCTCGCTGCGGTCGACCGTGCGGACCTGGCTGCGGCGCTGGTCGCTGGCGGTGGCCGCGGCCTCCTCGCGGGCGGCGGCCAGCAGCCGGGAGCGCAGCACGCGCAGCGCCGACTCGCGGTTCTGCAGCTGGCTCTTCTCGTTCTGGGAGCTGACCACGATGCCGGTGGGCAGGTGGGTGATCCGCACGGCGGAGTCGGTGGTGTTCACGCTCTGCCCGCCGGGGCCGGACGAGCGGAAGACGTCGATGCGCAGGTCGTTCGGGTCGACGGTGACGTCGACCTCCTCGGCCTCGGGCAGCACGAGCACGCCGACGGCGGAGGTGTGGATGCGGCCCTGCGACTCGGTGACCGGCACCCGCTGCACCCGGTGGACGCCGCCCTCGAACTTCAGCCGCGACCAGATGCCCTCGTCGGTGCGGGACTTCACCGCGATCGAGACGTCCTTGTAGCCGCCGAGCTCGGCGGGGACGGCGTCGAGGACCTCGGTGGCCCAGCCGCGGCGCTCGGCGTAGCGCAGGTACATGCGCAGCAGGTCGCCGGCGAACAGCGCGGACTCCGCGCCGCCCTCCCCCGCCTTGATCTCGAGGATGACGTCCTTGTCGTCGTCGGGGTCCTTCGGCAGCAGCAGCTCGCTCAGCCGGTCGGTGAGCTCGTCGATGCGCGTCTCGAGGCCGCGGGCCTCCTCGGCGAACGAGGGGTCCTCGGCGGCCAGCTCGCGGGCGGCGTCGAGGTCGTCGCGGGCGGCGTCGAGCGCGCGGGCGGTCTCCACGACGGGCGCCAGCTGGGCGTAGCGGCGACCGAGGCGCCGGGCGCGGCCGGCGTCGGCGTGCACCGCGGGGTCGGCCAGCTCGGTCTCCAGCGCGGCGTGCTCCTCGAGCAGCCCGCGCAGCCGGTCGGGCGCGGCGTCGGTCGGGCTGCTCATCGGGGTGCCTCTCGTACGGGGGGCGGGGGCGGACACGACGACGGCGCCCGTCCCACGCGAGGTGGGACGGGCGCCGTCGGGGGTGCTACTTGCCGGCGGTGGCGCCGCGCTTGCCGAACCGCTTCTCGAAGCGGGCCACGCGGCCACCGGTGTCGAGGATCCGCTGCTTGCCCGTGTAGAAGGGGTGGCAGGCGGAGCAGGTCTCGACGGTCAGCGTGCCGCCGGGGGCGGTGCTGCGGGTGGTGAAGGTGTTCCCACACCCACAGGTCACCGTGGTGGTGTGGTAGTCGGGGTGGATACCGGACTTCATGATGCGGGCCTCTTCCGGGGACGTCTCGGTGCTGTTGTCGTGAACGCCGGCGGCCGGCCGGTCATTCCGGCCGCGCAGCGGGGCTCGGCCGACCAGTATCCCCGATCGGCCGAGCGCGGCGGCGGGCGGTGCGTCAGTCGCGCTCGGGGCCGAGCGTCGTCTTCTGGATCTGCATGAGGAACTCGACGTTGTTGCGCGTCTTGCGCAGCTTGTCGAGCAGCAGCTCCAGCGCCTGCTGCGGCTCGAGCGCGGAGAGCACCCGGCGCAGCTTGATGACGATGGCCAGCTCGTCGGGCGAGAGGAGGATCTCCTCCTTGCGGGTGCCCGACGCGTTGACGTCGACGGCCGGGAAGACCCGCTTGTCCGCCAGCCGGCGGTCGAGCTTGATCTCCGCGTTACCCGTGCCCTTGAACTCCTCGAAGATGACCGTGTCCATCGTCGAGCCCGTCTCGACCAGCGCCGACGCGAGGATGGTCAGCGAGCCGCCGTTCTCGATGTTGCGGGCGGCCCCGAGGAAGCGCTTGGGCGGGTAGAGCGCCGTCGAGTCGACACCGCCGGACAGGATGCGCCCGCTGGCCGGGGCGGCCAGGTTGTAGGCGCGGCCCAGACGGGTGATCGAGTCCAGCAGGACGACGACGTCGTGGCCCATCTCGACCAGGCGCTTGGCGCGCTCGATCGACAGCTCCGCGACGGTCGTGTGGTCCGACGGCGGCCGGTCGAAGGTCGAGGCGATGACCTCGCCCTTCACCGAGCGCTGCATGTCGGTGACCTCCTCGGGCCGCTCGTCGACGAGGACGACCATGAGGTGGCACTCGGGGTTGTTCGTGGTGATCGCGTTGGCGATCGCCTGCAGCACCATCGTCTTGCCGGCCTTGGGCGGCGACACGATGAGCGCGCGCTGCCCCTTGCCGATCGGCATGACCAGGTCGATGACCCGGGTGGTCAGCTGGTGCGGGTCGGTCTCCAGCCGCAGCCGCTCCTGCGGGTAGAGCGGGGTCAGCTTGGTGAACTCCGGCCGGTTGCGGGCCTGCTCGGGGTCCAGGCCGTTGACCGAGTCGAGGCGGACCAGCGCGTTGTACTTGTCCTTGCGCTCGCCCTCGCGCGGCTGGCGGACGGCGCCGGTGATCGCGTCACCGCGGCGCAGGCCGTGCCGGCGGACCTGGGACAGCGACACGTACACGTCGTTGGGGCCGGTCAGGTAGCCCGAGGTCCGGACGAACGCGTAGTTGTCCAGGACGTCGAGGATGCCGGCGACCGGCAGCAGGACGTCGTCCTCGCTGACCGTCGGCTCGCTGGGCTGGTCGAAGCGGTCCCGGCCGTTGCGGCGGTTGCGGTCCCGGTAGCGGCGCCCGCGGCGGCCGCGGCCGCCCTCGAAGTCGTCGTCGTCCTCGTCGTTGCGGTTGTCCGCGCGGTCGTTCCGGTCGGCGCGGTCGTTCGGCCGGGCGTTGCGGTCGGCGCGCTCGCCGCGGTCGGGACCGCGCCCGTCCCGCTGGCCGTCCCGGGTGCCGTCGCGCTGCCCGTCGCGGTTGCCGCGCTCGGCGCGGTCGCCGTCGCGGGGCTCGCGGCCGTCCCGGGTGCCGTCGCGCTGCCCATCGCGCTGGCCGTCGCGCTGGCCACGCTCGGCGCGGTCGCCGTCGCGGGCCTCGCGGCCGTCCCGGTTGCGGTTGCGGTCCCGGTTGCGGGCCGGGCGGTCACCCTCGGCGCGGTCGCCGTCGCTGCGGTCACCGGCGGGACGCTCGCCCTCGGTCCGCTCCGCGGGTGGGGCGGCCGGCGTGGCGGCCGGGGCCTCGGCGGCCGGGGCCTCGGCAGCGGGGGCCGCGGCAGCGGGCGCGTCCGAGGTGGGGGCGCCGGCCGGGCGGCTGGCGGCACGCCGGCGACGCGGGGCGCCCTCGGCGGGGGCGTCGGCGGCAGGGGCGGTCACCGGACCGCTGTTGGCGCCCCCGGTGACGGGGGCCTCGACCGGCGTGGCGGTGGCGGCGACGGCGTCGGCGCCCCGCGAGGCCGGGACGTCGGGGGTCGCGTCGGCCGGGGCGCCGGGCGCCGGGACGCTGCCCGGCGTCGCACCGCCGACCTGGCGGGCGGAGATGGCGGCGACGAGGTCGCCCTTGCGCATGCGGCCCGTGCCGGGGATGCCCAGCTCGGCCGCGAGCCGCTGCAGCTCGGGGAGCAGCATGCCGGCCAGCCCGCTGCCGCGGCGGCGGGACCGGCCCGCGGTGCCGGAGGCCGCAGCTGCCTCGCCCGCAGCGCCCTCGGGGGCGCCGGTGGTGGCGAGGTCGGTGGTTTCGCTCACGTACAGGTCCTTCCCTGCGGTGACCTGCGCCTACCAGCGCAGGAGGTGACCCGGCGCCGCCCCGTCCATCTGTTCCGGACAGGGGGGACGGCGGATCCAGTGGGTGCGGAGCGGGGATCAGCGTCGACAGGAAGGTCGTCTGCAACGTTCCGCGCGAGGCTCGCCCGAGGGGCGGCTACGCAGCAAGCCTAGGACTCGCCCCACGGACGGGACAACACCGCTGACCAGCGGAGTGTTCCTCGTTACGAAGACGATACCCCAGGCGTCACTCGCACCACGCGCGCGCCGCCGTGGTCCACCTCCAGGGGGTACACCCGCCACCCGTCCGGGGTGATCCCGCTCACCTCGCGCGCCGCCGCGTCTCCCGGGACGTCGTCGGGGTGCCGCCGCGCGAGCACGAGGACGCTGGGCCCGGCCCCGGACACGACGGCGGGGTGACCGGCCGCCCGCAGCCGGTCGACCAGCGCGATCGTGTCCGGCATCGCGGCCGCGCGCTGCCGCTGGTGCAGCCGGTCGTCGGTGGCCTCGAGCAGCATCGCGGGCTCCGCGGTCAGCGCGTGCACCAGCAGCGCGGCACGGGCGGCGTTGAACGCGGCGTCGGCGTGCGGCACCAGGTCCGGCAGCAGCGTGCGCGCGGTGTGCGTCGACAGGGTTGCCTCCGGCACCAGCACCACCGGCACGACGTCCTCGCTCACCGGCAGCCGGTCGGCCCGCGCGCCCCCGGGCGTCGTCCACGACAGCGTCGCGCCGCCTAGCAGGCACGCGGCGACGTTGTCCGGGTGCCCCTCGAGCTCGTCGGCCAGCCGCAGCACCGCGTCGTCGTCCCGGACGTCGACGTCGGGGCACAGCTCGAACGCGCCGACCACGCCGGCGACGACGGCCGCGGCCGACGAGCCCATCCCCCGGCCCTGCGGGATCGCGTTCTCCGCGCGCACGCACAGGCCCGGCGGGGTCCAGCCCAGCCGCTCGCAGGCGGCGCGGAAGGCCCGCACGACCAGGTGCCGCTCGTCGGTGGGCAGCTCCCCCGCGCCGACGCCGGACACCTCGACGGCGAGCCCGGAGTCGGCGACGGCGAACTCGACGACGTCGTGCAGCGTCAGCGCGAGCCCGGCGCAGTCGAACGCGGGGCCGAGGTTGGCACTGGTCGCGGGCACGCGGACCCGCACCGAGGGGCGAGCGGCCACTCAGAGACCCAGCTGCGCGGCGGCCGCGGCGGCGTCGACCGGCACGGTGACCGGGGCGGGCGCACCGGAGATGGCCCACTCCGGGTCCTTGAGCCCGTTGCCGGTGACGGTGCACACCACGCGCTGCCCCGGCTCCAGCTCCCCGGCCGCGGCCACCTTGAGCAGCCCGGCGACCGAGGCGGCCGAGGCGGGCTCGACGAAGACCGCCTCGCTGCGGGCGAGCAGCCGGTAGGCGGCGAGGATCTCGCGGTCGGTGACGGAGTCGATGCGGCCGCCGGACTCGTCGCGGGCGGCCAGCGCCTTGGTCCACGACGCCGGGTTGCCGATGCGGATCGCCGTCGCGATGGTGCTCGGGTTCTCGACGACCCGGCCGGTGACGATCGGCGCGGCGCCGGCGGCCTGGAAGCCGAACATCCGCGGCCGCCGCGTGGCGGGGCCGTCGGCCTCGTACTCGCGGTAGCCCTGCCAGTAGGCGGTGATGTTGCCGGCGTTGCCGACCGGCAGGCAGTGCACGTCGGGGGCGTCGCCGAGGACGTCGACGATCTCGAACGAGGCGGTCTTCTGCCCCTCGATGCGGTACTGGTTGACGCTGTTGACCAGGCTGACCGGGTAGTCGATCGCCAGCTTGCTGGCCAGCGCCAGGCAGTCGTCGAAGTTGCCCTCGACCTGCAGCAGCTTCGCGCCGTGCACCAGCGCCTGGGCGAGCTTGCCGAGCGCGATCTTCCCCTGCGGCACGAGGACCGCGCAGACCATCCCGGCGCGCGCGGCGTAGGCCGCGGCGCTGGCGCTGGTGTTGCCGGTGGACGCGCAGATGACCGCCCGCGAGCCCTCCTCGAGCGCCTTGGTGATGGCCATGGTCATGCCGCGGTCCTTGAACGACCCGGTCGGGTTCGCGCCCTCGACCTTGAGGAACACCTCGCAGCCGGTGCGCCGGGACAGCTCGACGGCGGGCACCAGCGGGGTCGCGCCCTCGTGGAGGGTGACCACCGGCGTGGTGGCGCTGACCGGCAGCCGCGACCGGTAGGCCTCGATCAGCCCGGGCCAGACCGGTGATACGGCACCGTGCAGCGTCCCCGTCATGACAGACCCTCCACCCTCAGCACGCTGGTGACCCCGCGGACCGCGGGGACCTCCCGGAGCGCGGCGATCGTCGCCGACAGCGCCGCGTCGGGGGCGCTGTGGGTGACGATGACCAGTGTGGCGGCGTCGCCGTGCCCGTCCTGGCGGACGGTGGCGATGCTCACCCCGTGCTCGGCGAAGGCGGTCGCGACGGTCGCCAGCACCCCGGGGACGTCGGCCACGTCGAGGCTGACGTGGTACCGGGTGGGCGTCTCGGCGATCGGCCGGGCCGGCAGCTCGGCGTAGGTGGTGGGCCCGGCCCCGGCGGCGCCGGCCACCCGGTTGCGGGCGACGGCGACCAGGTCGCCGAGCACGGCGCTCGCGGTGGGTTCGCCGCCGGCGCCCTGCCCGTAGAACATCAGCTGCCCGGCGGCCTCGGCCTCGACGAAGACGGCGTTGAACGCCCCGCCGACGGCGGCCAGCGGGTGCGACGTCGGGATCATCGCCGGGTGGACGCGGACGGCGACCGACTCGCCCTCCCCGTCCCCGTTGGCCGGCACCCGCTCGCAGATGGCCAGCAGCTTCACCGTGCAGCCGATCTCGGCGGCGCGGGCGACGTCGGTGGCGGTGACCGACGAGATGCCCTCGCGGTGCACGTCGGCGGCGGTGACCGCGGTGTGGAACCCGAGCGACGCGAGGATCGCGGCCTTCGCGGCGGCGTCGAAGCCGTCGACGTCGGCGGTCGGGTCGGCCTCGGCGTACCCGAGCTCGGTGGCCTCGGCCAGCGCCTCGGCGAAGCCGTGCCCGGTCTCGGCCATCCGGGACAGGATGTAGTTGGTCGTGCCGTTGACGATGCCGACCACCCGCCGGATCTGGTCGCCGGCCAGCGACTCGCGCAGCGGCCGCAGCAGCGGGATGGCGCCGGCCACCGCGGCCTCGTAGTAGAGGTCGACGCCGGCCTTGGCGGCGGCGGCGTGCAGCGCGACGCCGTCCTCGGCCAAGAGCGCCTTGTTCGCGCTGACCACCGACTTGCCGGCCTCGATCGCCGCCTGGATGAGCGTGCGGGCCGGCTCGATCCCGCCGATGACCTCGACGACCAGGTCGACGTCGTCGCGGGTGACCAGGCCGAGCGCGTCGGTGGTGAGCAGGTCGGCGGGCACGTCGGGGTGCCGGTCGGGCCGGCGGACGGCGACCCCGGCGACCTGCACCGGGCGCCCGACCCGGGCGGTGAGGTCGGCGGCCTGCTCGTCGACCAGGCGCAGCACCGCGCTGCCGACGGTGCCGCAGCCGAGGAGGGCGACCTTGAGCGGTTTCACGAGCGGGCTCCCACCGGGTGCTCGGGCGCGGGCTGGTCGATCGCCGGGGACGGGGCGGGCGTCGTGGCCAGCACGGCGTCGAGGGCGAACACGTCGGACAGTGTCTGACGCCGCACGATCTCGGTGGCGGCGCCGTCCCGCACGGCCAGCACCGGCGGCTTGAGCAGGTAGTTGTAGTTGCTGGCCATCGACCAGCAGTAGGCGCCGGTGGCGGCGACGGCGAGCAGGTCGCCGGGCTGCACGTCCGAGGGCAGCCACAGGTCGCGGACCAGCACGTCGCCGCTCTCGCAGTGCTTGCCGACGACGCGGCACAGCGCCGGCGGGGCGTCGGAGGTGCGGTTGGCCAGCACGCAGGTGTAGCTCGCGTCGTAGAGCGCGGTGCGGATGTTGTCGCTCATCCCGCCGTCGACGGAGACGTAGTTGCGCACCTGCGGTCCGCCGTGGCCGCCGCCGCCCAGCCGGACCGGCTTGATCGTGCCGATCTCGTACAGCGTCACCGTGCCGGGCCCGGCGATCGCGCGCCCGGGCTCGACCGCCAGCCGCGGCACCGGCAGGTCCAGCGCGGCGCACTCGGCGGCGACGACGGTGCGCAGCCGGCGGGCGACGTCGGCGGGGGTGACCGGGTCGTCGTCGGACAGGTAGGCGATGCCGAACCCGCCGCCGAGGTTGAGCTCCTCCAGCACCTCGCCGGTGGCCTGGTGCACCTGCCCCATGAGCCCGACGACGCGGTGCGCGGCGGCCTCGAAGCCCGCGGTGTCGAAGATCTGCGAGCCGATGTGGCTGTGCAGCCCGGACAGGTGCAGCGCGGGCTCGCGGATCACCCGCACGGCGGCGGTCAGCGCGTCGCCGGTGGCCAGCGAGAAGCCGAACTTCTGGTCCTCGTGGGCGGTGGCGATGAACTCGTGGGTGTGCGCCTCGATGCCGACCGTGGTGCGCACCAGCACCGGCACCGGGCTGCCGCCGGCGGCGACCCGCGCCTCGGCCATGGGCACCAGCCGGTCGATCTCGTCGAAGGAGTCGAGCACGACGTGGCCGATGCCGGAGTCGACGGCCAGCTGCAGCTCGACCAGCGACTTGTTGTTGCCGTGCAGCGCGATCCGCTCGGCGGGGAAGCCGGCGGCCAGCGCGACGGCGAGCTCGTTGCCGCTGCAGGCGTCCAGGTGCAGGCCGTCGTCGGCGATCCAGCGGGCCACCTGGCCGCAGAGGAAGGCCTTGGAGGCGTAGTGCACGTCGGCGCCGTCGAAGGCGGCGGCGAAGTCGGCGGCACGGCCGCGGAAGTCCTCCTCGTCGAGGACGAACAGCGGGGTGCCGTGGGTGCGGGCGAGCTCGGTGACCGGCCTGCCGCCCAGGTGCAGCTCGCCGTCGACCCGGCGGGCCGTGCGCGGCCAGACCTGCGGGTCGAGCTCGCCGAGGTCGGCCGGGGGCATCCCGGCCGAGGGCTCCGGGGCGAAGGCGCCGTGGAGCGGCCCCGCCGGGTGGGCCCTCACATCCGCTCCGGCGCGGAGACGCCGAGCACGCCCAGGCCGTTGCGGAGCACCACCGCGGTGGCCGCGCACAGCCACAGCCGCGCGGTGGTCAGCGGCGTCGCCTCCTCGTCGCCGCGGGGCAGGACCCGGCAGGCGTCGTAGAAGCGGTGGTAGGTGCCGGCCAGCTCCTCGAGATAGCGGGCCACCCGGTGCGGCGCGCGCAGCTCGGCGGCCGAGGTGACCACCCGCGGGAACTCGCCGATCGCCCGGAGCAGGTCGTTCTCCCGCTCGTGGGCGAGCAGCCCCGTGTCGACGCCGTCCGCCTCCCCCAGCGCCAGGCCGAGGTCGGCGGCGTTGCGCAGCACCGAGGAGATCCGGGCGTGCGCGTACTGGACGTAGAAGACCGGGTTCTCGTTGGTGCTGCGGCTCCACAGCTCGACGTCGATGTCGATCGTCTGGTCCACCGAGGCCCGCGCCAGGGCGTACCGGGCGGCGTCGACGCCGATCGCGTCGATGAGGTCGGAGAGCAGCACGATCGTGCCGGCCCGCTTGCTCATCCGGACCGGCTCGCCGTCGCGCAGCAGGTTGACCAGCTGGCCGATCAGGATCTCGAGGTGGGTGTCCGGGTCGTCGCCGGTCGCGGCCACCAGCGCCTTGTACCGGCCGACGTAGCCGGAGTGGTCGGCGCCGAGCATGATCACGACCCGGTCGAAGCCGCGGGCCCGCTTGTCCAGGTAGTAGGCGCAGTCGGAGGCGAAGTAGGTCGTCTCGCCGTCGGCCTTGACCAGGACGCGGTCCTTGTCGTCGCCGAAGTCGGTGGTGCGCAGCCACACCGCGCCGTCGGACTCGTAGACGTGCCCCTGCTCCCGCAGCCGGGCCAGGGCCTTGTCCACCGCGCCGGTGTCGTACAGCGACTTCTCGGAGAACCAGACGTCGAAGTCGACGCCGAAGCCCTCCATCGACCGGCGGATCTCGTCGAGCATCAGCGCGACGCCGCGGTCCCGGAAGGTCTGCCGCTGCGCGTCGTCGTCGCGGTCGAGGACGTCGGGCACCTCGGCGACGACGGCGGCGGCGATGTCGGCGATGTAGGCGCCGCCGTAGCCGTCCTCGGGCACCGGCTCGCCCTTCGCGGCGGCCTGCAGGCTGCGGGCGAAGCGGTCGATCTGCGCGCCGGCGTCGTTGATGTAGTACTCGCGGGTCACGTCGGCGCCGCTGGCCTGCAGCAGCCGGCCGATCGCGTCGCCGACGGCGGCCCACCGGCTGCCGCCGATGTGCACCGGGCCGGTGGGGTTGGCGGAGACGAACTCGAGGTCCAGCCGCTGGCCGGCCAGCGTGGTGGTCCGGCCGTAGGCCTCCCCCGCGGTGACCGCCTGCACGGCGATCCGCCCCAGCGCGCCCTGCGCGAGGGTGACGTTGAGGAAGCCGGGACCCGCGACGTCGACCCGCTCCACGGCCGGCTGCGCGCGCAGCTCCTCGGCCAGCAGGTCGGCGACGGCGCGCGGCGGCATGCCGGCGGGCTTGGCCAGGCGCAGGGCGACGTTGGTCGCGTAGTCGCCGTGCTCGGGGTTCTTGGGGCGCTCGACGAGGACGTCGTCGGGGACGGCGACGGCGAGCGTGCCGCGCTCGACGACCGCCGCGACCGCGGTCCGGACGAGGTTGCGCAGCTGCTCGGGTGTCACCGCGTCATCGTAGGCAGCGGCCGCGACCCGGTTCCCCGCCGCACCCGCGTTGCCAGGGTGCGCACAGGTGCGCGACCTAGACTCGCGTGCGGGGGCAGCCGCGAGGCCTGCCGCGCCGGAGCGCCCATCGTGCGCCACGACCGGCGGACGCACCACTCGACGATCACTGAGGAGAGCACGTGGCGAAGGACCGCAAGCCCGAGGCCGGCCGCGCCGGAGGCGGGTCGAGCCGGTCCGGGTCCGGCGCACGTCCGGTGTCGACGGCGAAGCCGGGCAGCGGGTCGTCGGCCCGCCCGCCCGCCGGCCGCCCCGGGGGCCGCGGCCGCACCCGTCCGCCGACGCAGGTGGTGACGCAGCAGCGGCCGTGGGGCCTGATCGCCGCCGCCGTCGCCGTCGTGGTGTTCGCCGCCGCGGCCATCACCTACGCCGTCGTCCAGGTGCGGCAGTCCGACGCCGCGAAGATCGACGCCCTCGACGAGATCTCCGGCATCCAGAGCTTCGACTACGCCGCCGGCCAGGAGCACGTCACCACCCCGGTCGAGTACGAGCAGGCGCCGCCGGTCGGCGGGCCGCACGACGGCGAGTGGGCCGACTGCACCGGCACCGTCTACGACGTCGACATCCGCCACGAGAACGCCGTCCACTCGATGGAGCACGGCGCCGTGTGGATCACCTACGACCCGGACGAGGTCACCGGCGACGATGTCGCGAAGCTCGCCGAGCTGGTCGACGGCGTCTCCGGCCGGCTGCTGTCGCCCTACGCCGGCCTGGACTCCGCGGTCAGCCTGCAGTCCTGGAACCACCAGCTGAAGGTCGACTCCGTCGACGACCCGCGGATCGAGCAGTTCGCCGACTTCCTCACCTTCAACTCCGAGGTCGAGGGCGCCTACCCCGAGGTCGGCGCCAGCTGCGAGAACCCGACCTTCATCAGCGACCCGCTCGTCACCGGCGACGCGAGCCGCGGCGCGGGCGCGACCACCGACGCGCCGACCACACCGACCATGGGTGCCGACGGCTCCACCGAGTCCCCGACGGAGTGACCGCGCCGTGACCGCCACCGCCACCCGCCCCGGGCAGGAGTCCCCCGCGCCGGCCGCCCGCCCGCGCGGCCGCGGCCTGCGGGCCGCGCTCCTGGCCGTCATCGCCGTCGCGCTGGTCGCGCTCGGTGGCGGGCTGGCGGTGGGGCTCGGCCTCGGGCAGGAGGCGACGCCGACGGCGGACTCCGTCGACGCCGGCTTCTCGCGGGACATGGCGGTGCACCACCGGCAGGGCGTGGAGATGGCCAACCTGGCCCTCGAGCGCAGCACCGACCCCGAGATCCGGCAGATCGCCTTCGACATCTCCAGCACCCAGACCAACCAGGCCGGGCAGATGGAGGGCTGGCTCGCGCTGTGGGGTCTCCCCCGCTCCGGCGGTGAGCACATGGCGTGGATGGGCGGCGAGCACGCCGGCCACGACACGTCCTCGACGTCCGGTTCCGGCGGGGCGCTGATGCCCGGCATGGCCACCGAGGACGAGCTCGCCGCCCTGCGGTCGCTGTCGGGGACGGCGTTCGACGTCGAGTTCCTGCGGCTGATGATCCGCCACCACCAGGGCGGCTTCGACATGGCGCAGTACGCCGCGCAGAACGCCGCCGAGCCGGCCGTGCGGACGCTGGCCCGCTCGATCGCCGAGACGCAGACCGCCGAGGTGACGACGATGGTCGGCATGCTGACCGCGCGGGGCGGGACGCCGCTGCCGGCGCCCTGACCCGCCGCCGGGACGGGCGGGGAGGGCTGGTAACTTCTCTCCTGCCCCGAGCCCCCGTAGCTCAGGGGATAGAGCACCGCCCTCCGGAGGCGGGTGCGCAGGTTCGAATCCTGCCGGGGGCACTCCCTGCTGAACGGCCCGGACGGTCCCCCGTCCGGGCCGTTCTCGTCTCCGGCCCGCGGCGGATCGGCTGGCGCCGGCGATGAGTTCCGCGCGCCGGGGTGGTCGTCTGCGTGTGGTCACGGACGAGACGCTGATCCGGATCGGCCGGGCGGTGCAGCTGGCCCACCGGGGCGAGCGGGAGGCCGCCCGCGCGCTGTTCGCCGCGATCTGGGACGAGATCGGCGGCGAGGACGGGGATCCCCTGCACGTCTGCACGCTCGCCCACGCGATGGCCGACGTCCAGGACGACGTGCGTCAGGAGCTGGTCTGGGACCAGCGGGCGCTCGCGGCCGCCGGCCTGCTGACCGACGAACGGCTGGCGCAGGCCGGGGTGACGCTGCCGGCGGCCGGCCTGTACCCGTCGCTGCACCTGGACCTGAGCGAGTGCCACCGCCGGCTGGGCGACCTCGACCGCGCCCGCGAGCACCTCCGCGCGGCGCGGGCCGCGATCGGCGCGCTCGGCGACGACCCCTACGGGCGGACCGTCCGGGAGGGGCTGCAGCAGATCGCGGACCGGCTGCGCTGACCGCCGGCCGCTCGCGGTCAGCGCGGGCGGAAGGGGCGGTAGCCGCCTTCGAAGTGCAGGGGCGCGAGGCCGGGCTGCGGGCCGTCGCCGTCCGCCACCGCACCCTCGGCCCCCACGCCGAGCAGGGTGCGGGTGACCTGCTGGGTGGAGTCGAGCAGGTCGTCGAGGGCGCGGTCGAGGTGCTCCGCGGTGACCGCGACGACCGGGTCCTGCTCGTGCAGCGCCTCGAGCACGGCGCGGCGCAGCAGTTCCTTGAGGAACGACGCCGTCACGCCCTCGCTGCGGTCGACCGCGCGCGTCACGTCGTCGTCGGTGAGCCGCAGCGGCACCGCCCGGCCGTAGAGGAGCAGCAGCCGCCGGCGGGCCGCGGCGTCGGGGAGGTCGACCTGCACGGCCACGTCGACGCGGCCCGGCCGGGCGGCCAGCGCCGGCTCCAGCAGGTCGGCCCGGTTCGTGGTGAGGACGAACAGGAGGTCGGCGTCGGGCGCCGCGCCGTCCATCGCGTCGAGCAGGTCGAACAGCACGGGACTGCCGCCGGGGCCGAAGGAGCGGTCGGCGGCGACGAGGTCGACGTCCTCGAGCACCACCACGGCCGGCTGCAGGTCGCGGGCGAGCTCGGTGACCGAGCCGACGACGCCGAGCGAGCGCCCGGTGAGCAGCAGCCGGGTGTAGTCGCCCATGCGGCCGAGCAGGTAGCGCACGGTGTGCGTCTTGCCGGTGCCCGGCGGGCCGTAGAGCAGCAGCCCCCGCTTGAGGTGCTGGCCGGCGGCGCGCAGGCCGGCACGGTGCCCGGCCACCCCGAGCGCGTGCCGCTCGACGCGGTCGAGGACCGCCGCGGGCAGCACGACGTCGTCGCGGGTGAGGTCCGGCGGGTCGAGGAAGGTGAGCACGACCTGGCCGGTCGGCGTGGGGGTCACCTCCACCAGCCGGCCCCGGTAGACGTTGAGCTCGCGGCGCAGCCGGTCGAGCTCGGCCAGGACGGCCTGCGCCCGCCGGACCGGCAGGCCGGCCACCTCGACGCTCATCGTCGGCCGGTGCTCCCCCGCCTCCTGCACCAGCAGGACGTAGCGGCCGTCGTCGTCGGTGACGAGCAGCAGCGCCAGGCGCAGGCAGGCGAGCGTCGACCCCGGCCCGTTGGGGAGGTCGACCACCGCGGGCGCGCTCAGCCGCACCGGGGGCAGCGCCTCCCCGGTCATCAGCTGCTGCAGGTCGATGCCGACGTAGTGCGGCGGGAGGACGACGCCGCGCACCTCCACGGAGCGCCCGGGCGCGGCGCTCCACGCGTCGAGCGCGGTCTGCAGGTTGACGTGCTCGAAGGCCGGCAGCTCCCGGGCGACGACCGACTGGCCGAGACCGGCGGGGCCGAGGGCCCCCTGCACCAGCGCGACGACCTCGTTGCCCGCCGCGTGCCCGGACAACTGCAGCCAGTCGAGCAGGGACCGCAGCCCCGCGGCGAACTCCCTGGCCTCGTCCTCCGACGCTCCCGCCACCGCGACCCCGCTCCCCTCGACCGGTACGTGGCGGCGGAGCGTAGCGATCACCGGCCCGGCGTGTCGCCGGGGAAACCGGGGGCCGGCCCCGCGCTCAGGCGGTCTTCGCCGGGCGGTCGAAGCGCCAGCCCTGCTCGCGCAGCAGCGGGATCAGCCGGTCGACGGCGTCGACGGTCTGCCTGCGGTCGCCGCCGCCGTCGTGCATGAGGACGACGGCGCCCGGGGTCACCCCGTCCACGACGCGGCGGACCAGCTCGTCGGTGCCCGGCGGCTCCCAGTCGCCGATGGCCAGCGCCCAGCCCAGCGGCTGCATGCCCATCTCCGCCGCCACCTCCGGCGTCTGCCCCCAGTTGCCGTAGGGCGCGCGGAAGAACGGGATGTGCGCGCCGGGCACCGCCTCGCGGATGACCGCGGAGGTGGCCTCGAGGTCGGCGCGGATCTGCTCGGGCGTCCAGGACGACATGTCGTCGTGGTGCATCGTGTGGTTGCACAGGGTGTGCCCGTCGCGCGCGATCGCCCGGGCGACCTCGGGGTGCTGGCGGACGTGGTCGCCCCACAGGCAGAACGTCGCCTTCACGTGGTGCTCGCGCAGGACCTCGAGCAGGCGGTAGGTGTCCGGCGGGTTGGGTCCGTCGTCGAAGGTCAGGGCGACCGACCGGTCGTCGTGCCGGGTCGTCGTCACGACCTCGGCGGTGGGCTGCCCGGCCTGCGCCGGCGGAGCGGCGGCCAGGAGGAGGCCGGCCGTGAGAGCGGGGACGGCGAGGCGGGCCAGGCGGGTGGAACGGCGCACGGGGGCTCCTGTCGACGATCGGCGGGGCGGCTCACTTCCCGGGAACTTCCGGAACGAGCGCGGCCGAGCGTGGCACCGGTCACAGCGGAGAGCAAGCGGAAGCGTGTGCTGCGTCACGTCACCCGAGGTCGCGACGGCGAGTCGCGGCACGTCGGGTCAGCGGGGGGCGCCGGTGCTGTCGCGCACGACGAGCCGGGTGGCCAGCTCGACCTTCGGCCCCTCGAGCCGCTCGCCGTTGACCAGCCGCAGCACGGTGCGGACGGCCAGCTCCCCCATCTGCCCGAGGGGCTGGTGCACCGTGGTCAGCGGCGGCGAGGACCACGCGGCCTGGGGCAGGTCGTCGAAGCCGACGACGCTCACGTCGTCGGGGACCCGCAGGCCGCGGCGGCGCACCGCCTCGTAGACGCCGAGCGCCATCTGGTCGCTGGCGGCGAAGACGGCGGTCGGCGGGTCGGCCAGCTCGAGCAGCCGCGCGGCGGCCCGCGCGCCGGAGGCGTAGTCGAACTCGCCAGGGACGACGAGCTGCGGGTCCGCCGCCAGGCCGGCGTCGTCCAGCGCGGCCCGGTACCCGTCCAGCCGCGCGCGGGTGCACCACAGGCCCGGCCGGCCGGCGACGTGGGCGATCCGCCGGTGGCCGAGCGCGGTGAGGTGTTCGGTGGCGGCGACCCCGCCGGCCCAGTTGGTGGCACCGATCGTGGGGACGTCGAGGTCGGGCAGCCCGGCCGGGTCGACGACGACCGCCGGCAGGTGCAGCCCGCGCAGCTCGGTGTGCAGGTCCGGGTCGAGCGCGGTGGTGACCAGGATGACGCCGTCGCTGGCCCGCGCCCGGACGTTGTCCAGCCACAGCCGGGCCGAGCTGCGCTGCCGGTGCACGGCGGAGACGACGGTGCCGACCCCGGCGGCGTGCGCGGCCTGCTCGACGCCGCGGATGACCTCCAGCGCCCACGGGCTGTCCAGGTCGTCGAAGACGAGGTCGACCAGGCCCGCCCGCTCCTCCCGGTGCGGGCCGCGGCGCTGGTAGCCGTGCTCGCGCAGCAGCCGCTCCACCCGCTCCCGGGTGTGCGGCGCGACGTCGGACCGGTGGTTGAGCACCCGGGAGACGGTGGGCACGGACACGCCGGCCTTCGCGGCGATGTCGGAGATCGTCACGGCTTGGCGCTGGGTGTCCGTCACGTCCCCTCCTCCGGGCCGACGGTCAGCCTACGGCCGGGAGTGGCCGACACCCGCGCTCCCGTCCTGCCCACCCCCCTTGCGGATGACCGGTTGTGTTCCGGTAACTTTCGGAAGTGACGCGGGCCACAGGGCCGTGCCCGCGCACCGGACGTCCTTGGAGGGACACCGTGAAGCGAGTTCTCCGACTGGCCGCTGCCACCTGCGCCGCCTCTGCCCTGCTGTCCACCGGCGCCCAGGCCTGGGCCGCGCCGGCGGGCGGGGGCACCGGCTCCGCTCCCGGATACGACAAGCAGGACAGCCTGCGCCGCCTCGCGCCGCCGGACCTGGTCATCGGCAGCGCCGTCGCCGGCGGCGGGCACCACGAGACGATGCCCTACCCCGACCCGTTCCCGAACGACGCGCAGTACCGCGAGGTCCTCGCCGAGGAGTTCAGCTCGCTGTCGCCCGAGAACCAGATGAAGTGGGAGTTCATCCACCCGGAGCGGGACGTCTGGAACTTCGGGCCGGCCGACGAGATCGTCGCCTTCGCCCGCGAGAACCACCAGGTCGTGCGCGGCCACACGCTGCTGTGGCACAGCCAGAACCCCGCCTGGCTGGAGCAGGGCGACTTCTCGGCCGAGGAGCTGCGCGAGATCCTGCGCGAGCACATCCAGACGGTGGTCGGCCGCTACAAGGGCCAGATCCAGCAGTGGGACGTGGCGAACGAGATCTTCAACGAGCAGGGTCAGCTCCGGCAGGAGAACATCTGGATCCGCGAGCTGGGTCCGGGGATCATCGCCGACGCCTTCCGCTGGGCGCACGAGGCCGACCCGCACGCCAAGCTGTTCTTCAACGACTACGCCGTCGAGCACGTCGGCCCCAAGAGCAACGCCTACTACGCGCTCGTGCAGGAGCTGCAGGCCCAGGGCGTCCCGGTCCACGGCTTCTCCGTGCAGGCACACCTCAGCTTCCAGTACCCCTTCCCGGGCACCCTCCAGGAGAACCTGCAGCGGTTCGACGACCTCGGCCTGGAGACCGCCGTCACCGAGCTCGACGTCCGCATGCCCGTCACGCCCGGCACCGAGCCCACGACCGCGCAGCTGGAGCAGCAGGCCGACTGGTACGGCCGCACGCTGGAGGCCTGCCTGGCCGTCGAGGACTGCAACTCCTTCACCCTCTGGGGCTTCACCGACAAGTACTCGTGGGTGCCGGTCTTCTTCGCCAACGAGGGCGAGGCGACGGTCATGGACGAGCAGTTCAACCCCAAGCCGGCCTACACCCGGCTGCAGGAGGTCCTGGCCGAGGCGCGACCCGGCCGGCAGGTCACCGAGCGCTGACCGCCTCGTCCCGGTGGACGGCCGCCCGCCGTCCACCGGGCCCTCCCGCCGCGCCGCCCGGCACCGGTCCCGTCCGGTGCCGGGCGGTCGCGCGTCCGGACTAGCGTGCGTGGCATGGAGCACACCGGGGTGCAGACCACCCGCGCCGGCGACGTCGACCTGGCCTACGAGACCTTCGGCTCGGCCGGGGACCCGCCGCTGCTGCTGGTCATGGGCCTGGCCACGCAGATGATCGGCTGGCCCGACGAGTTCTGCCGGATGCTGGCCGAGCGCGGCCTGTACGTCGTCCGGTTCGACAACCGGGACATCGGCCTGTCCACCCACCTCGACGACGCCGGGGCGCCCGACGTCCTCGCCGTCATGGGCGGCGACCACTCGCAGGTGCCCTACCGCCTGGCCGACATGGCCGACGACACCGCCGCCCTCCTCGACGCGCTGGACATCGACAGCGCCCACGTCGTCGGCGCCTCGATGGGCGGGATGATCGCCCAGTCACTGGCCGTCCGGCACCCGGACCGGGTGCGCAGCCTCACCTCGATCATGTCGACGACGGGTGACCCCGCCGTCGGCGCGCCCGCCGAGGCCGCCATCGGCGTCCTGCTCGCCCCGCCGGCCACCGACCGGGAGTCCGCGCTGCAGCGCGCCGTCGACACCTACCGGGTCATCGGCTCCCCCGGCTTCGAGTTCGACGAGGCCGGCGTGCGCGAGCGGGCCGGGCTGTCGTTCGACCGCGCCTACAACCCGGCCGGCGTCGCCCGCCAGCTCGCCGCGATCCTGGCCAGCCCCGACCGCACCGCCGACCTCGCGCGGGTCGCCGTCCCCACGCTCGTCGTCCACGGGGAGCACGACGCGCTGGTCGACGTGTCCGGCGGCCGGGCGACGGCGGCCGCGATCCCCGGCGCCGAGCTGCTCGTCGTCGACGGGATGGGCCACGACCTGCCGCGCGAGGTGTGGCCGCAGCTGGTCGACCGGATCACCGAGCTCGCCGCGCGCGCGGACGGCCGCTGAGTGCGACCGGGGCCCCGCCGCGCGAGGCGGGGCCCCGGGACCCGGTCAGCTGGTGAGCATGCCGCCCTCCACCGGGATCGTCGTCCCGGTGACGTAGCCGCCGGCGTCGCTGACCAGGAAGACCAGCGCGGCCGCGAGCTCCATCGGGTCGCCGGCGCGGCCGGCCAGCACCCGGCCCATCTGCTGGTCGAGGTAGCCCTCGGGGTACTGGTCGGTCATCTCCGAGGCGAAGAAGCCCGGCGCCAGCGCGTTGACCCGGATGCCCTTGCGGCCGGTCCACTGCTGGGCGAGGTCGCGGGTCAGCCCGATCAGGCCGGCCTTGCTCGCCGCGTAGGCGGCCTGCGGCAGCCCGGCGGTGGTCAGGCCCAGGATGCTGGAGATGTTCACGATCGAGCTGCCCGGCTTCATCACCCGCCCGCAGGCCTGGGCCATCCAGTAGCAGCCGTTGAGGTTGACGTCGATGACCGACCGGAACTCCTCGGGCTTCTCCCGGGTGGCCGGGACCGCCGTGCCGATGCCGGCGTTGTTGACCAGGACGTCGACCCGGCCGAACTCGGCCATCGTGGCGTCGACCAGCGCCTGACAGTCCTCCACCTTGGCGACGTCGGTGCGCACGGTGATCGCCCGCCGGCCCTCGGCCTCGACGGCCTCCTTCGTGGCGGCCATCCGGTCCTCGCGGCGGGCGCCCAGCGCCACGTCCGCCCCGGCCTGGGCCAGCGCCCGGGCGAACACCACGCCCAGCCCCGACGACGCCCCCGTGACGATCGCCACCTTCCCGTCGAGCCGGAACATGTCCATGATCGTCCTGTCCGCCACCGTGGTCTCCTCTCCCGCGCCGCACCGTCCCCAGGACCGTAACGGCGCTGTGCGGTAGATCACCGGGCGGGCGGGTAGGAGGCCCGGCGGGTAGCCGGTCCCGCTGAGGAGGAACTCGATGTCGTCACCGACACCGCCGGGGCCCCCGCTGTGGCGGCAGGCGTACGACGCCGCCGAGAAGCGGGTGACCCCGCACGCGGAGAACCTGGTGCGCACGCCGTACTTCGCCGTCGGGGTGGGCCTGCTGCGCCGCGCGCAGACGCTGGCGAAGGACACCGCCCGCGGCGTCTCCGCGCGCGCCTGGCACCTGGTCAACCTGCCCGCCGGGACCGACCTCGCCCGGCTGCGCGCCCAGGTCGGCGCGCTCGACCGCGAGGTCCGGCGGCTGACCGTGCAGCTGGAGAACGAGCGCCGCCGTCCCCGGACGGCGGACGTCCCGCCCCCCTCGACCTCGGAGGAACCGGATGCCGACGGTGCCCAGTCCCCAGGCGGTCCTCGACCGCGTCCGCCGCGACGTGGAGCGCAACGCCCTCCGCGCGCGTAACGGCATCAAGCTCGTCGCCGGCGTCGACCGGCCCGGCGTCGGGCTCACCCCGAAGGACGTCGTCTGGGAGCGCGGCCGCACCCAGCTGTGGCACTACCGCAGCGACAAGGTCAGGTACTCGCCGCCGCTGCTGATCGTGTTCAGCCTGATCAGCCGCAGCTACATCCTCGACCTGACGCCGGGGAACTCCTTCGTCGAGCAGCTGCTCGACGCGGGGTTCGACGTCTACATGGTCGACTGGGGCGAGCCCGACGCGCGGGACGCGCAGAACCGGCTCGAGGACTACGTCGACGACTACATCCCCGCCGCCGTCGAGCGGGTGCGCGAGCTGTCCGGCGCCGACGAGGTCAACCTGTTCGGCTACTGCTTCGGCGGCAACCTGACGCTGCTCTACGCCGCCCACCACCCCGACGCCCCGGTCCGCAGCCTCACCGTGCTGGCCACCCCGGTCGACTTCACCGAGATGGGGCCGATGGCCGAGGTCTTCCGCGGCGGCCTCGACGTCGACGACGTGGTCGACGAGGACGGCAACGTGCCGCCGCGGGTCGTCGTGCAGGGGTTCCGCACCCTCACCCCCACCTCCGAGGTCACCCGGTACGTGACGCTGTGGGAGCGGCTCTGGAACGACGAGTACGTGGCGGCCTACCAGGCGATGACCGGCTGGTCCGACGACCACATCCCGTTCCCCGGCGCGGCCGCCCGCGAGACGGTGCAGATGCTGGTGCGCGACAACGGGATGGTCACCGACCGGCTGACCGTCGCCGGGGACCCGGTGCACCTGTCGGACATCCGGCTGCCGTTCCTCACCGTGCGTGCCGACCGCGACCACATCGTCCCGCCGGACGCGACCGCGCCGCTGATCGACCTGGTCGGCTCGGAGGACAAGCACGAGCTGCGGCTCAACGCAGGGCACATGGGCCTGGTCGTGGGGCGGACGGCGGCGAAGACGACGGTGCCGGAGATCATCGGCTTCCTGAAGAAGCGCAGCGACGAGATCGGGGAGGACTGACCGTGGAGGTCGTCGAACTGGAGTCGGCGCACTGCGACGCGCTGCTGCGCTTCTTCGCGGGCCTGCCCGAGGGCGACCTGACCTTCATCGAGGAGGAGGTCACCGACCCCGACGTCGTCCGGTCCTGGGCGTCCGGGTCCGCGGGCGGACGGCGGTTCGTGGCGCTGGACGGGGACGAGGTCGCCGGGTACGTCGCGGTGCGCCCGCTGCCCGGCTGGTCCTCGCACGTCGGGGAGGTGCGGCTGGTCGTCTCCCCCACCCGCCGGGGCGAGGGCCTGGGCCGGCAGCTCGCCCGGCAGGCGCTGGTGACGGCGGTCGGCGACGGGCTGGCGAAGCTGGTCGTGGAGGTGGTCGCCGAGCAGGGCGCGGCGCTGGCGCTGTTCACCGACCTCGGCTTCACCGGCGAGGCGCTGCTGCGCGACCACATCCGGGACCGGGAGGGGCAGCTGCGCGACCTCATGGTGCTGGCCCACCACGTCGACGACACCTGGTCGGGCATGGCCACGGTCGGTCTGGACGAGGCGCTGGGTCAGGACCTCAGCTGAGCCGCCCGCGGCCGAGCCGGACGGTCCGCACCGGGACGGCGGCCCGGTCGAGCCCCCGCGCAGCCCGCCCGGGCCCAGGGGGTCAGGGCTCGGACACCCCGGGGGGCTGCACGTCCGAGGCCCGGCTCCCCGGGCCCGGGAGCCGGCGCGGTCGTGGGGGCCGGCGCATCCTCCGGGGATGGCTCACCACCTCCTCGTGCACGGCAGCTGGGGCGGTGGCTGGGTGTGGGACGGCGTCGCCCGCCGCCTGGAGCACCTCGGCCACCGGGTGACGATCGTCGACCAGATGCCCAGCGCCGGGACCGATCCCGCCGCGCTGGGTGACCTCCGCTCCGACGTGGACCACGTCCGCCAGGTCCTCGCCGGCGTCGACGAGCCGGTCGTGCTGGTCGCGCACTCCTACGGCGGCATGGTCATCACGGAGCCGGCCGACGACCCCCGGGTGCGGCACAGCGTCTACGTCGCCGCCTTCTGGCCGCAGCGCGGCCAGTCACTGCTGGACCTCGCGGGCAAGGACTCGCTCCCGTCCTGGATCGAGCCGCGGGACGACGGCTCGCTGGCGGTCAGCCGCGACGTCGACACGGTCCGGGAGGCGCTCTGCGCCGACCTCTCCCGGGAACAGGCGACCGCCCTCCGCGACCGGCTCGTCCTGCAGTCCACCGCTGCCTACACGACGCCGAGCACCGCGCCCGAACGCGGCCACCCGACGACGTGACTGGTGTGCGCCCAGGAGTCCGACAGCAGCATCCCGGTCCCGGCCCAGGAGGCGATGGCCGCCCGGGCCGACCGGCTGGTCCGCCTGCCCTTGGCGCACTTCGCCGCGCTGTCCGCGCCGGACGAGCTGGCCCGGGCCCTGGCCGACGTCGCGGAGAGGACCGGCGCCCGCGCCTGAGACGCCCCGGTCCTCCCGGGGCCGGGGACCTCCCGGCCGGGGTCAGCTCTCGCTGACCCGGCCGCCGTCGACGGTGATCCGCCGGGTGGTGGCCACCGCCTCGAGCATCCGGCGGTCGTGGGTGACCAGCAGCAGCGTGCCCGGGTAGGCGGCCAGCGCCGACTCCAGCTGCTCGATCGCCGGCAGGTCGAGGTGGTTGGTCGGCTCGTCGAGGACGAGCACGTTCACCCCGCGGGCCTGCAGCAGCGCCAGCGCCGCGCGGGTGCGCTCCCCCGGCGAGAGGGTGGCCGCGGCGCGCAGGACGTGCTCGGCGGTGAGGCCGAACTTGGCCAGCAGGGTGCGCACCTCGGCGGTGGGCCAGTCGGGCACCTCGGCGGCGAAGGCGTCGAGCAGCCGCCGGTCGCCGGTGAACAGCCCGCGGGCCTGGTCGACCTCGCCGAGCCGCACCGCCGGGCCGAGCGAGGCGGCACCGGAGTCCAGCGGCACCCGGCCCAGCAGCGCGCCGAGCAGAGTCGTCTTGCCCGCGCCGTTGGGCCCGGTGATCGCCACCCGGTCGCCCCAGTCGACCTGCAGGCCCACCGGCCCGAGGGTGAAGTCCCCGCGGCGCACCACGGCGTCGCGCAGGGTGGCGACGACGGCCCCGGCGCGCGGCGCCGCGGCGATGGTCATCCGCAGCTCCCACTCCTTGCGGGGCTCCTCGACCACCTCCAGCCGCTCCAGCCGCCGCTCCGTCTGCTTGGCCTTGGCCCCCTGCTTCTCCGCCGTCGCCCGGTTGTGTGCCTTGATGAACTTGTCGGGGTCCTTCTGCTTCTTCACCGCGTCGCGGACGCCCTTGGCCAGCCAGTTGCGCTGCATGCGGGCCCGCGCCTCGAGTTCGGCCTTGGTCTCGGCGTACTCCTCGTACTCCTCGCGCGCGTGCCGGCGGGCCACCTCGCGCTCGGCGAGGTAGGCCTCGTAGCCGCCGTCGACGACGCGGACGAGTTGCTGGGCGAGGTCGAGCTCGACGACCCGGGTGACGGTGCGGCTGAGGAACTCGCGGTCGTGGCTGACCACGACGATGCCGGACCGGTTGCCGGTGACGAAGCGCTCGAGCTGGTCGAGGCCGGCCAGGTCGAGGTCGTTGGTCGGCTCGTCGAGCAGCAGCACGTCGTAGCGGGACAGCAGCAGCGCGGCCAGCCCGACCCGCGCCGCCTGGCCGCCGGACAGCGCCGGCATCGGGGCGCCCGGGTCGACGCCGGGGGCGACCTCGGCGAGGACCTGCTCGAGCCGCTCGTCGAGGTCGGCACCGCCCAGGGCCAGCCAGCGCTCCAGTGCCTCGGCGTAGGCGTCGTCGGCGCCGGGGCGGCCGTCGGCGAGGTCGGCGGTGGCGGCGTCGAGGGCCGCCTGCGCGGCGGTGACGCCGGTGCGGCGGGCCAGCGCGGCGGCGACGGTCTCGCCCTCGCGGCGGTCGCGCTCCTGCGGGAGGTGCCCGACGGTGGCCGTCGGCGGGCTCAGCGTGACCGAGCCGGAGCCGGCGGGCAGCTCGCCGGCCAGCGTGCGCAGCAGCGTGGACTTGCCGGCGCCGTTGACGCCGACCAGGCCGACGACGTCACCGGGCGCGACGACGAGGTCGAGGCCGGAGAAGAGGACGCGCGCGCCGTGGCCGGCGGCCAGGCCGCGCGCGACGAGGGTGGCGCTCATGGAGGTGCTCCCGGGAGGACGGATCGGTCGGGTCGACGTCGTTCCGGGGTCACAGCACGGGCCCACGGTAGCGCGCGGCCCGGTCAGGCGTCGCGCGCGTTCCCGTCGTCCGCGCCGTCGCCCGCCTCGGCGTCGAGGTCCTCGTCGAGGTCCTCGTCGAGGTCCTCGTCGTGGTCCCGGGCGAGCACCTCGTCGGCCATCTCGTCGAGCATCGCCTCGAGCGCGTTGTCCTCCTCCCCCACCGGCCGGCGGCGGACCAGCCACGGCCGGAGGTGGTCGTAGCCGCGCACCGACACCCGGCGCAGCGGCCGCACCCGGTACCGCGGGTGTCCGCGCAGCCGGCGGGCGAGCTCGCGGTCGACCAGCACCGTCCCGGGCCGGGCGACCGAGGTCAGCCGGCTGGCCAGGTTGACCACCGGCGAGTAGACGTCGCCGAGCCGGGTGAGCACCGTGCCGTAGGCGGCGCCGACCCGCAGCTGCGGCCGGTCGGGGGCGTCCCACGCCTCGGGCAGGGTCAGCCCGATCTCCACCGCGTCGACGGCGGAGGCGGCGGTGTAGAGGACGCCGTCGCCGACGGTCTTGACCACCCGGCCGTGCGAGCGGGCGATGACCTCGGTCGCGGTCGCCTCGAACGCCTCGACCATCGCGCCGAGCTCGCGGGCGGCCATGCCGCGGGAGCGGGTGGTGTAGCCGACCAGGTCGGCGAACCCGACGGCGAGCTCGCGGCGGTCGCCGGGCTCGCCGGTCGCCAGCACCCGGTCGATGTTGGCCGCGAGGTGCCGGCGCCACACGTAGTCCTGGGTGCGGGCCAGCAGCGGCAGCAGCACGTCGGCCGCGGCGACCGGGTCGACGGCCTCCGGGCCGAGCTCCCGGGCCTGCCGGGTGAGGACGTCGGCGAGCAGGTCGGTCTGCCAGTCTGCCAGCCGCGACAGCGCCTGCCCGGTGGCCCGGGCGATCGAGGCCTCGGTGTCGGGGTCGACGAAGCCGGAGTCGATGAGCGCCGACAGGGTCCCCAGCGCCCCGACGTCGGCGAGGGTGAAGGCGGGGTCGTCGTCGGCGACGTCGGGGAAGCCCAGCGCGCGCCACAGCCGCTGGGTCCGCTCGGGCGGCATGCCCGCGGCCGCGGCCACCTCCAGCCGCGTCAGCCGGCGCGGGCCGCCGAGCAGCAGCCGCTCCAGCGCCGCCCGGACGGCGTCGCGGTCCGGGCCGGATCCGGGGTCCACGTCCGCCCCCCGGGTCAGCCCGTCGTGTGGACGACGAGCACGTCGCAGGCCGCGCGGCGCGTGGCGTCGGCCGGCACGGAGCCCAGCAGCCGGCCCCGGATGCCGTTGAGCCCGCGGTTGCCGACCACCAGCAGGTCGGCGTCCTCGCGCCGGACGACGTCGAGCAGCGCCTCCACCGGGGACCCGAGGACGGCGACGGTGCGCACGTCGCCGGCGCCCGCCTTCAGGGCCACCTCGCCGGCCTGCCGCACGGTCTCCTCGGCCGGGTTGGCGCCCACCACCTGGTAGGCCTCGTCCCCCAGCACGTCCTGGGCCCGGGACAGCTCCCGGTCGTCCTCCTCCGTGGGCAGGTGGGCGCAGGCCACGACGAGCGTCGCCCCGCAGGCGCCGGCGAGGGCACCGGCCCGCGCCACCGCGCGCAGCGAGGACTCCGAGCCGTCGGTCCCGACCACGACCGTCCGATACGCGCTCACGGCGCGCACTGTAGTGATCGCGCCGCGCCGCTGTGCCGCCGGTCACGGGCCGGGCACCCGATCGGGCTGCCGCGGGAAACGGCTGGTGGACGGCGGGTTGCCGGGACACGACCGGTGGCGCGCCGTCCCCCCGGGCCCTCGGCAGCGTCCCCGGCGTGGGCCAGGATGGCGGGCGCACGGGGACCCGACGGCGAGGAGGACCATGACCAGCGCGACCCCCGGACGCCCGGGACCGGTGCGGGTCGAGGTGTCCGGCCTGAGCAAGACCTTCGGCTCCGTGCGGGCCGTCTCCGACCTCGGCTTCACCGTGGAGCCGGGCTCGGTGACCGGCTTCCTCGGCCCCAACGGCGCGGGCAAGACGACGACGCTGCGGATGGTGCTCGGGCTCGTCACGCCCGACGCCGGCACCGCGACCTTCAACGGCGTCCCGTACGCGGCCCTGCGCGAGCCGGTGCGCACCGTCGGCGCCGTCCTCGAGACCGCGTTCCACCCCGCCCGCTCCGGCCGCGACCACCTGCGCGTGTACTGCCGCGCCGCCGGGCTGCCGGTCTCCCGCGCCGACGAGGCGCTCGAGCGGGTCGGGCTGACCGCCGCCGGGCGCCGCCGCGCCGGCGGCTACTCCCTCGGCATGCGGCAGCGGCTCGCGCTGGCGACGGCGCTGCTCGGCGACCCGTCGGTGCTCGTGCTCGACGAGCCGGCCAACGGGCTGGACCCCGAGGGCATCCTCTGGCTGCGCGGGTTCCTGCGGCACCTGGCGCACGACGAGGACCGCACGATCCTCGTCTCCAGCCACCTGCTCGCCGAGGTGGAGCAGACCGCCGACCGGGTGGTCATCGTCGGCGCCGGCCGGCTGGTGCGGCAGGGCTCGATCGCCGAGCTGCGCGCCGGGGCGTCCGGTGGCAGCGTGCTCGCCCGCAGCCCCGAGGCCGACCGGCTGGCCGCCGTCCTCGCCGGGGCAGGCATCGCCGCCACCCGCTCCGACGACGGCCTGGTCACCGTGACCGGGACGACGACCGCCGACGTCGGCGCCCGCGCCTTCGCCGCCGGGGTGGAGCTGCACGAGCTGCGCGCCGAGACCACCGGCCTCGAGGACCTCTACTTCCGGCTCACCGCGGGCCAGGAGCAGTACGCCGCCGACCCGACCGCCGTGACCGCCGAGGGAGCCGCCCGATGACCGCGCTGGTGCGCGCCGAGTGGACCAAGCTGTTCACCACGCGCGTGTGGATCGGCCTGCTGCTCGGGTCGTGCGTGATGGTCGCCGGCTTCGCCGTCCTGTTCACCGCGTTCGCCGGCGACGCCGAGGCCGGGCTGCCCCCGGTCGGCTCGGAGCAGTACGAGCAGCTCGCGCTGGCAACGGCGGCGAACGTGACCGTGCTCTTCCTGATCCTCGGGATCATCGGGATGACCCAGGAGTACCGGCACCGGACCGCGACGCCGACGTTCCTGACCACCCCGGCGCGGGGGCGCGTCGTCGTCGCCAAGCTGGTCTCGTACGCGCTGGCGGCGGTGCCCTTCGCGCTGCTGGTCCTGGCGGTGAACTACGCCGTCGTCGCCCTCTACGCCGGCGCCCGCGGGACCGCGCCGTCGCTGTCCGGGGACAACCTGCGGGTCCTGGCCTCCAGCGGGCTGGCGCTGGTCGTCTACGCCGTCATCGGCGTGGGCGTCGGCGCGCTGCTGCGCAACCAGGTGGGCGCGATCGTCGGGGCGCTGGTCTACCTGTTCGTCGTCGAGCCGATCATCCGGTCGGTCCCGGCGACGGCCCCCGCCTACAAGTGGCTGCCCGGCGGTGCGCTGGAGGCGCTGACGGCCACCTTCCAGGCCCCGGAGCTGCTGGAGCGGTGGCAGGGCGGCCTGCTGCTGCTCGGCTACGGTCTGCTGGCGGCCCTGCTCGGCACCTTCCTCGCCGTCCGCCGCGACGTCGGCTAGCCGGCGCCGGCCTCCCCGACCCCGCACCGAGAGGTCCTCCCGCATGACCACCCGCATGACCGTGCAGCGCCTGGGCCGGCTGGTGGCCGACGGCGACGCCGAGGCCGTCCGCAGCGCCGTCACCGAGGCGCCGCGGCTGCTGACCGGCGCGGTCGAGCACGACGGCGACGGCGGCTGGACGCCGCTGCACCTGGCCGTCGCGCAGGGCCGGACGGACGTGGTCGAGGTGCTGGTCGGGGCCGGCGCCGACCTCGCCGCGCGCACCGAGTCCGGCCGCACGCCGCTGCACGTCGCCGTCGAGCACGCCCCGCAGCTGGTGCCGGTCCTCACCGGGCTCGGTGCGGCCGTCGACGCCGCGGCCGCCGCCTACCTCGACGACACCGGCCGGCTCGCCGCCGAGCTCGACGCCGGGGCGCCGCTGACCGATCCCGCCGGCGGCTGGGACCTGCTGACGCTGGCCGCCGCCGGCGGGGCGGCGGGCACGCTGCGCCTGCTGCTCGACCGCGGCGCCGACCCCGACGGCGGCGCGCTCGCCGCGGCGGCCGCCGCCGGCCGCCCGGACCTGGTCCGCGTCCTGCTCGACGCGGGCGCCACCGTCGCCCGCCGGGACCCCGACACCGGCCGCACGGCGCTGCACGAGGCGGTCGCGGCCGGCCCGGGCGACGACGCGCCCGAGGTCGTGCGGCTGCTGCTGGCCGCCGGGGCCGACGTCAACGCGACCACCAGCGACGGCGCCAGCGCCCTCGACATCGGCCGGGTCGCGGCGGCCCGGCACCGGCGCGACGCTGGTCAGGCGGGCGCCCGCGACGCGCTCGTCGACCTGCTCGTCGCCTCCGGCGCCACCGACTGACCGGCCCCCGACCAGCGGCGTCCGGGATGCAGACGGCCTGCTCCGCGCGGTTCCGGAGAACCGGACGGGCGTAGACTCCAACCCCGGTCCAGCGACGTCCACCGACGACGAAGAAGGCACTCGCCCCGTGTCACGCGACAACTCATCCCGGCCGTCCACCACCTCGTCCTCCTCCGCGGTGGCGGGCTTCGGCACCAACGAGTGGCTGGTCGAGGAGATGTACCAGCAGTACCTCGCCGACCCGTCCAGCGTGGACCAGGCCTGGCACGAGTTCTTCGCCGACTACCGGCCGGGCAGCCCGGTCGCCGCGAGCGACGACCGTGAGCAGGCGCCGGCCGCCGGCAACGGCGCCGCCGCGCAGCCCGAGCCCGCCGCCGCGGCGGCCTCCCCCGCGCGCCCGGCCGCCGCCGACGCCGCCGCCTCGGCTCCCGCGGCCGCCGCCCCGGCGGCGCCGTCCCCGGCGCCTGCGCGGTCCACCCCGGTCCCCGAGCGCACGGAGGCCACCGTGGTCGACCAGGCCGCCGACCGAGCCGACCAGACGGCCAAGGCCGCGCCCGCCCCGGCGAAGCCGGCCCCGGCCGCCGCGAAGCCGGCCGCGGCCACCGCCGACGGACCGAAGCGCACGCCGCTGCGCGGCGCCGCCGCCAGCGTCGTCAAGAACATGAACGCCTCGCTCACCGTGCCGACGGCGACCAGCGTGCGCGCGGTGCCGGCCAAGCTGCTGGCCGACAACCGCATCGTCATCAACAACCACCTGAAGCGCTCGCGCGGCGGGAAGGTCTCGTTCACCCACCTGATCGGCTACGCGCTGGTCCGGGCGCTGGACGACTTCCCGAACATGAACGCGGCCTTCGCCGAGGTCGACGGCAAGCCGACCCTGGTGCAGCCCGAGCACGTCAACTTCGGCCTGGCCATCGACCTGCCCAAGGCCGACGGCTCCCGCTCGCTCGTCGTCGCCTCGATCAAGGCCGCCGAGGAGATGGACTTCGCCCAGTTCTGGGGCGCCTACGAGGACGTCATCCGCCGCGCCCGCGCCGGCAAGCTGACCCTCGAGGACTTCTCCGGCACCACGATCAGCCTGACCAACCCGGGCACGATCGGCACCGTCCACTCGGTGCCGCGGCTGACCGCCGGCCAGGGCGCGATCATCGGCGTCGGCGCGATGGAGTACCCGGCCGAGTTCCAGGGGATGAGCCCCGAGGCGCTGACCGAGCTCGGCGTCTCGAAGATCATCACGCTGACCTCGACCTACGACCACCGGATCATCCAGGGCGCCGAGTCCGGCGACTTCCTGCGCCGGCTGCACCAGCTGCTGCTCGGTGAGGACGGCTTCTACGACGAGGTCTTCCGGTCGCTGCGCCTCCCCTACGAGCCGGTGCGCTGGATGCCGGACGTGCGGGTGAGCCGCGAGGGGCAGATCGACAAGGAAGCCCGGGTCATCGAGGTCATCGAGTCCTACCGGCGCAACGGCCACCTCATGGCCGACACCGACCCGCTCGAGTTCAAGGTCCGCAGCCACCCCGACCTGGACATCCTCCAGCACGGCCTCACGCTGTGGGACCTCGACCGGCCCTTCCCCGTCGGCGGGTTCGTCGGCGAGAAGGTCATGCCGCTGCGCGACATCCTCGGCGTGCTGCGCAACTCCTACTGCCGCACCGTCGGCGTGGAGTACATGCACATCACCGACCCCGAGGAGCGCGAGTGGCTGCAGAAGCGCATCGAGCTCAAGGCCGAGCAGCCCGACCGGGAGAAGCAGAAGCACATCCTCGGCCGGCTCAACGCCGCTGAGGCGTTCGAGACCTTCCTGCAGACCAAGTACGTCGGCCAGAAGCGGTTCAGCCTCGAGGGCGGCGAGTCGGTCATCCCGATCCTCGACGAGGTCCTCATCGCCGGAACCGACCACGGCCTCGACGAGGTCGCGATCGGCATGGCCCACCGCGGCCGGCTCAACGTCCTGGCCAACGTCCTGGGCAAGAGCTACTCGAAGATCTTCGGCGAGTTCGAGGGCAACATCGACCCCGGCACGGTCCAGGGCTCGGGCGACGTCAAGTACCACCTCGGCGCCGAGGGCACCTTCGAGAACCCGTTCAAGCCGGGTGCCGAGATCGCCGTCTCGCTGGCCAGCAACCCCTCGCACCTGGAGACGGTCAACCCGGTCCTCGAGGGCATCACCCGCGCCAAGCAGGACATGATCGACAAGGGCGAGCAGGGCTTCACCGTCCTGCCGGTCCTGCTGCACGGCGACTCCGCGTTCGCCGGCCAGGGCGTCGTCCAGGAGACGCTGAACCTGTCCCAGCTGCGCGGCTACCGCACCGGCGGCACCGTGCACGTGGTCATCAACAACCAGGTCGGCTTCACCACCAGCCCGGCCGCGGCCCGCTCGAGCCTCTACTCGACCGACGTCGCGCGGATGGTCAACGCGCCGGTCTTCCACGTCAACGGCGACGACCCCGAGGCGTGCGTGCGCGTGGCCCGGCTGGCCGTCGAGTACCGGCAGGCGTTCAGGAAGGACGTCGTCATCGACCTCGTCTGCTACCGCCGCCGCGGGCACAACGAGGGCGACGACCCGTCGATGACCCAGCCGCTGATGTACGACATCATCGACCGCAAGCGCTCGGTCCGGAAGCTGTACACCGAGGCGCTGGTCGGCCGCGGCGACATCACGCTGGCCGAGGCCGAGGAGGCCCTGAAGGACTACCGCGACCAGCTGGAGCGGGCCTTCGCCGAGACCCACGACGCCACCGAGACCCCGAAGCCGCAGCCGGTCATGGACCAGCCGGCCCAGCAGGTCTCGGCCGTCGCCACCGCGATCACCCCCGAGGTGATGAAGGCGATCGGCGACGCGCACGTCTCGCTGCCGCCGAACTTCACCCCGCACCCGAAGCTCCAGCGACTGCTCGAGCGGCGCGCGGCGATGGTCAGCGAGGGCGGCATCGACTGGGCGATGGGCGAGCTGCTGGCGTTCGGGTCGCTGCTCATGCAGGGCGTGCCGGTGCGGCTGGCCGGTCAGGACTCCCGCCGCGGCACGTTCGTGCAGCGCCACTCGGTGCTCATCGACCGGGAGACCGCCGCCGAGTACACGCCGCTGGCGCACCTGGCCGAGGACCAGGCGAAGTTCTTCGTCTACGACTCGCTGCTGTCCGAGTACGCGGCGCTGGGCTTCGAGTACGGCTACTCGGTGGCCAACCCCAGGGCGCTGGTCCTCTGGGAGGCGCAGTTCGGCGACTTCGTCGACGGCGCGCAGATGGTCATCGACGAGTTCATCTCCTCCGGCGAGGCCAAGTGGGGGCAGCGCTCCGGCGTCACCATGCTGCTGCCGCACGGCCTCGAGGGTCAGGGCCCGGACCACTCCAGCGGCCGCATCGAGCGGTTCCTGCAGCTGTGCGCCGAGAACAACATGACCGTCGCCAACTGCTCGACGCCGGGCAACTACTTCCACCTGCTGCGCCGGCAGGCGCTCTCCGACGTGCACCGGCCGCTGGTCGTGTTCACGCCGAAGTCGCTGCTGCGGGCCAAGGCGGCGGTCAGCCCGGTCGCGGACTTCACCGACGAGGGCTTCCGCCCGGTGCTCGGCGACCCGGGCGTCGGCGGCGAGCCGCTCGACGACGCCGCGGTGCGCCGGGTGCTGCTGTGCAGCGGCAAGGTCGCCTACGACCTGCTCGCGCAGCGGGAGAACGAGGGCCGCGCGGACACCGCGATCCTGCGGGTCGAGCAGCTCTACCCGTTGCCGGCCGAGCAGATCGCCGAGGCGGTCGGCCGCTACCCGAACGCGCAGGACCTGGTCTGGGTGCAGGAGGAGCCGGCGAACATGGGCGCCTGGTCGTTCATGGCGCTCAACCTGCCCGAGCACCTCGGCGGGCGGACGCTGCGGCGGGTCAGCCGGAAGGCCTCGGCCAGCCCGGCGGTCGGCTCGGCGAAGGTGCACGAGGTGGAGCAGAAGGAGCTCATCGCGCAGGCGTTCGCCGGCTGACCGTGTACTTCACCGACCGCGGCCTGGAGGAGCTGGCCGACCGGCGGGGCGAGGAGCAGGTGACCCTCGCCTGGCTGGCCGACCAGCTGCAGGCCTTCGTCGACCAGCACCCCGACTTCGAGGTGCCGATCGAGCGGCTGGCCACGTGGCTGGCGCGCGGCGGCACCGACGACGTCGACGACGACGACTGAGGAAGGACCCCCTCGCAGGATCCGGCCCCTCGCACGCTCGGGGCCGGATCCTGCGAGGGGGCCACGGTTCGTCGGCGCGGGGCGCGCCTGCGCCGGCCGGGCCGCGGACGACGGCACGCTGTGTCCGTGCTCGGTCACTCGCACGCCCTGTCCGGACTCGCGGCCGGCGCGGCGACCCTGCCCTGGGCGCCCGTCGAGGGCACCGTCGCCCAGGTCGCGTGGGTCGCCGCCGTCGGCGGGTTCGCCATGCTGCCCGACCTCGACCACTCCGGCTCGACGGTCTCGGACATGTGGGGGCCGGTGACCGACGTGCCCTCCGGCGCGATCGGCCGGCTGGCCGGCGGGCACCGCTGGGGCACCCACGACGCCGTGCTCGCGCCGCTCGCGTTCGGCGCGCTGGCCCTGGCCGCGGCCGGCGTGTTCTGGTCCAGCCTCCTGGTCATGGCGCTGGGGATCGGGCTGGCGCTGCGGGCGCTGCACTTCGTCATCCCCGGCCGGGCGGAGAACACCGTCGTCGGGAACCTGCTGCTCTCCTTCGGCGGCGCCTGGCTGCTGCTGGCCCACATCCCGCAGCCCACGTGGCTGCCGTACGCGGTCGGGCTCGGCGTCCTCACGCACATCGCGGGCGACCTCATCACCAAGCAGGGCGTGCCGCTGCCGGTGCTGTGGCTGGCCAAGCGCCGCCGGCTCGCGCTCACCCCGATGCGCACCGGGACGACGCTGGAGAAGGCGGTGCTGGCACCGCTGTTCCTCGGCGTGGCGGTGTGGTTCGTCTACGCCAACACCGGCGCCCGCGAGGCCCTGGACCCCTACCTGGCCGACCTGGTCACCCTCGGCGGCTGAGACCGCGCCGAGACCCCCGCGCGCCATGCTCGGCGCGTGACCCGCGTCGGTGCGCTGCTGGTGGCCCTCGCGTGCGCCGGGTGCACGCCGTCCGCCGGCACCCCGCAGGCCGGGACCCCGCAGGCGTTCACCGGCCGCGCCGCGCTGCCGTCCTGCCCGGTGCAGGACCTCGGCCAGGGCGAGCGGGTCGCCGCGGACGCCCTGGCCTGCCTGGCCGCCGGCGGAACCGCCGGCGGGGCGGAGCTGGAGGTCACCCGCCCCACCACTGAGGGCGACCCGGTGACCGGCTGGTACCGCGCCCGGCCCGGCGTCCCCGGCCTGGAGGTGTTCGTCGACGGCAGCCGCGACCGGTTCGGCACCGGCGACTGGCTGCGGCTGGACTGCCCCGCGGCGACCTCCCCGGAGGACCTCGGGGACTGCGCGGAGACCGTGCTGGGCTGAGGTCAGCCGGCCCGTGTCATCGTGGACCCGTAGCCGCCGCCGGGCCACCGCCACGCGCCCTCGTTGACCGTGCCGTCGGGGCTGAAGCGCCCCTCGTAGCGGGCCGGGGAGTCGGTGCCGCCGAACCAGATCCGCAGGACGTCGCCCTCGAGCCGGTAGGTGTACTCGAGCAGCTCCCCGCCGGTGCCGAACCAGTGCGACCGCAGCTCGCCGGTGCCTTCGTCCCAGCCGATGTACTCCACCCCGCGGGTGGGGTCCTCGCCGCGCAGGTCCACGTGCTGGACCAGCCAGTTGCCGCCGTCCATCCACTCGTAGCGGACCTCGCCGCGCGGGCCGCCGGGGCCCGAGACGGTCCAGGTGCCGACGAGCCGGTCGAGGGTGCGCAGCGCCGCCGCGCGGGCCTCGGGAGCGGGAGCGGTGCTCGGGTCGGGGTCCATGGTCGCCTCCTGGGTGGGCGGGGCCCGCCGCCGTCGCGGGGCCACACGGGGGAAGACCGCCCGGCGGCTCCTCCCTCATCGGTGGACACCCCTCATCGGTGGACAGCGCGGAGGATTCCGAGACCGCGCCGCGCCGACGGCGGCTACGGTCCCCCGCTGTGACCGCCGTCGCACCGCGCCTGTCGCGGGGCACCCACCTCGGCTACGCCCTCGGCTCGATCGGGACGGCGGCCTTCGGCACGGTGCCCGGCCTGCTGCTGCTCCACTACCTGACCGACGAGCTCGGCGTCGCCGCCGGGCTGGCCGGGCTGGTGGTGTTCGCGCCCAAGGCCTGGGACGTGCTGCTCAACCCGTGGATCGGCAGCCGCTCGGACCGGACGACGGGCCGCTGGGGGCCGCGGCGGCCGTGGATGCTGGCCGGCGGGCTCGCCCTGCCGCCGCTGTTCGTCCTCGTGTTCGCCGGCCCCGGCGCCCCGCCGGCGGCGGCCGCGGCGTGGGTGGCGGTGACCTTCCTGCTCGCGGCGACCGCCTACGGCTGCTTCCAGGTGCCCTACGTGGCCCAGCCGGCCGAGATCACCGACGACCCGGGCGAGCGGTCGACGCTCATGTCCTGGCGGGTGGCCGCGCTGGCGCTGGGCATCCTGCTCGCCGGCGCGGGGGCGCCCGCGGTGGTCGACCTGGCCGGCGGCGGGCGCGCCGGGCACCTGGCGATGGCGGTGTTCGTCGCGGTGCTGCTGGCCGCCGGGATGCTCGGCGCGGTCGCCGGCACGCGCCGGGCGCCCACCCTCACCCGCGTCGGGAGCGAGGGGCGGCTGGGCGCCACGCTCGTCGTCGCCTGGCGGTCCCGGCCGTTCCGGGTGCTGCTCACCGGCTTCGTCGTCCAGGCGCTGGGGATCGGCGTGATGCTGGCCGGCGTCCCCTACTACTCCGAGCACGTGCTCGGCGACCCCGCGGCCGGCTCGGTGCTGTTCGCCGCGCTGGTCGGGCCCGCGATCCTCGTCATGCCGCTGTGGCTGCGGGTGAGCCGGCGGCTGGGCAAGCGGACCGGGCTGCTGGTGTCCTCGGTCCTGTTCGCGGCCGGCGCCGCTGCGCTCGCGCTGGTCGGCACCGGCGGCACCGGGGTCGCGGTCGCGCTCGTGGTCCTGGTCGGCGTCGGCTACGCCGGCATGCAGATGTTCCCGCTGGCGATGCTGCCCGACGTCGTCGCCGCCGACGAGGCCGCGTCCGGGCGGCGGCGGGCCGGCGTCTTCACCGGCGTGTGGACGGCGGCCGAGACGCTCGGCCTCGCCGTCGGTCCGGGCCTGCTCGGCCTGCTGCTCGCCGCGGCCGGCTACGTCTCCTCCACCGGCGGCGACGCCGTCCAGTCCGGCGGCGCGGTGCTCGCCGTTCGGCTGGGCTTCACCGTCGTCCCGGCGCTGTTCGTGCTCGCCGGCCTGCCGGTGCTGGCCCGCTACCGGCTCGACCCCGTCCCCGCCCGGCCCCAGGAGGTCCCCGCGTGACGCCGCAGGAGGTGCTGGCCGAGCTCACCGCGCTGCAGGCCGGCGACGTGCCCACCCACGGGGGCTCGACGATGGCCTACGTCTACGACTCCGGGCTCGCCGGCGTCGAGGACCTCGCCGCCGCCGCGCAGGCCGCGTTCCAGTGGACCAACGCGCTGGACCCGACCGCCTTCCCCAGCGTCGCCCGCATCGAGGACGACCTGGTGGGCGCGGCGGCCGACCTGCTCGGCGGCGGCCCGGCGACGGTCGGCACGGTGACCAGCGGCGGCACCGAGAGCTGCCTGCTGGCGGTGCTGGCCGCCCGCGAGCGGTGGCGCGCACGCGGCGGCACCGGGCGGCCGCGGCTGCTGCTCCCGGTCACCGCGCACGCCGCGTTCCGCAAGGCCGCGCACCTGTTCGACCTCGAGGTCGTCGACGTCGCCGTCGACCCGGTCACCTGCCGCGCGCTGCCGTCGGCGGTGGCGGCCGCGCTGGACGCCCGGACCGCGCTGGTCGTCGTCAGCGCGCCGTCCTACCCGCACGGCGTGCTCGACCCGGTCGGCGAGGTGGCCGCGCTGGCCGCCGCCGCGGGCGTCCCCTGCCACGTGGACGCCTGCATCGGCGGCTGGGTACTGCCCTTCCTCGACGACGTCCCCGAGCCCTTCGACCTGTCGGTGCCCGGCGTGACCTCGCTGTCGGTGGACCTGCACAAGTACGGCTACGCACCCAAGGGCGTCTCGGTGCTGCTCACCGCGGAGCCCGAGCTGCGGCAGGGGCACTGGTTCAGCACCGCCGGCTGGCCCGGCTACCCGGTGGTCAACCCGACACTGGCCGGCACCCGCCCGGCCGGGCCGATGGCCGCCGCCTGGGCGGTGCACCGGTGGCTGGGCCGGGACGGGTACGCCGAGCTGGCGCGGGCCACGCGGGCGGCCACGGCCGCGCTCGCCGAGGGGGCGGCGGCGATCCCCGGGCTGCGGGTGGTCGGGACGCCGGTGGCCACGCTGGTCGCGCTGGCGCAGGACGGCCCGGACGGCGTCGACGTGCTCAACCTCGCCGACGAGGCCACCGCCCGGGGCTGGCTGCTGCAGCCCCAGCCGCCGTTCGCCCAGCCCGGCGGCGCGGACCTGCCGGCCACGCTGCACCTCACCGTCACCGGCGCGACGGCGGGCCGGGTGGACGCCCTGCTCGCCGACCTGGCCGACGCCGCCCGCGCGGCCGCGGCGCTGCCCCCGCCGGTGGCCGACCCGGACCTGGTCGCGGCCGCCGCGACGATCGACCCGGCCGCGCTCACCGTGGCCGAGGTCGACGCGCTGCTGGAGGTCGCCGGCGTCGGCGGCGGGCGGCTGCCCGAGCGGATGGCGCCGGTGCACGCCCTGGTGGCCGCGCTCCCCCGCCCGGTGGCCGAGCGGCTGCTCGCCGGCGTCCTCGACCTGGTCTACCGGCCGCGCCGGGAGGCGCTCAGCGGGTGACGCCCTGCTCGCGGACGCAGGCGGACACGGCCTCGGCGACCGCGGTGGCCACCCGCCGGTCCAGCGGGCTGGGGACGACGTACCCGGGTGCCAGGTCCTCGCCGACGACGCCGGCGATCGCCTCGGCGGCGGCGAGCTTCATCTCCTCGGTGATCGCCGTGGCGCCGGCGTCGATGGCGCCGCGGAACACGCCGGGGAACGCCAGCACGTTGTTGATCTGGTTGGGCAGGTCGCTGCGCCCGGTGGCGACGACCGCCGCATACCGCGCGGCCATGTCCGGGTCGACCTCGGGCGTCGGGTTGGCCAGCGAGAACACGATGCAGTCCGCCGCCATCGACGCGATCGCCGCCTCGGGCACCGAGCCGCCGGACAGGCCGAGGTAGACGTCGGCCCCCTCGAGCGCGCCGGTCATCGTGCTCGCGTACCCGGCCCGGTTGGTGTTCTCGGCGACCCAGCGCTTGACCGGCGTGAGATCCTCGCGGCCGGGGTGCAGCACCCCGCGGGAGTCGGCGACGCAGATGTCGCCCACGCCCGCCCCGAGCAGGATCCTCGTGCACGCGATGCCCGCCGCCCCGGCGCCGGCCACCACCACCCGCAGGTCGCCCGGCGTGCGGCCGGTGACCCGCGCGGCGTTGCGCAGCGCGGCGAGGACGACGATCGCCGTCCCGTGCTGGTCGTCGTGCATGACCGGGACGTCGAGCCGTTCGCGCAGCCGGTCCTCGACCTCGAAGCAGCGCGGGGCGCTGATGTCCTCGAGGTTGATCCCGCCGAACGACGGCGCGATCGCGACGACGGCCTCGACGATCTCGTCGACGTCGGTGGTCGACAGCACGATCGGCACCGCCGACAGCCCGGCGAACTCGCTGAACAGGCAGGCCTTGCCCTCCATCACCGGCAGCGCCGCGGCCGGGCCGATGTCGCCCAGGCCCAGGACGGCGGTGCCGTCGGAGACGACCGCGACCACCCGCGGCGCCCAGGTGAACCGGCGGGCCAGCGCAGGCTCCGCGGCGATGGCGCTGGAGACGCGGGCGACGCCCGGGGTGTAGGTGAGCGCGAGGTCCTCGCGGGTCTCGATCGGCCGGGTGGGCCGTACCGCGAGCTTGCCGCCCTCGTGGACGGCGAACGCCGCGTCCGCGCTGAAGCGGTCGGCACTGTCCCCGGCGGAGCCCGTCGCTGCGCTCATGGCCTCGACAGGGTAGTGATGTGACCTCCGTCGCCGGGCCGCCGACCCCGTACGCGCGGCACCGGGCTCGCTACCGTGCGGCCGTGGAGATCCGAGAACTCGCCGTCCCGGACAGCTACGTCCTCGACCTGGTGCCGCACGGGGACGACCGGGGCCGGTTCACCGAGTGGTACCGCGCCGACGTGGTCGCCGGGGCCACCGGGTGGGCGCTGCCGCTGGCCCAGGCCAACCACAGCGTCTCGGCGCGCGGCGTGCTGCGCGGTGTGCACTTCGCGCTGGTGCCGCCGGGGCAGGCCAAGTACGTGTACTGCCCGGCCGGGCGGGTGCTCGACGTCGTCGTCGACATCCGGGTCGGCTCGCCCACCTTCGGCGTCTCCGACGCCGTCCTGCTGGAGGCGGACAGGCCGCGCGCGGTCTTCCTCGCCGAGGGCCTCGGCCACGCCTTCCTCTCCCTCGAGGACGGCTCGTCGGTCACCTACCTGGTCTCCTCGGGCTACTCCCCCGGCCGCGAGTTCGGCGTCTCACCGATGGACCCCGAGCTCGGCCTGCCGTGGCCGGACGACGTCGAGGTCCGGCTCTCGGACAAGGACCGGGCCGCGCCCACCCTGGCGCAGGCCCGCGAGCAGGGCATCCTGCCGACGATGGAGGAGTGCCGCGCCTGGTACGCCCAGCAGCGCGCCGGTGCCTAGACGCCGGGCCTAGAGCGCGGGGGCCGCGGCCAGCCGGCCGGGGCGTGGGTGCAGCCGGAGGACGACCCGGCCGACGGCGACCGCGGGCCCGTAGGCCCGGCTGTCGTCGGTCACCAGCGGGTTGTCCCCGCGGACGTCGACGGCGCCGCCGTCGAGCAGCCGGTGCACCCGCTTGACCACCAGCAGGTCCGGGCGGGCCGGGAAGCGGGCCAGCACGACGTCGCCCACCCGGGCCCGGCCGCGGCGCAACCGGCGCACCAGCAGCCGGTCACCGTGCCGGACGGTCGGCGTCATCGAGGGGCCGGTGACCCGCGCGAGCACCCACACCGCGGGCAGCGGTGGGAACGGCCGCTCGGCGGGACGGGGGCTGATCACCGCGAGTAGGGTCGCAGACGACCCGATCGATCGACACACGAAGGAGCGAGCATGCTGTTCAGCCGCGTGTTCTCCGCCGTCGAGGCCACCGCGCACTGCGACCTCCCGTGCGGCGTGTACGACCCGGCCCAGGCCCGCATCGAGGCCGAGTCGGTCAAGGCCATCCAGGAGAAGTACCAGGCCAGCGACGACGAGGTCTTCAAGCAGCGCTGCGTGCTCATCAAGGAGCAGCGCTCGGACCTGGTGAAGCACCACCTGTGGGTGCTGTGGACCGACTACTTCAAGCCGCCGCACTTCGAGAAGTACCCGCAGCTGCACGAGCTGTTCAACAAGGCCACCAAGCAGGCCGGCGCCGCCGGCGGCAAGGGCAGCATGGACCCGGCCGAGGGCCAGAAGCTGCTCGACTACATCGCCGAGATCGACAAGATCTTCTGGGAGACCAAGGCCGCGGCCTGATCTCGCGGCACGACGTCCCGACGGCCGGTGGGCACCTCGCCCACCGGCCGTCGGCGTCCCCGGGACCGATGAGTCCCGCCACACCCGCCGGTCTGCACCCCGCCACCCCCAGACCCGAGGAGACCCGATGGCCGTCCGGCTCAACCCCTACCTGCACTTCTCCGGCAACGCCCGCGAGGCGATGGAGCTCTACCGGTCCGTCTTCGGCGGGCACCTCGACGTCATGACCTTCGGCGACGTCGGCGGGGGCGGCGACCGGTTCCCCGCCGACGGCGTCATGCACGCCTTCCTGCGCACCGAGCACGGCCTGGAGCTCATGGCCTCCGACGGCCACGACCCCGACGCCGGCGGGCCGAACAAGGTGTCGGTCTCGCTGTCCGGGGACGACGCGGAGACGCTGACCCGCTGGTTCGAGCAGCTCGCCGAGGGCGGCCAGGTCGACGTCCCGCTGGAGAAGCAGGTGTGGGGCGACACCTTCGGCCAGGTCACCGACCGGTTCGGGATCCGCTGGCTGGTCGACGTGGCGACCCCCGCGAGCTGACGCCGCGACCCGCCCACCGGCCTCCCCGGCGGGTGGGCGGGCCGCACGGGCGCCCCCGGTACCGTCGGACCTCGATGCGCATCGACCGGGCCGGGTGGCCCTTCATCACCGGACCCCTGGCCCCGGCCGCGCTGCTGGCCGCTGCCGGCGCGGCCCGCGGGCGCCGCTGGGCGCGGCTCGCCGCGTGGCCGTTCCTCGCCCTGTCGGCCTACATGGTGCTGTTCTTCCGGGACCCCGAGCGCGCCTGCGACCGCGAGGAACCGCCGGCCGACGTCGTCCTCTCCCCCGCCGACGGCATGGTGATGGTCGCCGGCGAGCCGCAGGAGGGCGTGGCGCCCGAGCCCGCGCCCGAGGGCGGCTGGCAGCAGGTCAGCGTGTTCCTCTCCGTGGTCGACGTGCACGTCAACCGCTCGCCCTACCGCGGCGAGGTGGTGGAGAGCTCCTACCGCAAGGGCAGCTTCCTGGCCGCCTACCGCGCCGAGTCGGCGCACCGCAACGAGCGCAGCGAGCTGTGGCTGCGCGAGGACCACCCGGGGGGCGAGCGCACCGTCGTCTTCCGGCAGCTGGTCGGCGTGCTGGCCCGCCGCATCGTCACGCGCACCGGCGTCGGCCAGCGGCTGGCCACCGGCGAGCGGTTCGGCCTGATGAAGTTCGGCTCGCGGATGGACGTCTTCGTCCCGGCCGGGTGCACGCTCACCGTGCGGAAGGGGCAGCGGGTGCGCGGCGGGGAGACCGTCATCGCCCGCTGGCCCGCCGCGGGCTGAGGGGCCCGACGGTGCCCAGTACCGCCTCGGGAGAGGGGCGGCCGGCCCCCACCCGGCGCACGGCCACGGTCGAGTTCGTCCGCGGGTCGGTGCGCGGCAGCCGCCGGCGCGCGCTGGCGACCCTGCCCAGCCTGTTCACCCTGGGCAACATGATGTGCGGCTTCGCCGCCATCCTCGTGTCCATCCGCGGCCAGTACACCCTCGCCGCGGTGCTCATCGGCCTGTCGGTGCTGTTCGACATCACCGACGGCGCCGTCGCCCGGCTGGTCGGCGCGGTGAGCGCCTTCGGCCTGCAGTTCGACTCGCTGGCCGACCTGGTGTCCTTCGGCCTGGCCCCCGCGCTGCTGGCCTTCACGCTGTTCTCCGAGGGCCGCGACGAGTGGGACCCGCTCGGCTGGGTCGTGTGCTTCCTCTGGGTGGCGTGCGCCGCGATCCGGCTGGCCCGCTTCAACACCACCATCGACCCGACCGCGGACAAGCGGTACTTCACCGGCATGCCCAGCCCCGGCGCGGCCGGCGTCGTGCTCGCCTCGGTCTTCGCCTTCGGCGACCAGATGCAGGGCCGCGACCGGCTGTGGGTGCTGCTCATCGTGGCCGTCCCCGCGCTGCTCATGGTCAGCACCATCCGGTTCCGCTCGTTCCGGTCGCTGGTCAGCCCGAAGAGCGGCCGGCCCTACGGCCTGGTCGCCGCCGCGGTCGCGCTGGTGGTCGGGTTCGCCACCGTCCCCGTCGTCACCGGCTGCGTGCTCGCCTACGGCTACCTGCTGGCGCCGGTCCTGGTCCCCCTGCTGTCCCCCCTCGCCCGGCTGGTGCCGGCCCGCCTCCGTGAGGTGCTCACGTGACCGTCCGCCCGATCCGCCCCGACGACGTCCCGGCCGTGGTCGGCCTGGTGCGCGAGCTCGCCGAGTACGAGAAGGCGGCGCACGAGGTGCGGCTGACCGAGGAGCAGCTGTACACCGCGCTGTACGGCGACTCGCCCGCGCTGTTCGGGCACGTGGCCGAGCGCGAGGGCGCCGTCGTCGGGACCGCGCTGTGGTTCCTCAACTTCTCCACCTGGCGCGGCACGCACGGCATCTACCTCGAGGACCTCTACGTGCAGCCGCGGCACCGCGGCAGCGGCCTGGGCCGGGAGCTGCTGCGCACGCTGGCCGCCACCTGCGTCGAGCGCGGCTACGACCGGCTGGAGTGGTCGGTGCTCGACTGGAACGAGCCCTCGATCGCGTTCTACCGCGCCGCCGGCGCCGTCCCGATGGACGAGTGGACGGTGTTCCGGCTGACCGATGAGGCACTGGCCGGTTTCGCGGCCGACCGGCGCGATGCGGCAGTCTGACGCGGTGACCATCGAGCGCGGCACCGCGGAGTGCTGGCTGACCGACATGGACGGCGTCCTCGTGCACGAGGGCCAGGCCCTCCCGGGCGCCGCCGAGTTCCTCGCGCGCCTGGTCGACAAGGACCGCCGGTTCCTCGTCCTGACCAACAACTCGATCTTCACGCCGCGCGACCTGTCCGCCCGGCTGTCGCGCTCGGGCCTGCAGGTGCCCGAGACCTCGATCTGGACCTCGGCCCTGGCGACGGCGGACTTCCTGTCCACCCAGCTGCCCGGCGGCTCGGCCTACGTCATCGGCGAGGCCGGGCTGACCACCGCGCTGTACGAGGCCGGCTACACCCTCACCGACACCGACCCGGACTTCGTCGTCCTCGGCGAGACCCGCACCTACTCGTTCGAGGCGATCACCCGGGCGATCCGGCTCATCGGCACCGGCGCGCGGTTCATCGCCACCAACCCCGACGTCACCGGGCCCTCGCCGGAGGGGCCGCTGCCCGCCACCGGCTCGGTCGCGGCGATGATCACCGAGGCCACCGGCGCCAAACCCTACTTCGTCGGCAAGCCCAACCCGATGATGTTCCGCAGCGCGATGAACCGGATCGACGCGCACTCGGAGAGCACGGTGATGATCGGCGACCGGATGGACACCGACGTCGTCGCCGGCATCGAGGCGGGCCTGGAGACGATCCTCGTGCTCACCGGCTCGACCACCGCCGCCGACGTCGGCCGCTTCCCGTTCCGGCCCAGCCGGGTCCTCGACTCGATCGCCGACGTCGTCGACCTGGTCGTCTAGCGCGGGTCGTCCAGCGCCCGGTCGCTCAGCGGTCCAGGAAGGCCAGCCGCGCCTCGGGGGTGAACAGCAGGTACAGCTCGGCGACCGCCAGCACGATCAGCGGGATGCCCAGCAGCGGCTGGCCGCCGGGGAACGCGGTGCTGTAGCCGAACAACCCGAGCAGGATCTGCAGCACGACGACCGGCCCCCGCGCCCACCCCGACAGCCGCCGCAGGCCCACCGCGGCCGCGGCCAGGACGGCGCCGAAGATGCCGACGTAGACCACCTCGGCCAGCGCGCGGGCCACGCTGTCGGGGTCGCTGGTGAGCGTCAGCCACAGGATGACCAGCGCCCCGCCGATCAGCAGGGCCGCCTCGATCGCGGCCACCAGCGCCGCCCGGACCACCGCCGGCGGGGCCTCGGGCCGGGCCGGCCGCGACGGTCGGGCGGAGGGCTGCGCGGCGCCGCCGAGGAGCCGCTCGGCCCGGCTGGGGCGGCGGGTCGCGTCCTCGTCCGTCACAGGAGCGAGGCTACGCGTCACCGGTCACGCCAGGTCCCGTCCGTGCCCGTCGGGCGCCCCGGTGCTGGCTAGCCTGGCCCCATGCGTGCGCTCGTGGTGGCCAACCCCGCGGCGACGACGACCACCGGCCGGGTCCGGGACGTGCTGGTCGGCGCACTGGCCAGCGAGCTCAAGGTCGACCTCGCCGAGACCACCCACCGGGGGCACGCCCGCGAGCTGGGCCGGCAGGCGCTGGCCGACGGGTTCGACGTCGTCGTCGCGCTCGGCGGGGACGGCACCGTCAACGAGGTCGTCAACGGCCTGCTCACCGACGGCCCCGGTGAGCACGTGCCGACGCTGGCCGTCGTCCCTGGCGGCTCGACCAACGTGTTCTCCCGCGCGCTGGGCCGCTCCCGCGACCCGGTCGAGGCCACCGGCGAGATCCTCGACTCGCTGCGCGCCGGGCGCACCCGCCGCGTCTCCCTCGGCACCGCCAGCGCCACCGGCACCAGCACCGCGCCCGCGCGCGGGGTGGACCCGGGCGTCGCCACCGCCGTCGCCGAGGCCGACGCCGCGGCCGCCCCCGGCTGGACCGACCCGCGCTGGTTCGTCTTCGCCGCCGGCCTGGGCTTCGACGCCGACGTCATCGCCCGGGTGGAGGCGCAGCGGGCGCGCGGCCGCCGGTCGACCGGGGCACTCTACGTCCGGGAGGCCACCCGGGCGTTCGTCCTCGGCCGCGAGCGCCGCCGCCCCGCCGTGACGCTGTGCGTCCCGGGCTCCCCCGACCTCGACGGGCTGTTCCTCTGCCTGGTCTCCAACGTCAGCCCGTGGACCTACCTGGGCTCCCGGCCGGTCAACCCGAGCCCCGAGGCCTCCTTCGAGGCCGGCCTCGACGTGTTCGCCCTCGGCCGGATGGGCGTGCTGCGGATGCTGCACACCACCCGGCAGGTGCTGGCCCGCCGCCCCGACGCGCGCGGCCGCGGCGTGCACCGCCTGCACGACCTGGCCGGCTTCGAGCTGCGGGCGTCGCGCCCGCAGGGCTGGCAGCTCGACGGGGACCACCTCGGGACGGCGACCGGGCTGCGCGTGCGGTCGGTGCCGTCGGCGCTCGCCGTCATCGCCTAGCGCACCGCCCGGCGCGCGGAGCCCTCCACGGCGTCCCGAGGACACGCCCGGGGGGCCCGTGTCAAGCACCACCGCACCGCCGAGTGGCGCCCCTAGCACGCGCGTGGTGAGGTTGCTCACGAGGGGTCGACCCAGGGCCCCGGTGCGCTTGACACGAGTTCCTCAGGTGAAAACATCGCGAGAGGAACGCAACCTGCCGGTAACAAGCGGTGGGCGGTCGCTGGAACGAGGCGCTGGGCAACCGGTGTCGCGCCCGCGCATGCGGCCCGATGTCAGCGATCTGCAAGCAATGTAGTCGACACCGAGGAGTGCACAGACATGGACTGGCGCCACCGCGCGCTCTGCCGGGACGAGGACCCGGAGCTGTTCTTCCCCATCGGGACGACCGGCCCGGCCCTCGTGCAGATCGAGCAGGCGAAGGCGGTCTGCAACCGCTGCTCGGTCGTCGAGTCCTGCCTCGACTGGGCTCTGCGCTCGGGTCAGGACTCCGGCGTGTGGGGCGGGCTGTCCGAGGACGAGCGGCGTGCTCTCAAGCGCCGTCAGTCCCGCACCCGCGTCCGCGCCTGACGCAGCAGCTGCCGGCACCCGCCGGCTGAGCAACGGCGCGAGGCCGGTCCCCCGAGCGGGGACCGGCCTCGCGCCGTTTCAGGACACCGCCTAGCGGCGCGGTCGCCCAGCCCCGGGGAGCTCGAGGACGACCTCGGTGCCCGGCCGCCCCGGACCCGGCGGCTCCTCCGGCGTCCGGATGAGCAGGGACCCGCCGAGCTCGCTGGTCACCAGCGTCCGCACGATCTGCAGGCCCAGGCCGTCGCTGCGCGCCGGGTCGAACCCCTCCGGCACCCCCTGCCCGTCGTCGCGGACGCGCACCACCAGGTCGTCGCCGTCGCGCTCGGCCGCCAGCTCGATCGAACCCGGCTGGCCGTCGGCGGGGAAGGCGTGCTCGGCGGCGTTGTGCAGCAGCTCGGTGACCGCCATGACCAGCGGCGTCGCGGTGGCCGCGGGCAGCTCGCCGAAGGCGCCCACCCGGCGGGTGCGCGCCGCCGGGCCGATCGAGGTCAGGTCGCCGAGCATCGGCAGCACCTGGTCGAGCACGTCGTCGACGTCGACCACGTCCTCCCGGCTGCCGGCCAGCGTCTCGTGGACGACGGCGATGGAGGCCACCCGCCGCACCGACTCCTCCAGCGCCGCCCGCGCGGCCGGCTCGGTCATCCGCCGGGCCTGCAGCCGCAGCAGCGCGGCGACCGTCTGCAGGTTGTTCTTCACGCGGTGGTGGATCTCGCGGATCGTCGCGTCCTTGGTCAGCAGCGCCCGGTCGCGGTCGCGCAGGTCGGTGACGTCCCGGACCAGCACCAGCGCGCCCTCCTCGGCGCCCGGCGCCTGCAGCGGCAGCGCGCGCACCAGCAGCGTCGCCGACCGCCCCACGACGTCGGTCGGGTCGGGGAACCGCCCGGCCACCGCGGCGGCGATGGTGGCCGCGACCGCCTCCCCCGCCACCCGGTCCGACGACGCCGCCCGCGTCACCCGGGCCAGGTCCGTGCCGAACAGGTCGCCGGTCACCCCGAGCCGCCGGTAGGCCGACAGGGCGTTGGGGCTGGCGTAGACGGCGCGGCCGGCGGCGTCCAGGCGCACCAGCCCGTCCCCCACCCGCGGGCTCATCTCGGCGTCGAGCAGCTTCTCCGGCGGGAAGGTGCCGGCCGAGACCATGAGGCAGAGGTCGGCGGCGATGTCGAGGTAGGTCAGCTCCAGCGTCGACGGCGACCGGGTCACCGCCAGGTTGGTGTCCTTGGCCAGCACCGCGACGACGACGCCGTCGTGCCGCACGGGGATGACCTCGCGCCGCCGCGGGCTGGTGCCCGACCAGTCCGGCTCCCCCTCGGTCACCGGCCGGCCCTCGCGGTGCGCCAGCCGGAACGGGTCGGCGTCGGGGCCGTCGACCTCGCTGCCGACCAGGTCCTCGGGCTGGCTGGTCGGCGCGGTGAGCGGGCGCACCTGCGCCACGCACCACCACGCGCCGGTGCGCAGCGGCACCCACAGGGTGAGGTCGGCGAAGGCCAGGTCGGCCAGCAGCTGCCAGTCGGCCACCAGGCGGCGCGCGTGGTCGACCTGCGACGGGGCGGTCGCCGCGCCGCGGTGGAGGCGCTCGGAGAGGGTGCTCATCGTCCCCGAGGGTAGGGCGGGCGCCCGCCTAGGCTGGGCACCCGTGGCCGCACCGTCCCTCGTCCCCCCGCCCGCGACCGTCGACGACGCCGTCCCCGCCGACTGGCCGGCCATCGCGGCGCTGACCGTCGGCGTCTACCGGGACGAGCGGCTGGCCTCCGAGGCGTACCTGCCGCAGCTGGCCGACGTCGAGGGCCGCGCCTCCCGGTCGCAGCTGCTGGTCGCCCGGGACGGGGACCGGGTCGTGGGCGCGGTGGCGCTGGTGCTGGAGGGCGACTTCGGCGAGATCACCGAGTCACCGGAGGAGGCGGCGTTCCGGATGCTCGTCGTCGACCCGGAGGCGCGCGGCCGCGGGGTCGGCGAGCTGCTGGTGACCGAGTGCCTGCGCCGGGCCCGCGCGGTCGGCAAGCGGCGCATGCTGCTCTCGACCGACCCGGTGATGGCCGCCGCGCACCGGCTCTACGCCCGGCTCGGCTTCACCCGGCTGCCCGAGCGCGACTGGGCGCCGCGTCCCGGCATCGACCTGCTGGTCTACGCCCGCGACCTCTGACCGGGTCCCCTCAGCGCCGCGCGCCCGCCGGACCGCTGCTGCGGGACCGGGCGGGACGGCGGGGTGGGGGCGCGGCCGCCTCCGGGGCGGGCACCTGCACGCCGGCCGCGGCGGCGAGGCCGTCCAGGTCGTCGAGGATGTCGCGGAGCAGCACGTCGACGTCCGGGAGCAGCTCGGCGCACGACACCAGGCCCCAGTCCAGGCGGTCGAGGTAGCTCTGCACCGTGATGTTCAGCCCCTGCCCCTCGACGATCGTCGAGACCGGGAAGTAGTGCTCCAGCCGCGCGCCCGCGGCGTAGAGCGGCGTGCGCGGACCGGGCACGTTGGAGATGACGAGGTTGCCGGGGCTCAGGCGGGAGCCCAGCCGCAGCCGGGCGCTGAGCCGCATCGCCCGCGCGAAGACCGCCGGCGGCGGGAACTCGGCGAAGTCGGTGAGCCGCTCGGCGGGCAGCGCGGAGAAGATCTCCTTGCTGCTGCTCATCGCCTCGTGCACGCGGCGGACCCGCCGGACGGGGTCGGGCTCGTCGGTCGGCAGGACCGCCGAGAGCATCGACACCCGGTTGGTCCAGCGGTCGGTCTCCTCCCCGGTCCGCACCGAGACGGGCACCAGCGCCACCAGCGGGTCCGACGGCAGCGCGTCGCGCCGGTCCAGCCAGGTGCGCAGGCCGCCGGCGCACGCGGCCATGACGACGTCGTTCACGGTGGCGCCCAGCGCGGTCTTCACCTCCTTGACGACGTCGAGCGACGTCGACCGGATGGCGAGCTTCCGGTGCGGGGTGATGGGTCCGTTGAACGGCGTGCGCGGCGGCCGGACGCTGGGCACCGGCGGCGGCTGGTCGGGCTCCTCGGGGCGGTGCCGGCCGAGGTTGAGCACGGTGCCCAGGGGCCCGCGCAGGCTGCGCCGGACGTCGTTCGCCGCCCGGACCAGCACCGGGTTGCGCGTGGCCCGGCCGATCTCGCGGGCGCTCCACGCGGCGAGCAGCACCCCGCGCGCAGGCTTGCGGGCCAGGCCGAGCGCACCGCGCGCGAGCATCTCGAGGTCGCCGGGCGGCCGCTCGGGCGTCCACGTCCCGGTCTCGGCCTCGGGCGGCGTCCGGTTGCCCTCGGGGGTGTCGTCGAGCATCAGCGTCATCAGCTCCACGCCCGACGCCCCGTCGATGGTGGCGTGGTGGACGATCGTCAGGACGGCGAAGCGCTGGTCGGCCAGCCCCTCGATGACGTAGGACAGCCACAGCGGCTTGCGCCGGTCCAGGGGCCGGGAGACCAGGCGCGCGGCCAGCGCGGCGAGCTGGTCGTCGCTGCCGGGCGGCGGGACGGCCGTGTGCCGGACGTGGAAGTCCAGGTCGAAGGCGGGGTCGGCGACCCAGTAGGGGTGGTCCAGGCCCAGGGGCACCTCGACCAGGCGCCGGCGCAGCGGCTCGAGCAGGTGCAGCCGCTGCTCCAGCTGCGCGCGCCACGCGTCGTAGGGCCGGTAGGCGGGGTCGTCCGGGCGGGAGTAGATGGACAGGCTCGAGACGTGCCCGAACTGCGCCGACGTCTCGAGGTGCAGGAACGTCGCGTCCAGACCCGACAGCTGCTTCACGTCCGCTGGCCTCCTCGGGAGACGGCGGGGTGTGCGCCCCGGCCGTGTGCACGAGTGTGTCAGGGGCCACACTTCCCTGCACCGGACGGTCGAGGGAGCGGAGACCCGACATGCAGACGACGGCGCACTCCTCCCGGACACCGGCCGGCGAGGCTCCCCCGTGGATCGGGGCGTCCCCGGTGGCGGCGCTGCTCGCGGCGCAGCGGCCGTGGCGCGAGGCGGCCGCGCTGGCCCGCTCGCCCGTCTGGCGGGGGCACGGCGTCCCGCCCGGCGGCGGCCTGCCGGTCCTGCTCGTGCCCGGCTTCCTCGCCGGGGACCCGTCGCTGTCGGTGCTGGAGCGCTGGCTGCGCGCCCGGGGCTACCGGACGTGCACCTCGCAGATCCGGGTCAACGTCGACTGCACCCGCCTGGCGGTGGAGCGCCTGGAGCGCCGCCTCGTCGAGTTCACCGACCGGACGGCCCGGCCCGCGGCGGTCGTCGGCCAGAGCCGGGGCGGGCTGTTCGCCAAGCTCGTGGCGATGCGCCGGCCCGACCGGGTCGCCGGGATCGCCACGCTCGGCAGCCCGAACGTCGACCACATGGCGATCAACCCGCTGGTGGCCGCGCAGGTGCGGCTGGTCGCCGCACTGGGCAGCGCGGGGATGCCGGGGCTGTTCCGCGACGACTGCCTGGACGGCGGGTGCGCCGGGGAGCTGGCCGAGGACCTGGCCCACCCCTTCCCCGCCGGGGTGCCGTACCTCTCGGTCTACTCGCGCAGCGACTGGGTCGTCGACTGGCACGCGTGCCTGGACCCGGACGCCGAGAACGTCGAGGTCGACTCCAGCCACGTCGGCATGAGCGTGCACCCGGGGGTCTACCGGCTGCTCGGGGACCGCCTGGGCGGCCTGGCCCGCCGGGCGACCTGAGCCGCCGGGACGGCGGTCAGGCGTCGGCGACGGTGGCGATGAGGTCGCCCTCCTGCAGCACCTCGCCCTCGACGACGTGCAGCTCCTGCACGACGCCGGCGCGCTCGGTGAGCACGGGGATCTCCATCTTCATCGACTCGAGGATCACCAGGGTGTCCCCCGCGGAGACCTCGCTGCCCGGGCTCACCAGCACCTTCCAGACGCTGGAGACCATCTCGGCGTGGATCTCCTCGACTGCCACGCGGCACCTCCTCGCTGAGCGGAGCCCCCATCCAAGCACGGGCCCCCGCGGCCCGGTGGTCGCTCAGGAACCCGGCGCGAGCTCCCCCTCGGCCAGCCGGTGCAGCACCGCGCAGACCTCCTCGCCGTCGTGCGGCACCCCCGTCTCGGGCAGCCCGGACAGCGCGGCGGCGGCCGCCCGCGCGGCGGTGGCGGTGTCGGGTGCCCCGGCGCTCACGGTGGCCAGCAGGGCGTCGTACCAGCCGTCGAGCCGGTCGCCCGGGTCGTAGCCGCTGACCGCGACCACCTCGGTCCGCCCGGTGGTGCCGCGCAGCCGGCCCGCCGAGGGCAGGGCGCCGGTCACCCGGCCGGCCCGCCCCGGCGGCAGCGTCGAGCGCAGCTGGACGGCGACCGCGGCCCGCGGCGGGTGCTCGTCGGCGGCGCGGCGGCGCGGCGCGCGGCGGCCGACCGCCGCGGCCAGCGCGAGGTCGACCGCGTTCACCTGGTGCGCCCGCTCGAGGACGGCCATGTCGAGGGAGAAGCCGGCCGCGACCTCCCCCAGCTCGCCGTCCTCGGCGACGCCGACGGTGACCAGCCCGCGCCAGCCGACCTCGGCCAGCCGCTTGGCGCCGGGCGGCACGTCGCCGGCGGGGTCGGGCGTCCAGGACACCCGCGCGATGCCCGCCGCCCGGTCGCGGGCGACCGCCGTCGGGAAGCGCAGGCCGTCCTCGGTGACGACGGCGAGCAGGCCGTGCTCGCTGGCCGGCTCCACGCCGTCGCCGCCGAGCCGCTCGAGCACCTCGGCGGGCGGGCCGACCCAGGTGAGCCCCGCCGCGGTGACCTCCCCGGCCAGCGCGGCGTTGCCGGCCAGCGCCGGCGGCACGGGCAGCACGGCCCGGGCGCCGCTGCGGCGGGCGGCCTCCACGATCCGGTCGACGGCGAGGTAGGACTCCGCCGCGGGCGCCGGGCCGAGCAGCACCGCGTCGTCGGCCAGGCGCACGTGCCGGGCCGAACGCTCGGCCTCGGAGTAGACCGCCACCGACTTCACGTCGAGCCGCGAGCAGGCCGCGATGACCGCGCACGCCGCGGGCCCCCGCCCCGCCACGAGCACGCTGTCGATCCCGTGCTGGGCCACGCTTCCCGGCCTCCCGTCCCCGCGCCGGGCCGTCCGCCCGGTCTCCCTGCCATCGTGCCCCGCGCCGCCGACACCCACGCCACCGGGCGGGGGCCTCCTCATCCGCTGTGGGACCCTGGGTACGACCTCGGACACTCCGGACCACGACGACGAGAGGAGGGCAGCGATGTCCAAGCGTGGACGCAAGCGGCGCTCCCGCAAGGGGAACAAGGCCAACCACGGCAAGCGCCCCAACGCCTGACGACGGCCCTCACGGGCCCGACACGACGACGCCCCGCACCCGGAGGACCGGGGGCGGGGCGTCGTCGTGTGCCGGGGTGTCTCAGGCGTCCTCGGACCAGTCGGTCCGGACCACCTCGGTGCTGACCTTCTCCACGCTGATCTGCGTGCCGTCCTCCTCGAAGGAGACGGTGGTCAGCTGCATCTTGATCCGATCGCGCAGGCCCGACGGCGTCGGGTCGCCGCCGCAGCGGCGGCGGACCAGCGCCTTGAACTCCTGCTCGATGCCGAACTGCCGCAGACACGGGGAGCAGTCCTCGAGGTGCTCGGCGATGACGGCGCGGCGGGCGTCGTCGGTCTCGCGGTCGAGGAACTCGAAGACGTGCGACAGGACGTCGTCGCACGAGGAGATCTCGACCGGACGCTCCTGCTCGGTGCTCACGACCGCCCCTCCTCACCGGCTCCGGCGCGGACGAACCCGCGCTCACGGGCGTAGTCGGCCAGCAGCTTCTGCAGGCCCCGCCGGCCACGGTGCAGCCGGGACATCACCGTGCCGATGGGCGTGCCCATGATCTCGGCGATCTCCTTGTAGGCGAAGCCCTCGACGTCGGCGAGGTACACCGCCAGCCGGAAGTCCTCGGGCAGCTGCTGCAGGGCCTCCTTGATGTCGGAGTCCGGCAGGTGGTCCAGCGCCTCGATCTCCGCCGACCGCAGCCCGCTGGAGCTGTGCTCCTCGGCCGCGTAGAGCTGCCAGTCCTGCACCTGGTCGGTGGGGTACTGCTGCGGCTGCCGCTGCTTCTTGCGGTAGCTGTTGATGTAGGTGTTGGTCAGGATCCGGTACAGCCAGGCCTTGAGGTTCGTGCCCTCGGCGAACTGGTGGAACGCGGAGTAGGCCTTGACGAACGTCTCCTGGACCAGGTCCTCGGCGTCGGCGGGGTTGCGGGTCATCCGCAGGGCCGCCGGGTAGAGCTGGTCGAGGTAGGGCAGCGCGTCCCGCTCGAAGCGGGCGTCGCGCTCCGCGCGGGTCTCGGCGACCTCGGTGCGGCTGCCCCCCTCGCGGGCCTCGGGCACCTCCACCGGAGCCCCGACCACCTGCTCGCGCGGGGTCTCGACCGGCTCGACGGCGGGGTTCCCGCCCGGGGTCTCCTCAGGCACCGACCGTCCTCTCTGCGGCGCCCGGAGGCGGGCTGCCACGTCGGTCGATCCTAGTCGCGCGGCGTCGGGCCGGCCCGGGGGCCGCCGGTGCGGGGCCCGCGTGCGGGCGCTGGAGACGGTGCTGCTCACGGTCCCTGCAACGGTGCCCGCCGGTGGGCTCATTCCCCGGCCGCGGGAAGTCGGCGGCGGTCCGCGCGGGCGCTGGCTACAGTGCCCGGCCGTGGCGGCGACCCCCGCGGTGCGGGCCCTGGAGAAGGCCGGGGTGGCGCACACCCTGCACCCCTACGACCCCGAGCACCCGAGCGACCAGGGCCACGGCGAGGCGGCGGTGGCCGCGCTCGGCGCCGACCCGCGCCAGGTGTTCAAGACGCTGGTCACCCGCGTCGACGGCGCGCTGACCGTCGCCGTCGTCCCGGTGAGCGGCACCCTCGACCTCAAGGCGCTGGCCGCCGCGGCCGGCGGGCGGAAGGCGGCGATGGCCGACCCGGCCGACGCCGAGCGCACCACCGGCTACGTCCTCGGCGGGATCAGCCCGCTCGGCCAGCGGAAGGCGCTGCCGACGGTGGTCGACGACTCGGCGCTGGGGTTCGCCACGGTGATGGTCAGCGCCGGCCGGCGCGGGCTGCAGGTGGAGCTGCCGCCGGCCGAACTGGTGCGTCTCACCCGCGCCCGCACCGCCCCCATCGCGAAAGGACCCCTCGCCCCCACCCCTCGCACGCTCGCGGCGGGCCCCTGCGAGGGGCCGATCAGGAGCTGGGGGCGCCGTAGGGGGTGAGCAGCTGGTCGACCGGCGCGGCGTCGTCGGTGAGCACCTGCGCGTCGCCGGCGAGGGCGGCCACCTCCTCGGACGGGGCGACCTGCCAGGTCGAGTCCTGCGCCAGCAGCGCCTCGGCGAGCGCGGCCTCGTCCAGCGGCCGGTGCGAGGCGACCGCGACGACGTTGCCGCCGTCCTCGCCGGCCAGCACCGGCGCGCGCGCGAGCAGCAGCACGTGCGGCCACACCGCGCGCATCGTGGCCAGCTCCGCGCGCACGAAGCCCAGCGGCGGGTGGTCGATGAGGTTGGCGACGTACACGCCGTCGTCGGTGAGCGCCCGGTCGACCAGCCGCAGCGCCTCCACGGTGGTCAGCTGCCAGGGCACCGACAGGCCGCCGAAGGCGTCGCCGACGACGACGTCGCGGGTGCCGGCGGGCTCGGCCGCCAGCCCCACACGGGCGTCGCCGACCCGCACCTGCAGCCGCTCCGAGGTCTGCAGGCCCAGCTGCTCGCGGTCGATCGCGACGACGCCGGGGTCGACCTCGAGCACCAGGCTCTCCGTGCCCGGACGGACCTCGGCGAGGTAGCGCGGCACGGTCGCCCCGCCGCCGCCCAGGTGCAGCGCCGACAGCGGCTGCCCGGCGGGGGCCAGGACGTCGGTGACCGCGGCGATCGCCCGGACGTACTGGAACTCCAGGTACGTCGGGTCGGCGAGGTCGACGTAGCTGTGCCGCAGCGTGTCCAGCACCAGCACCCGGCCGGTCTCCCGCTCGGGGTCGGCCACGACGCGGGCGCAGTGGTAGGAGGTCTCCTCCTCGCACGGCGTCGGCGCGACGGCCGCCAGCAGCGACCCGGCGACGGCGAGCAGCAGCAGCGCCGTCGGCACCCGGCCGGCCCCGCCCGGGGACCGGCGGCGCAGCAGCAGGAACACGGCGATCCCGGCGACGACGGTCACGAGCCCGGTGCCGACGAGGATGCCGCTGCTGGGGAAGACCGCGATGAGCACGAAGCCGGTGGCGAAGGTGGCCGCGATCCCGCCGAGCGTGCTGATGCCCGACAGCTTCCCGACCACCGACCCGGTCTCGGCCAGGCTGGCCAGCTGGAGCTTCACCACCATCGGCGGCACCGCCGACAGCAGCGTCGCGGGCACCACGATGGCGACCGCGGCCAGCAGCAGCACGGCGCCGGCGTCGGGCCCGGTGAGGAACGACCCGGTGAAGCGCACCAGCGGCAGCACGGCGATCACCAGCGCCCCGCCGGCGACCAGCAGCGGCGCGATCAGCCCGCGCGGGTCGCGGCGGTCGGCGGTGGCGCCCCCGGCCCAGGCGCCGACCGCGATCGCGGCCAGCGCGAAGCCGATGACCGCGGTGTTGGTCTGCAGCGTGATGCCGACGTAGGGGGCGATGAGCCGCAGCCCGACGATCTCCAGCACCAGCACCGCGCCGGAGGCGAGGAAGGTCACCCCGGCGGCCACCCAGCCGGGCAGCACGGGACCGGCGGGCGGCTCGGCGGGCGGGTCGGAGGGGACGACGGCGGACGCGCGCTCGCTCAGGGGACGGCTCCTCAGAAGAGCGCGGGCTGGTCGGCCGGGGCGCTGGCGCCCTCGACGCGGGCGACCAGCCCGGCGCCGTTGTTGCGGACGTTGTTCACCGCGGGGCTCACCGGGCGCAGCTCCAGTCCCTCGACCACCGACGGCGGGGTCGGCTCCGCGAGCGCCTCGACGTCGTCGCGGGCGGGGTCGAGCCAGTCGGCCCACCGCTCGCGCGGCAGCACCAGCGGCATCCGGTCGTGGATCTCGGTGAGCGCGCCGACGGCGGGCGCGGTGACCACCGTGCAGGTGTAGAGCCGGTCCTCGCCCTTGCCCCACACCTCGTAGAGCCCGGCCATGGCCAGGACCGACCCGTCGGCCGGGGTGATGAAGTACGGCTGCTTGCCGGGCGAGTCGAGCTTCTTCTGCCACTCGTACCAGCCGTCGGCCGGGACCAGGCACCGGCGGGAGCGGGCGGCCGAGCGGAACGCCGGCTTCTCGGTGAGCGACTCGACGCGGGCGTTGAGCAGCCGGTTGCCGACCGACACGTCCTTGGCCCAGGAGGGCACCAGGCCCCAGCGGACCGAGCGCAGCTCCCGGTGCGCCTCGCCGGTGGGGCTGCCCTCCGGGTCGCGCTCGCGCTTGGTGCGGACCACGTAGACGTCCTTGGTCGGCGCGACGTTGAAGTCGGCCCGCAGCGGCTCCTGTCCCTCGGCGGGGACGGCCTCGAACTCGACGACGAGGTCCTCGGGACGGCGGGTGGCGGCGTAGCGACCACACATGGCTGGTCCTCCCGGCTGTCGGGCCGGCCCGGGACGGGCCCGCGGGACCGACTCTAGGCGGCACCGGGGACAGCAGGAGGGCCCTCCGTGGGCCCCGGGTGGAGACCCCGGCGAGCAGAGACGAGGATCACGCGCGTGACCGCGACCCAGAACCCACCGCAGGAGCAGCCGAAGACCGCGAGCGAGTCCGCCGAGCGGCGCTACGCGACGGTCAACCCCTTCACCGGGGAGACCGAGAAGGAGTTCGACTTCACGCCCACCGAGGCCATCGACGGCATCATCGGCACCGCGCACGCCGCGTACCAGGAGTGGCGGCAGCGCTCGGTCGAGGAGCGCGCCGGCGTCGTCCGCCGCGCCGCGGAGCTCATGGACGAGCGCCGCGACGAGCTGGCCGCCCTCGCCACCAAGGAGATGGGCAAGCGCCTCGAGGAGGCCGCCGGCGAGCTGTTCCTCTGTTCGATGATCCTCAACTACTACGCCGACAACGGCCCAGGCTTCCTGCAGCCCACGCCGATCCAGCCGCTGCTGGGCAAGGGCGAGGCCGTCGTCGAGACGCACCCGGTGGGCGTGCTGCTGGCCATCGAGCCGTGGAACTACCCCTACTACCAGGTGGTCCGCGTCGCCGGCCCGAACCTCGTGCTCGGGAACACGGTGATCCTCAAGCACGCCGAGATCGTCCCGCAGTGCGCGCTGGCCATCGAGCAGCTGTTCGCCGACGCCGGTGCGCCCGAGGGCGTCTTCACCAACACCTTCCTGCGCATCGCCGACGTCGAGCAGGTCATCGCCGACCCGCGCATCGCGGGCGTGACGCTCACCGGCAGCGAGCGCGCCGGCAGCGCCGTGGGCGCCCTGGCCGGCAAGCACCTGAAGAAGTCGGTGCTCGAGCTCGGCGGCAGCGACCCGTTCATCGTCCTGGACGCCGAGAACGTCGGCGCCACGGTCAAGGCGGCGGCCACGGGCCGGATGCAGAACACCGGCCAGGCGTGCATCGCCGCCAAGCGGCTGATCGTCACCGAGGACGCCTACGAGCCGTTCGTCGCCGGGCTGCAGCAGGCCTTCTCCACCTTCGCCCCCGGCGACCCGGCCGAGGCGGGCACGACGCTGGCGCCGCTGTCGTCGGAGCAGGCCGCGAAGGACCTGCACGCCCAGATCCAGGACGCCGTCGACAAGGGCGCCACCGTGCTCGCCGGCGGCGGCCGTCCCGACCTGCCGGGCGCGTTCGTCGAGCCGACGATCCTCACCGACGTGACGCCCGAGATGCGCGCGTACCACGAGGAGCTCTTCGGGCCCGCCGCCGTCGTCTACAAGGTGAAGGACGCCGACGAGGCCGTCGCCCTCGCCAACGACAGCGTCTACGGGCTCGGTGCGACCGTGATGAGCAGCGACCTCGACCGCGCGCGGGCGGTGGCCGAGCGGATCGAGGCCGGGATGGTCTGGATCAACCAGCCCACCGGCTCCTCCCCCGAGCTGCCCTTCGGCGGGATCAAGCGCTCCGGCTACGGCCGCGAGCTCTCCGAGCTGGCGGTGTTCGAGTTCGCCAACCGGCGCCTCCTGCGCACGGTGCCGGCCAAGAAGGCCGAGAAGCCGCAGGCCGGCTAGGGCAGGCCGAGCGTGGGCGGCGTCGTCCGGACCGGGCAGGATGGTCCCCCGTGAGCCAGGTCTGGACGACGCCGCACCGCTCGACCCCCGTGGACGCCGTCGTCCCGCTGCCCGGGTCCAAGTCGATCACCGCCCGGGCGCTGGTCCTGGCCGCGCTCGCCGACGGCCCGAGCCGCGTCGTGCGCCCGCTGCGGGCCCGCGACACCGACCTCATGGCCGCCGGCCTGCGCGCGCTCGGCGTCGGGATCGCCGAGGACGGCGCCGACTGGCTGGTCACCCCCGGCGCGCTGCGCGGCCCGGCGGAGGTCGACGCCGGCCTGGCCGGCACCGTGCTGCGCTTCCTGCCGCCGGTGGCCGCGCTCGCCGACGGCCCGGTCCGGCTCGACGGCGACCCGCGGCTGCGCGAGCGCCCGAACGCCGGGCTGATCGCCGCACTCCGCGACCTCGGCGTCGAGGTGGACGACGGCGACCGCGGCCGGGCGCCGTTCACCGTGCACGGCACCGGCGCGGTCCGCGGCGGGGCGGTGACCGTCGACGCGAGCGAGTCCTCGCAGATCGTCTCCGGGCTGCTGCTGGCTGCCGCCCGCTTCGACGAGGGCCTCGACCTGGCCCTGGCCGGTGGGGTGCCGTCGATGCCGCACGTGGAGATGACCGTCGCCGCGCTGCGCGAGCACGGCATCGGCGTCGCGGCCACCGACCGCGGCTGGCGGGTCGCCCCCGGGCGGCTGGCCGCGCTCGACCGCGTCGTCGAGCCCGACCTGTCCAACGCCGCGCCGTTCCTCGCCGCGGCGCTGGTCACCGGCGGGCGGGTCACCGTCCCCGACTGGCCGGCGGCCACCACCCAGCCCGGCGCGCAGCTGGACGCGCTGCTGGGCGCGATGGGCGCCGAGGTCGAGCGGACGCCGGACGGCCTGCGGGTCACCGGCACCGGCCGCATCGCCCCGCTGGTCGCCGACCTGGGCGACGTCGGCGAGCTGACCCCGGTGCTCGCCGCGCTGTGCGCGCTGGCCGACGGGCCCTCGCGCCTGACCGGCATCGCCCACCTGCGCGGCCACGAGACCGACCGCATCCAGGCCCTCGACGAGGTGCTCACCGCCGTCGGCGCCCGCGTGCGGCAGCTGCCCGACGGCCTGGAGGTCGAGCCGGGCCCGCTCCGGGCGGCCCTCCTGGACTCCTACGCCGACCACCGCATGGTGCACGCCGCGGCCGTCCTCGGCCTGGCCGTCGACGGGGTGCGGGTCTCCGGGCCCGAGGCGGTCACCAAGACGCTGCCGGACTTCCGCGAACGCTGGGCGGGCATGCTCTCCGCGACCGCGGGGGTGGCCTCCTGAGCCGCCGCCACGACAGCCGCTCGGACGAGGACGACGTCCGGGTCCGGCCCAGCCGGCGCGGCTCCCGCCCGCGCACCCGCACCCGGCCAGCGCACTCCGACGCCGTCCCCGGCCTGGTGATCGCGGTCGACCGCGGCCGGATGACCGTCCGGGTCCCCGGTCCCGACGGCGCCCCGCTCGAGGTGACCGCGATGCGCGCCCGGGAGCTGGGGCGGCACGGCGTCGTCGTCGGGGACCGGGTGCGGCTGGTCGGCGACACCAGCGGCCGGCCCGACACCCTCGCCCGGATCGTCGTCATCGAGGACCGGACGACGTCGCTGCGGCGCACCGCCGACGACACCGACCCCACCGAGCGGGTCGTGGTGGCCAACGCCGAGCAGCTGGTCGTCGTCACCTCGGTCACGGACCCCGACCCGGCGCTGGGGTTCCTCGACCGCTGCCTGGTGGCCGCCTACGCCGGTGGGCTGGAGCCGCTGTTCTGCCTGACCAAGACCGACCTGGCCAGCCCGCAGGCGCTGCTGGACCGCTACGCCGGGCTGGACGTCGGCGCGGTGCCGGTGTCGCGGGAGACGCCGCTGGACCCGCTGCTCGAGCGGCTGGAGGGGCGCACCAGCGTGTTCGTGGGCCAGTCGGGCGTGGGCAAGTCGACGCTGGTGAACCGGCTGGTGCCCGAGGCCGGCCGGGCCATCGGCGAGGTGACGAAGGTCGGCAAGGGGCGGCACACGTCGTCGTCGGCGGTGCTGTTCGACCTGCCCGGCGGCGGGACGATCGTCGACACCCCCGGCATCCGCTCGCTGGGGCTGGCGCACGTCACCGCCGACGACGTCGTCGCGGCCTTCGAGGACCTCGCCGAGGCCGCCGTCGACTGCCCGCCCGGGTGCGGGCACTCCGCCGACGACCCCGACTGCGCGCTGGACGCCTGGGCCGCCGCCGGCCCGCCCGGCCGCGCCGAGCGGCTGGCCAGCGTGCGGCGGCTGCTCGACGCCGTGGGCCAGCTCGGCCCCGGCTACTGACGGGAGGTCACCCATGGACCAGCAGGTCCACTTCCTGACCCTGGCCACCGCCGACCTCGACGCCGTGCGGCGGTTCTACGTCGAGGGCCTGGGCTGGACGCCGCTGCTCGACGTGCCCGGCGAGATCGTGTTCTTCCAGGTCGCGCCGGGCACGGTGCTGGCCTTCTTCGAGACGGCGAAGTTCGCCCAGGACCTCGGCACCGGGCCCGCCCGGCCGGAGGTGTCCGGGCTGACGCTGGCACACAACGTCGGCGACCGCGACGCCGTCGCCGCGCTGTGCGAGAGGATGGCCGCGGCGGGCGGCACCGTGCTCACCCCGCCCGAGGAGGGTGCCTTCGGCGGCGTCTTCCACGCGCTGGTGCGCGACCCGAACGGCGTCGTCTGGGAGATCGGGCACAACCCCGGCTGGTCGGTCGACGCCGACGGGACCGTGCGGCTCGGCTAGACCGCGCGCCTCGCGCTCCGGAACAGCCCGTCGGGCACCGGGTCGTCGACCGCCTCGATGCGCAGGTCGTGCGTCTCGCCCGCCCAGGTGCCGTCCAGCGCCTCCGCCCACACGCAGACGCCGGTCTGCACGTCGAGCCGGACGAGGTGGGCGGTCGGGTACTCGACGCCCTCGGGGACGCTCCCCCACTCCAGTTCGTCGACCCGGCGGCTGCGCAGCAGCGGGCAGCACCCGCAGCGCGGCTCGTACCGGTCGGTGGGCACGACCAGCGCCTCCCAGGCCGGGCGGCCGGCGTGCTCGACCTCGCGCACACCGTCGACGGTCAGCGCCGGCCCGGCGGGCGCCCCGGTGTCCGGGTCGACGCCGTCGGCGAGCTCCCTCGGCCGCAGCTCGGCCACCCAGCGGTAGTCCTGCCACATCGGGTCCTCGCCCGCGCCGGCCTCCCGGACGACGCCGAGCAGCCGGCCGGCGGCGTCCTCGACCCGGAGCCGGTCCGGCCGGCGCAGCCACGCGCGGACCGGCTCGGACCACGTCCACCCGCGACGCCGGCGCTCGGTGAACCGCAGCGTCGTCCACCGGTCCGGGGAGGACCGGGCGAGCGCGCGGAAGGCGTCGGCGTCGGGCACGCCCGGCAGTGTGGCCCCGCGGCCGCCGACCTGTCCTCCGGGTACTCGTGCTCTGCTCACACCTGTGGGCAGAGCACGAGCGCCGGCAGGAGGACTAGACGTCGACCCAGCCGCCGGTCCGCCAGTAGAGGCCGGACTCGCGGGACAGCAGCCCCTCGTCGACCAGGTAGCGGCGCAGCGCCGCGGTGTCGGGGTGCCAGACGGCCAGCAGCGCGTTGACCTCGCGCTCGGGATAGCGGACGCCGACGTCGAACACCCGCACCACGTGCTCGAGCACCAGGCGCCGCTTGCTCTGCTGCGCCGGGATGGTGGTCAGCCGGCCGTCGCGGATGAACGCGGCCAGCACCGCGGACTCGGCCGGGTCGTCCGACAGCGGCTCCGGCGCGGGCGCCGCCTCGGCCGCCGCGCGGGCGGCGGCGCCGAACCGGTCGGTCAGCAGCTCGAGGACGTGCCCGTCGCGGCGGACCAGCCCGGCCCGGGCGAGCCGGCGGGCGGCGAGCGCGACGTCCTTGAGCGACAGGCCCGAGGCCGCGGCGACGTCCTCGATCGTCCCGGCGCCCAGCGCCAGGGCCGCCACCACCTTCAACCGGGTGGGGTCGGCCAGGAGCCCCACGATCGTCGCCGCGTCCATCCCCTCGACGGTATCCGTGCATCGGAGCACGTGGGCGGGGGTAGCCGCACCGGCATGGTGAGCCCCATCGACCTGCAGAAGGCCCTCAAGGGCATGGACTACCCGGCGAGCAAGGACCAGATCCTCGAGCACGCCAAGGGTGCGGGCGAGGAGGTCCTCGACGCGCTGCGGAAGATCGACGACCGGGAGTACGAGGGGCCCAGCGGCGTCAGTGCCGCCGTCTTCGACTGACCGCCCGCTAGGTTCGGTGCCCATGACACCGGGCCGGGACTTCACGGGGGACATGCACCTGGCGCACGTGCTGGCCGACCAGGCGGACTCCATCAGCATGGAGCGGTTCCGGGCGCTCGACCTCACCGTCGAGACCAAGCCGGACCTGACGCCGGTCACCGACGCCGACCGCGCCGTCGAGGAGCAGCTGCGCATCACCCTCGCCCGGGCCCGCACCCGCGACGCCGTACTCGGCGAGGAGTTCGGCGTCACCGGGCACGGCCCGCGGCGCTGGGTGCTCGACCCGATCGACGGGACGAAGAACTTCGTCCGCGGCGTGCCCGTGTGGGCGACCCTCATCGCGCTGTTCGACGGCGACGAGGCGGTCGTCGGCCTGGTCTCGGCACCGGCGCTCAACCGCCGCTGGTGGGCGGCCAAGGACGTCGGCGCCTGGACCGGGCGGCGGCTGGAGTCGGCCACCCGGTGCTCCGTCTCCGGCATCACCGACCTCGGCGACGCGAGCCTGTCCTACTCCAGCCTCTCCGGCTGGGAGGAGCGCGGCCTGCTCGACGGCTTCCTGGACCTCACGCGGTCGGTGTGGCGCACCCGCGCCTACGGCGACTTCTGGAGCTACGTGCTGCTGGCCGAGGGCGCGGTCGACGTCGCCTGCGAGCCCGAGGTGTCGCTGTGGGACCTCGCCGCGCTCGACGTCATCGTGCGCGAGGCCGGCGGGCGGTTCACCGACCTCACCGGCGCCGACGGCCCGGCCGGCGGCAGCGCCCTGGCCACCAACGGCGCGCTGCACGACGCCGCGCTGGCGCACCTGCGCCTGCCCGACCCCGCGGCGCGGTGACGACGACGGCGGCCCCTCCCCGATCCCGGGGAGGGGCCGCCGTCGCGTCGTGGCTCAGGCCGTGGGGCGCGGGCCGCCGCCGGTGCCGCGGCCACCGGTGAACCGGCGGCGGGCGTCGTCGATCCGCGCCCTGGTCTTGGGGTCCTTCGCCAGCTGCTGGGCCTTGGCCGACACCTGCTTGAGGGTCTGCTGACCCTTCGGGCTGCGGGCGAACTGGGCCACCTTGTCGAACACCGACGCCATCTCGCGTGCCTCCTCTCGCCGGGGCCCGTCCTGGGCCCTCGTCGAGGTCAACGGTGCCCGGACCGGCACCGTTCCATGCGGCCCGGTCAGGCCCGCCGCGGCTCGACCGGCAGGCCGGCGCCGCGCCCGGCCAGCACCGCCGCCCCGACCGCGGACGCGCTCCGCAGCGGCAGCCACGTCACCGGCCGGCCGAGCAGGGCGGCGAGGATCTCCCGCACCAGCGGCGCGCGGCCCCCGCCCCCGGTCAGGACGACGGGCCCCTCGGGCACCTCCCCGAGCAGCCCGGCCGCCGCGGCGACGGCGGACAGCACCCCCTCGACGGCGGCCCGGGCGAGGTCGGCGCGGGTGGTGCCGGCGCCCAGGCCGGACCAGCCGGCGCGGTCCGCGGGTCCGGCCACCCCGCCGCGCTCGCCGGTGAGGAACGGCCGGAACACCGCTCCCCCGGCGCCGGGCGGCGAGGTGGCGGCCAGGTCGAACAGCGCGGCGGGCGGGACGCCGAGCACGCCGGCCACCCAGGTCCACGCCGAGCCGCCGTTCTGTAGCGCGGCCATCGCGTACCAGCCGTCCTCGGCGTCGGCGTAGCCGTGCACCGGCGGGTCGTCGGCCGGGGCGGGCGTCCAGCCGGGGCGCAGCACCTGCGCGCCGGTGCCGAGGTTGACCTGCAGCCCGGCGGTGGCGCCGGCCGCGAGCAGCGCCAGCGGGGTGTCCCCGCCGCCGACGACGACCGGGACCTCGGCCCCGCCGAGCACCGCCGTCCCGGCCACCTCGGCCGAGGGCCGCACCGCCGGGAGCAGGCCGGGCGGCACCCCGGCGGCGGCTCGCGCGGCGGCGGACCAGCCGTCGGCGACGACGTCCCACAGCAGCGTGGCCGAGGCGTCGCTGCGGTCGGTGACCCGCGGGTCGGTGCCGGGCAGCAGCGTGGCGCGGAGGGCGTCCTTGGGCAGCAGCACGGCCGCGGCGCGGTCGACCAGGCCGGGCCGGTGCGCCGCCAGCCAGGCCAGCACCGGGCCGGTCATGCCCGGCACCAGCGGGTTGGCCAGGGCGGCGCGGTCGGGAGCCGGCAGCGCCCGCCACCGGCCGACCTCCGCGGCGGCCCGCCGGTCCGGCCACAGCACCGCGGGCGCGAGCGCGGCGCCGGCGTCGTCGACGAGCACCGTGCCGTGCATCTGGCCGGACAGGCCGAGCCCGGCCACCGGCCGGCCGCCCAGCGCGGGCAGCAGCCGGGCCAGGGCGTCGTCGAACGCCGCGCGCCAGGTCCCGACGGCGCACTCGGCCCAGCCCTCCCGCGGGCTGTCGACGGGGTAGCCGGCCTCGGTCTCGGCGACGGTGCCGCCGTCCTCGCCGAGCGCGACGAGCTTGAGCCCGCTGGTGCCGAGGTCGGCACCGAGCAGGACGGCGCTCACCGCGGGCCGTGCGCGAACCCGCCGGAGCGGCCGGTGCGGTCGGCCAGCAGCCCGGCCAGCGTGCTCAGCGCGATCTCCGCCGGCGCCCGGGAGCCGATGTCCAGCCCGATCGGCCGGTGCACCCGGGCCACCTCCTCCGGCGGGACGCCGAGCGCGGCCAGCGCCGCCACGTGCGGGCCCTCGTGCCGCGGGTTGCCCATGACGCCGACCCAGCGGACCCGGCGGGTCAGCGCGTCGCGCAGCACCTCGCCGAGCTCGGGGCGGTGGTGGTCGGTGACGACGACGTCGGCGCGGTCGAGGTCGAGGGCGTCCTCGAGGTCGGCCAGCGCGCGGGCGCCGTCCCCGCCGGCCGGGTCGACCAGCGCGGTGCGGAAGCCGAGCTCGGCGCCCCAGCGCAGCAGCACCTCCGCGACCGGCGAGGCGAACACCGCGACCAGCACCCGGTCGGTCGGCGGGGCGGCCGGCGCCCCGTGCGCCACGCCGCAGGCCGGGTCGCTCACGCGGCGCGCTCCGGGCTGTCGCCGTAGGCGTACCCGGCGTCGGCGTACCGGCCGCCGACGGCGACCCCGGGCGGGGCGATCTCGGCGAGCCGCGCGAGGTCGTCGGCCGACAGCTCGACGGCGAGCGCGCCGGCGTTCTCCTCCAGGTAGGACCGCCGCTTGGTGCCGGGGATCGGGACGACGTCGGGGCCCTGCGCGAGCACCCAGGCCAGCGCCAGCTGCCCGGGCGTGCAGCCCTTCTCCCCCGCCAGCGCGCGGACGGCGTCGACCAGGCGCAGGTTCGCCGCGAACGCCTCCCCGGTGAACCGCGGGTGGGTGCGCCGCCAGTCGTCGTCGGCGAAGTCGTCGGGGCTGGTGATCGCGCCGGTGAGGAAGCCGCGGCCGAGCGGGCTGAACGGCACGATGCCGATCCCGTGCTCGCGCGCGACCCCGAGCACCTCCGTCTCGAGGTCCCGCGTCCACAGCGACCACTCGCTCTGCAGCGCGGCGATCGGGTGCACGGCCACCGCCCGGCGGACCGACGCGGTCGACGCCTCCGACAGCCCGAGGTACCGGACCTTCCCCTGCTGCACGAGCTCGGCCATCGCCCCGACGGTGTCCTCGATCGGCACCCGCGGGTCCACCCGGTGCTGGTAGTACAGGTCGATCACGTCGACGCCGAGCCGGCGCAGGCTGGCCTCGGCGCAGGCGCGCACGTTCTCCGGCCGGCCGTCGATGTCCATGCCCCCGCGGTCGTTGCGCCGCAGCGAGAACTTCGTCGCCAGCTGCACCTCGTCGCGCCGGCCCCGGATCGCCGCGCCGACCAGCTCCTCGTTGTGCCCGTCGCCGTAGACGTCGGAGGTGTCGAGGAAGGTGGTGCCGAGGTCGAGCGCGCGGTGGACCGTCGCGATCGACTCGTCGCGGTCGGCGGCGCCGTACATCTGGCTCATGCCCATGCAGCCCAGACCGAGGGCGGAGACGACCAGGCCGTCCCGGCCGAGGGTCCGGGGAGACGCAGGAGAGGTCATGCCCGCATCCTCGTCCCGCCGCGAGCGGCCCCGCCACCGGCCGTTTCCGGCCCGGTCGCCCGGGTAGCCGCCCGGGCGACCGACCCCGGGAGGACCCCCATGAGCGCGCGCCCCGCCCGCCGCACGGCCCGACTGCTCGGCCTGGCCAGCCTCGGCCTCGGCACCTCGATGCTGGCCTCGCCCGCGGCCGTCGCCCGCTTCGCCGGCGTCGACGACTCCCCGGTGGCGCTGCCGGTGGTCACCGCCGTCGGCGCCCGGGAGCTCGCGCACGCGGCCGGCCTGCTCGCCGGCCGCCCGGGCTGGGCGTGGACCCGCGTCGCCGGCGACGCCGTCGACCTGGCCGTCATGGGCGTCGCCCTGCAGAACCGGCGCGGGGAACGGGAGCGCCGGCTGCGCAACGTCGTCGTCGGCGCCTCGGTGCTGGCGGCGCTGGACCTGCTCACCGCCCTGCGCTCCCGGCGGCGGACGCCGGCGCCCTCCCTCACCCCGGTGACCCGGCCGACGACGGGGCTGGTGGCCCCGATGATCGACGTCCGGCCGGCGCTGGCCGGCGAGCCCCGGCGCCCGGTAGCCCCGGCCCCGGACGCCGGGTAGGGATCAGCCGCGCGCCAGGCCGTCGACGCGGGCGACCTCCTCGGCCGACAGCGCGAACCCGCCGATCTCCAGGTTGGCGCGGATCCGCTCCGGGGTGGCCGACTTCGGGATCACCACCACGCCGTGATCGACGTGCCAGCGCAGCACGACCTGGGCCGGGGTGACGCCGTGCGCGCCGGCGACCTCCCGCAGCACCGGGTCGCCGAGGTCGGTGTTCTTGAACGGGCTGTAGCCCTCGAGGACGACGCCGCGCTCCCGGTGCCCGTCCTCCACCGCCGGGTCGTACAGCGCCGGCGCCCAGCTGACCTGGTTCACCTGCGGCGTCACGCCGGTCGCCCGGGTGAGCCGGTCCACCGCGTCGAGGGAGTAGTTGCTGACCCCGACCGCCCTGGCCCGCCCGTCCTCGCGGGCGGCGACGAACCGCTCCCACAGGCCCTCGTCGGAGCCGCCGGGCGGCCAGTGCACCAGCCACAGGTCGACCGCGTCGAGGCCGAGGGCGTCCAGCGACGCCGCCAGCGTGCGGTCGGCCCGGCCCGCCTCGCGCGGCGGCAGCTTGGTGGTCACGAAGACCTCCTCCCGGTCGACGCCGGAGTCGCGCAGCGCCCGGCCGACCTCGGCCTCGTTGCGGTACATCGTCGCGGTGTCCAGGTGCCGGTAGCCGGCGTCCAGGGCGGTGCGGACGGCGTCGTAGCAGGTGCTGCCGGTCATCTGCCAGGTGCCGAAGCCGAGCAGCGGCATGCTGCCGCCGCCGGCCAGCGGCGCGGACGGGAGGGGCGCGGTCATGCCGCAGCCCTGCCCGGGCCGGCGGGCGGCGACACGCACCCGGAGCGGACGGACCCGGTCAGGAACCCGTCGCCGCCGGGCGGCGGCCCGGGGGCGGACGGGACGGCGGCGCAGCCGGGAAGCCGGCGGAGTGGTGGGATGGGACACACGGCGCCCGCCCGGAGCGCCGGCGAGGAGGTCCGCGTGCAGTACGCCGAGTCCGTCGTCGACCTGATCGGCGGCACCCCGCTGGTCCGGCTGTCGAGGGTCACCGCCGACCTCGGCCCGGACGCGCCGCTGGTGCTGGCCAAGGTCGAGTACCTCAACCCCGGCGGGTCGGTGAAGGACCGGATCGCCGTGCGGATGGTCGACGCCGCCGAGGCCAGCGGGGAGCTGAAGCCGGGCGGGACGATCGTCGAGCCGACCAGCGGCAACACCGGCATCGGCCTGGCACTGGTCGCCCAGCAGCGCGGCTACCGCTGCGTCTTCGTGTGCCCGGACAAGGTCAGCCAGGACAAGATCAACGTGCTGCGGGCCTACGGCGCCGAGGTCGTCGTCTGCCCCACCGCCGTCGACCCGTCGGACCCGCGGTCGTACTACTCCGTCTCCGACCGGCTGGCCCGCGAGACCCCCGGCGGCTGGAAGCCCGACCAGTACGCCAACCCGGCCAACCCCCGCTCGCACTACGAGACCACCGGCCCGGAGATCTGGGAGCAGACCGAGGGCGAGGTGACCTGCTTCGTCACCGGCGTCGGCACCGGCGGCACGATCAGCGGCATCGGCCGCTACCTCAAGGAGGTCAGCGACGGCGGGGTCCGGGTCGTCGGCGTCGACCCGGAGGGGTCGGTGTACTCCGGTGGCACCGGCCGGCCCTACCTGGTCGAGGGCGTCGGCGAGGACTTCTGGCCCGAGGCCTACGACCGCTCGATCGCCGACGAGATCGTCCCGGTCTCCGACGCCGACTCCTTCCGCATGACCCGGCGGCTGGCCCGCGAGGAGGGGCTGCTGGTCGGCGGGTCCTGCGGGATGGCCGTCGCCGGCGCGCTGCGGGCGGCGGAGAAACTGGGGCCCGACGACGTCGTGGTGGTGCTGCTGCCCGACGGTGGCCGCGGCTACCTGAACAAGATCTTCAACGACCGGTGGATGGCCGACTACGGCTTCCTCGACGTCGCCACCGGCGAGACGGTGGGCGAGCTGCTCGCCGCCAAGGACGGCGCGACGCCGGTGCTGGTGCACACCCACCCCAACGAGACCGTCCGCGACGCCATCGACATCCTGCGCGAGTACGGCGTCAGCCAGATGCCGGTCGTGCGGGCCGAGCCGCCGGTGACCGCCGGCGAGGTCGTCGGCTCGGTGGACGAGAAGGTGCTGCTCGACGCGCTGTTCGCCGGCCGTGCCTCGCTGTCGGACCGGGTGGAGAAGCACATGTCCGCGCCGCTGCCGATCATCGGCTCCGGCGAGCCGGTCAGCGCCGCGGTGGCCGAGTTCGGCGAGGCCGACGCGCTGGTCGTCCACGTCGACGGCAAGCCCGCGGGCGTGGTCACCCGGCAGGACGTGCTCGGCCACCTGGCGGGGGTGACCCGGTGAGCGGGTTCGACGGCTTCGACACCCGCGCGATCCACGCCGGGCAGGACCCCGACCCGGCCACCGGCGCCGTCGTCGTCCCGCTGCACCTGGCCACCACGTTCAAGCAGGACGGCGTCGGCGGGCTGCGGAACGGCTACGAGTACGCCCGCAGCGCCAACCCGACGCGCGACGCCCTGCAGCAGCTGCTGGCCTCCCTCGAGGAGGGCACCGCGGGCCTGGCGTTCGCCTCCGGCCTGGCCGCCGAGGACACCCTGCTGCGCACCGTGTGCGCGCCCGGCAGCCACGTCGTCCTCGGCGGCGACGCCTACGGCGGCACGTTCCGGCTCATCTCGAGGGTGGTGTCGCGCTGGGGTGTCGAGCACACCCCCGTCGACCTCAACGACCCCGACGCGCTGCGCGCGGCGATCCGGCCCGGCGCCACCCGCGTGGTCTGGTGCGAGACGCCGACGAACCCGCTGCTGAACATCGCCGACATCGCGCTCACCGCCGAGGTCGCGCACGAGGCCGGCGCGCTGCTCGTCGTCGACAACACCTTCGCCAGCCCCTACCTGCAGCGGCCGCTCACCCTGGGCGCCGACGTCGTCGTGCACTCGACGACGAAGTACCTCGGCGGGCACTCCGACGTCGTCGGCGGGGCGCTCGTCGTCCGCGACGCCGACCTCGCCGAGCAGCTGGCCTACCACCAGAACGCGATGGGCGGGGTGTCCGGCCCGCTGTCGGACTGGCTGGTGCTGCGCGGGATCAAGACCCTCGGCGTGCGGATGGAGCGGCACCAGGCCAACGCCGCCCGGATCGCGGAGTACCTCACCGGGCACCCGGCGGTGTCCCGCGTGCTCTACCCCGGCCTGCCCGACCACCCCGGCCACGACATCGCGGTCAAGCAGATGTCCGGCTCCGGCGGGATGCTGTCGTTCCGGCTGGCCGGCGGCGAGGAGGCGGCGCTGCGGGTCTGCGAGCGGGCGCGGCTGTTCACGCTGGCCGAGTCGCTGGGCGGGGTGGAGTCGCTGATCGAGCACCCGCACCGGATGACGCACGCCAGCGCGGCCGGCTCGCCGCTGGAGGTGCCGGGCGACCTGGTGCGCCTGTCGGTGGGCATCGAGGACGTCGACGACCTGCTCGCCGACCTGGAGCAGGCGCTGGCCTGAGCGTCAGCGCGGGGCGGTGAGGATCCTCGGGCCGTCCTCGGTGACCGCGACCGTGTGCTCGACGTGCGCGGCCCGGCTGCCGTCGGCGCTCCGCAGCGTCCAGCCGTCGGCGTCCACCCGGTAGTCGTCGCGGCCGCCGGCGAGGAACCACGGCTCGATCGCGATCACCAGCCCGGGGCGCAGCGGCACGCCGCGGCCGGCCCGGCCCTCGTTGGGCACGTGCGGCGCCTCGTGCATGGTGCGGCCGACGCCGTGCCCGCCCTGGTCGGTGTTGATCCCGCAGCCGCCGGCCCGGCCGACCGCCCCGATCGCCGCCGAGACGTCGCCCACCCGGTTGCCGACCACCGCCGCCGCGATCCCCGCCGCCAGCGCGCGCTCGGCGGTCGCCACCAGCGCGAGGTCCTCGGGCCGCGCGGTGCCGACCGGGAAGGTGGTCGCCGAGTCGCCGACCCAGCCGTCCAGGGTGGCGCCGGCGTCGACGCTCAGCAGGTCGCCGTCCTCGAGCTCCCGGGTGGTCGGGATGCCGTGCAGGGCGACGTCGTTGACCGACAGGCAGACCACGCCCGGGAACGGCGGGGTGGTCGCGTGCGGGGCGTAGCCGAGGAAGGGTGAGGTGGCGCCGGCGTCGGCCAGGACGTCGCGGGCCACCCCGTCCAGCTGGGTCAGCCGGACGCCGGGGGCGGCCGCGGCGCGGACGGCGGCGAGCATGTCGGCCACCACGGCCCCGGCGGCCCGCATGGCCTCCAGCTCGCCCGGCGTGCGCAGCTCGATCATCTGGGTCCTCCCGGGATTGGTATCCCGGTATTACTATCACGCCATGGTGCGACCGCCGCTGAGCCCCGAGGAGCGCGAGCGCGGCCGCCGGCTGGGCGCCCTGCTGCGGGCCGCGCGCGGGGACCGCTCCCCCGCCGAGGTCTCCGCCGCCTCCGGGGTGAGCCTGGAGGCGCTGCGGAAGATCGAGTCCGGGCGGGTGCCCACCCCGGCGTTCTTCACCGTCGCCGCGCTGGCCCGCGCGCTCGATGTCCCGCTCGACCGGCTGGCCGCCGACCTCACCGCGCCGGGCGCCGGGGCCGCGCTCTCCGCCTGAGGCGCTCAGTCGGCGAGCGACAGCGCCCCGGTCGGGCACTGCTGCACGGCGTCGCGCGCGGCGTCCCCGTCGTCCGGCGTCTCCTGCAGCACCCGCACCGCGCCGTCGTCGTCGACCTCGAAGGCGTCCGGGGCCAGCAGCTCGCACTGCCCCGAGCCCACGCACAGCTCGCGGTCCGCGGCGACCCGCATCAGCGGGTCCCGCCGAGCCGGGCCGGCAGCCGCTTGAGGCCGTTGACGAACGAGGACGCCAGCCGGTCGGGCGGGCCGGTGACCTCGAGGCCGGGCAGCTGGTCGAAGATCGCGCGGAAGGTCACCTGCAGCTCGCGGCGGGCCAGGTGCGCGCCGAGGCAGAAGTGCGGGCCCTTCGAGCCGAACCCGACGTGCGGGTTGGGGTCGCGGCCGACGTCGAAGCGCTGCGGGTCGGCGAAGACCTCGGGGTCGCGGTTGGCCGCCGCGTAGAACAGCAGGAACTTCTCCCCGGCGGTGAAGCGGTGCCCGCCGACCTCGCCGTCCTGCGTGGCGGTGCGGCGCATCCAGGTGACCGGGCTGACCCAGCGCACGACCTCCTCGACGGCGGTGCGGTCCAGCGAGGGGTCGGCGGCCCACCGCGCCCGCTCCTGCGGCCACTCCGACAGCGTCAGCAGGCCCTGGGAGATGGCGTTGCGGGTGGTCTCGTTGCCGGCCACCAGCAGCAGGATGAAGAACGAGGCGATCTCCTGGTGGGACAGCCGCTCGCCGTCGACCTCGGTGGTGACCAGCGCGGTGGTGAGGTCGTCGCGGGGCTCGGCCACCCGCTCGGCGGCCAGTCGCTCCATGAGCGCGGCCATCTCCATGCCGGCGGTGAGGAAGGCGGTGAGCGGGTCGTCGTTCTCGATGAGCTCGGGGTCGCCGCCGGACAGGATGACGTTGGAGTTGGCCAGCACGGCCGGCCGGTCGGCCTCGGGGACGCCCATCATGTCGCAGATGACCCGCAGCGGGATGAGGGCGGCGATGTCCGCGACGACGTCGATGACGCCGTCGTTCGCCTCGGCCGTCGCCCGGGCCCGCGCCAGGACGTCGTCGACGACGGCGCGCACCGAGTCCAGGGTCCGCTCGAGCATCCGCGGGGTGAACGTCTTCGAGACGATCCGGCGGATCTTGGCGTGCCGCGGGTCGTCCATGCTGATCAGCGAGCCGTAGAACTCGTGCAGCTCGGCCGGGACGTCCTGCATCGACACCGCGCCCTGGCCGGAGCAGAACACCGCCGGCTGCGAGCTGATCGCCTCGAGGTCGGCGTAGCGGGTGACCGCGTGGTAGCCCGGGCCGGCGGGGATGCCGGGGAGGTCGGGCTCGGCGAAGAAGGCGAAGGGCCGCTCCCGGCGGAGCCGGTCCAGGGCCGCGTGCCGCTCGGCCGGCGGGCGGGTCCACCAGTCCCGGTCGGACAGGTCGACGTCGGTGAGGTCGACGTCGGTGAGGTCGGCGACCTCCGCACCGGACGCTGTCTGCGGGATCGGGGCCTCGACGCTCACGGACGACCTCCTCGTCGAACGGTCAGCAGTGACCGTCAACCTAGAGAGGGCGCCCTGTGACAGGCAACACACCTCCGCGTCCGTGTCCGCGGCCGTCCGGCCGCCCGCGGGTCAGGCGTCGCCGCGGTCCACCAGGTCGCCGTACTCGGGGTGGCGCTCGATCCAGCCGCGGACGAACGAGCAGCGCGGCACCACCGTCTCCCCGCGCGACCGGACGTCGTCCAGGGCCGCCCGGACGAGCCTGCCGCCCAGCCCGGACCCCTCGGCGTCGGGGTCGATCTCGGTGTGGGTGAAGACCACCTGCGCACCCCGGCGGGAGTAGGCGGCCAGCCCCAGCAGGCGGTCGCCGTCGCGGATCTCGTAACGCTCGGACTCGGGGGCGTCCTGCACGGTCGGCTCCATGCCGTTCCGCAACCCGGCCGGCGTCCGCTCTGTTCCCGCCGACGGCCCCGGGACGCGACGAGGGCCCCGGAGCGTCTGCTCCGGGGCCCTCGTGCCGTGGTAGCGGGGACAGGATTCGAACCTGCGACCTCTGGGTTATGAGCCCAGCGAGCTACCGAGCTGCTCCACCCCGCGTCGGTAGAACCCACTGTACACGCCTCTCCGGGGCCGCTGCGGGGGGTGTGGGCAGTGCCACCCGGGTAGGACCGCGGTACCGGGTGAGCAGCCGCCCGGCAACGCTCCGGCCCGGAGGCAGCCCGATGACCGCGAGTACGAGCAACCAGGACGTCGTCGAGATCCTGACCACCGACCACCACGAGGTCCTCGACCTGGTCGGCCGCATCCCCGCCGCCGACCCCGCCGAGCGGCGGGACATGGCCGACACCGTGATCGCCGAGCTGATGCGGCACTCGGTCGCCGAGGAGATGTTCGTCTACCCGGCCGTGCGCGAGCACCTGCCCGACGGCGAGGCCGCGGTGCAGGACGACATCCAGGAGCACCAGCAGCTGGTGGAGGTGATGAAGGAGCTCGAGGACGTCGACTCCGCCGACCCCCGGTTCCTGGAGACCCTCGGCCGCCTCGAGCAGGTGCTGCGCCACCACGTCACCGACGAGGAGACCGAGCAGTTCCCCGCGCTGCGCGCCCGGCTGAGCCCGGACCAGCTCGTGGAGATCGGCCGGAAGGTGGAGGCGGCGAAGAAGGCCGCGCCCACCCGTCCGCACCCGTCGGCGCCGCACAGCGCGCTGTTCCACAAGACGGTGGGACCGGGCGTCGGGATGGTGGACCGGCTCCGCGACGCACTGACCGGGCGGTCGGACAACACCTGAGGCACGGGGCCCCGGTCCTCCGGCCGGAGGGCCGGGGCCCGGTGCGCCGCCGGGGACCTTGTCCGCCGTCGGGCGCGGGAGGACGCTCGACCGCGCGGCGATGCCGCAGGGGCACCGCCGCCGGTCCGAGAGGGGGGCGGCATGTACGCCCGATCCACCACCATCCGCGCCAACCCCGGCTCGCTCGACGACGCGATCGCGTACGTACGCGACGAGGTGTGGCCGGCCCTGCAGGACATGGACGGCTGCGTCGGCCTGTCGATGCTGTGCGACCGGGAGTCCGGCCGGTGCATCGCGACGTCGGCGTGGGAGGACCAGGAGGCGATGCGGGCCACCGCCGACCGCGTGCACCCGATGCGCGAGCACATGCGGGAGCGCTTCGGGACGGGCGAGGACCTCGAGGTGCGGGAGTGGGAGATCGCCGTCCTGCACCGCGAGCACAACGCCGGGGACGGCGCCTGCGCACGGGTCACCTGGAGCCGCGGCGAGCCGGCCCGGGTCGACCAGATCCTCGAGATGTACCGCACCACCCTGATGCCGCGGATCCAGGAGCTGCCCGGTTTCTGCAGCCTCAGCCTGCTCGTCGACCGGGACAGCGGCCGCGCCGTCGGCACGGTCGTGTTCGCGGACCGCGCGCACCTCGAGGGGACACGGGACGCGGCCCGCATGATCCGCGAGGGCGCCGTCGACACGATGGGCATCGACATCCTCGACGTCGCCGAGATGGACCTCGTCGTCGCTCATCTCCGGGTGCCCGAGACCGTCTGACCCCGGGCACCCCAGGGCGCGGGAACGGCACCGGCCCCCACCGCTGGGTGGTGGGGGCCGGCGCCGTTCGGAGTAGCGGGAGGACCGGCCGAACCACCCCCCTTCCTGTTGGTCGTCGCCCGTTCTCGCAGCTCACAACCCTGTGCACAGGCATCTGCGCACCCCTGTCCGGTTCACTTCCCGACCGACGCCTCCCCGCCTCGGGATACGCAGTGATCTCGGCGCGCACGCCGGACCCCCTCGATCTCCAGCACGATCCGCTGACCCTCGCCGCCGGCCAGTACTACAGCCGCACGTCACGTGCGCTCTCGCGTCGCGTAGTGGCAGCGGCGCGCGGGCCTGGTGTCTGCGGCGCCAGCGTGGCCGGTGCAGCACCTGCTCGGGGCGCTGGTTGGTGGCCCAGGCCAGGCCAATGACGAGGTGGCGGATCTCGGCGGCGGAGAGTTCGGTCAGCTTCGCCGCGCAGGTCCGGGCCTGAGTGCGGCGTTCCGCCCGTGGATCTCATCGGCGGCGACCCAGCCGGCCGGCACTCCGGCATCCAGCGCGCGGCTCAGCACGGCCAGGTCCAGCTCCGGTCCGGTCCGGAACGGCACGTCAGGGGCGATGCCAGCCTCGGCGCGGCGGACCCATCGACGACCCGTGCCACGGTGAGATCCTCGGCCGCCGAGGGACTGAGGTCCGCCACTCCGCCGCAGCCACGCCGGAGCCGACCGAGATGGGTGGGGCTGCAGTACTGGGCACCTCCAACGAGCGGCATCCGAGGGCGGCACCCCGGGGTCACCGGCGCTCGCGCTCCTGCCGGACCTGCTCGTCCAGCAGGCGCAGGGCGCGCTCGCCCGCCGGGCCGTCCTGGGCGAGCCCCTGCCGCATCTGGTCGAGCTTCTGCTCACCGGCCGGGAAGGGCGGCAGCAGCGGGACCTCCGGATCCACCACGGCTTCCAGCACGACCGGGCGGTCGGCGGTCAGCGCCGCGTCCCAGGCGGTCCCCACGTCGGCCGGGGCGTCGACCCGGATGCCGCGCAGGCCGAGCAGGTCCGCGTACCCGGCATAGGGGAAGGCGGGCAGCCGCTGGCTGGCGTCGAACCGCGGGTCGCCCTCCATCTCGCGCATCTCCCAGGTCACCTCGGCGAGATCCTGGTTGTGCAGCACGCAGACGACGAACCGCGGGTCCGGCCAGTCCCGCCACCGCGCGGCGACGGTGATCAGCTCGGCGATGCCGTTCATCTGCATGGCGCCGTCGCCGGCCAGGGCGATCACCGGGCGGTCGGGCGCGGCGAGCTTGGCCGCGATCCCGTACGGGAGGGCCGAGCCCATGCTCGCCAGCGTGGAGGACAGGTGCGCCGGAACCCCCGGTGGCAGGGTCAGGTGCCGGGCGTACCAGTAGGTCACCGAGCCGACGTCGACGCTGACCTGGGCATCGACCGGCACGCGCGGCGACAGCTCGCGGATCACGAACTCCGGGTTCAGCGGCTCGGCCGGCAGCGCCGCCCGCTCCTCGGCCAGGGCGCGCCAGCGGGCGACCGCGTCCTCGACCTCGGCCCGCCAGCCGTCGTCGGCCGGTGCTGCGAGCAGCGGCAGCAGCGCGTCGAGGGTCTCCGCGGCGTCGCCGGGCAGCCCGACGTCCACCGGGTACCGGTTGCCCAGGTTGCGGCTGTCGACGTCGATCTGGACGGCGCGCACCCGGCCCGGCGGCGGGTAGAACTCCGTCCACGGGTCGTTGCTGCCGACGATGAGCAGGGTGTCGCAGGAGCTCATCAGGAAGGCGCTGGCGCTGGTGCCGAGGTGGCCCATGACGCCGGCGCTGGTGGACAGCCGCTCATCCACCCAGGGCTTGCCCAGCAGGCTGGTGGTGATCCCGGCCCCGAGCCGGTCGGCGACGGCCCGCACCTGGGCGCCGGCGTGCCTGGCCCCCTGACCGACCAGCAGCGCCACCTTCCGGCCGTCGTTGAGCAGGTCGGCGGCGTCCCGGAGGTCCTCGTCCTGCGGCCGGACGCGGGGACGGCGCCACTCCGGCGCGCTGACCACCACTCCGTGCCGCTGGGGCAGGGGCTCCGGGAGCGGCAGCTGCTGCACGTCGTGCGGGAGGACCACCGCGCACGGCTGGCGGGTGGCCAGGGCACTCCGGAAGGCCCGGTCGATGACCATCTGCGCCTGCTCGGCGGCGACCACCGTCTGCACGTACCGGGTGGCGTCGGTGAACAGCGTCTGCAGGTCCAGGCCCTGCTGGTAGGCCGAGCCGAGCACGGTCCGTTCCTGCTGGCCGACGACGGCGACCACCGGGACGTTGTCCAGCTTCGCGTCGTAGAGACCGTTGAGCAGGTGCACCGCGCCCGGACCCTGGGTGGAGACCACGACGCCGACCCCGCCGCTGTACTTGGCGTGCCCGACCGCCATCAGGGCGGCGTTCTCCTCGTGCCGCGCCTGGACGAACGCCGGCGCGCCGCCCGCCCGCCGGATGGCCCCGAGCACCGTGTTGATGCCGTCGCCGGAGTGCCCGAACACCCGCTGGACCCCCCACGCGCGCAGCCGCTCGACGGCCAGGTCGGCGACCAGCCGCTGGTCCTCACCCATCGGGATCCCCGCTCTCCGGGTGCCCCTGCGCCCGGGCGGTGGCGCGCGAGACCCGCTCGGTCGTCCAGGTCGCGTGGGTCTGGGAGGGTTCCTCCTGGTCGTCCCAGATCCGGTTGCCGTCGAGGTCGAGCACGCCGACCGGGGCGTCGAGGGTGATCCCGGCCCGCAGCCGGGGGGAGCCCGGCAGGTGGTAGGGCGTGCCCTCGGCAGGTCGGCCGGACCGCCAGGCGCTCCCGGCGCCCGGCCGGTGCGGCGCCAGCCCCAGCGTCGTCGCGGTGTTGAACAGCACCACCGCGTCCTCCCCGGCGACGGCCACGTGCTTGCCCCGGTGCCCGTCGGGACGCCAGTCGGCGGTCTCGTCGGTGAGGCTGAGCTCGCCGTAGGAGACGCCGGACCCGCCCCCCGACGCGGCCGGGGCGGCCCGCCGGCCGTTGTTGCGGACCCGGTTGCGGGTGAACGCGCAGTGGTCCAGCCCGGCGTCGACCCGGATCCCGTCCAGCCCGTTGTCCCGGATCGAGTTCCCGTCCAGGACGAGGTCGATCGCCGGTCCGCGGTACCCCTCGCCGAGAGGGTGCTGCCAGTAGCCGTAGCGCCCGTTGGCACTGATCCGGCTGCCGCTGATGGTGTACGGGCCGGGGGTGTTGCCGATGCCGATGCCGTCGCGCAGGTTCCCGTCGATGGTGCAGTTGACGACCATGCCGCCCCGGCCGGCCATCCCGGCGGTGCCCTGGGCGGAGATGTCGAACCCGGCCTCGTGGTTGCCGATCATCGTGCAGCCGGTCACGACCAGGCCGTCGGCGCCCCAGTCGGAGATGCCGAAACGGTTGTCCTCGACGTGGCAGGCGGTGATCCGGATGCCCCGCGGGGGCGGCCACATCTCCTGCTGCAGTTCGACGAAGATGCCGTTGGTCCCGTTGCCCCGGGCCGTGCACGCGGTGACGGTCAGCCGCTCGGTGGTCCCCCACCCGCCGATGCCGATGCCTATGCCCGCCCCACCCGGCTGCTCGCCGTTGTCGAGCCGGCCGCACCGCTCGGCCAGGACGGCGTCGACGACGGTGTCCTGCAGGAAGTCGCAGCCGAACCCGGTCGCGGGGGTGTCGTGCACCCAGAGGTCCCGGAAGCGACCGCGCAGCACGTACTGCAGGCCCAGGCCCTTGGCGAGTGGGTCGTACTCGTCCAGGTGCATGCCCGAGCCGTCGACCTCGAAGCCGGCGAAGGTGCAGTCGGCCAGGTGGTTGTCGGGCCCGGCACCGTGCTGCTCGGCGGTGAACCACGTCAGCGGGGTCGGCGTCCCCGGTGCACCCGGGTTGGCCAGCAGGAAGCGGGTCGCGGCCATCCCGGAGCCCACCAGTGAGACCCCGGAGCGCCACACCGTCGCGGCGTCCCGGATGCAGTAGTTCCCCGGCGGCACGGAGATGACCCGTGGCCGGCCGTCCTCGGCGCACGCGTCCCCGAGCCGATCGACCAGCGCGGCGAGGGCCGGCTGGTCGTTGGTCACCCCGTCCCCGGTCAGGCCGTGCTCCCGCGCGTCGTGCACCGACCTCGCGTCCATGTGGCTCCCAGGGTCTGCTCTGGTGCCCGCTACCCAGCGGGCCGGGTGCTCATCCACGGCCCGGCGGTCGCCGGCTCCACGGCGTCCGCGATCACGCGAGATCCAGCCGCGCGCGGCCCTCACCGTGGACAGCGGTCGGCGATGCCGGGCGGCCGCGGACCCACAGCCGCTCGACGTGCACGCCGTCCCAGCCCTGCGGCATCGTCACCGGTCCGCGGCACCAGCCCGCGGGATCCCCCGCGCGAGCCAGGGATGGAAGTGGTCGGAGATGGAGGCGTAGCCGAGGCCCACCTGCTCCGCACCCGCGGCGAACCGCACCAGATCCGACGCCCCGTGCTCCTCGCAGGAGGGTGGGTAGCCGAGCTCTGCCACGACGGGCTCCCTGCGTCCGTCGAACCCGAGGATGGCTTCCCGGTCGCGCAAGTGGGATCGACCTTACCGTCGGAGGGGTACGGGCGCTCCGGCGAGCACGTCTCCCGCTCCGTCCCGCGCCGCAGCCGGTCATCCCGCTCGACTGCGACCCGGAGCGCCGGGGCCGGAGCTTCGCCGGGGCCGGGGCCTCGCGGGCCCCGAGGAGCGCGGCGGGGGTGCCGGCCACTGCGGAAGGCAGGGCGACCGCCTCGGCGTGCTGCGGTTCGACGTCAGCCGCGACTCGCGGACCCCTGCACGAACGACAGTGGCCCTCACAGTCACTGTGAGGGCCACTGTCTTGTGGTAGCGGGGGCAGGATTCGAACCTGCGACCTCTGGGTTATGAGCCCAGCGAGCTACCGAGCTGCTCCACCCCGCGTCGGTGAGACCAGCCTACACCCGGTCGCGGGCGGGGGCGCACCGGGTCGGCACACCCCCGCCCGCGCGGCTCAGCCGGTCGGCGTGGCCGGCGCCGCGGCCGCGCCCTGGGCCGCCTCGTAGGCCTCGACCGCCGCCTGCAGGTCGGCCAGCGCCTGGCCCTGCGCGGCGAAGTCGCCGCTGCGCTGGGCGTCGGCCAGCCGCTGCAGCGCCGCGTCGAGGTCGGCGACCGCCTGGTCCAGCCCCGGGTTCGACCCGTCGGCCGGCGGCGTCGTCGGCTCGGCCGGCGTGGTCGGCTCCGCGGGCGTGGTCGGCTCGGCCGGCGTCGGCTCCTCGGTGTCCGGGGTGGTCCCGGCGTCGTCGGAGTCGGTCGCGGTGTCCCCCGCCCCGGCCCCGAAGACCTGGTCCAGCGCGTCGGAGAGGGTGTCGGCGTAGCCGACCCGCCCGCCGTAGTTGACCAGCACCTTGCGCAGCAGCGGGAAGGAGTTCTGCCCGGTCCCCTCCACGTACAGCGGTTGCACGTAGAGCAGGCCGTTCTCCCCGATGGGCAGGGTCAGCAGGTTGCCGAACACCGCCTGCGAGTCCTCGCTGTTGAACAGCGTCAGGTCCCGGGCGACCTCGTCGTTGGTGTTGAACGACTGCTGCACCTGCTGCGGCCCGCGGAAGGGCGTGTTGCCGGGCAGCCGGAGCACCTGGATCGAGCCGTAGGTGTCCGGGTCGCTGGAGGCGGAGATGAACGCCGAGAGGTTCTGCCGGCGGAAGGCGTTCAGCGCGCTGGTCAGCTGGAACGTCGCGTCGGGCTCCCCCGGCCGCGCGGCGAGGATGTAGTACGGCGGCTGCGCCTCCTCGGTCTGCGTGTCCTGCGTCGGGTCGGCCGGCACCGCCCAGCGGTCGTTCTGGCTGTAGAAGTCGCCGGGGTCGCTCACGTGGTAGCGGGTGAGGATGTCCCGCTGCAGCTTGAACAGGTCCTCCGGGTAGCGGACGTGACCGATGAGCTCGTCGCTCATCTCCGACCGCTCCTCGATCACGCCCGGGAACGCGGCCATGTAGGCCTTGAGCACCGGGTCCTCCTCGTCCCACTCGTAGAGCCGGACGGTGCCGTCGTAGGCGTCGACGGTGGCCTTGACCGAGTTGCGGATGTAGTTGAACTGCTCGTTCGGCAGCGCCGCGGTCCCCTGGCCGGTGAGCGCGTCCTGCGCCGCCTCGCCGAGCTCCATCCGCTCGGAGTACGGGTAGGCGTCGGACGTCGTGTAGCCGTCGAGGATCCACTGCACGCGGCCGTCGATCACCGCCGGGTAGGGGTCCCCGTCGACGGTGAGGAACGGCGCGGCCTTCTCCACCCGCTCGCGCGGGTCGCGGACGTAGAGCACCTTCGAGGCGTCGTTGACCGCGCCGGAGAGCAGGAAGTTGCGCTCGCGGTAGTAGATGGCGAACGTCAGCTGCCGGAAGAAGCTGCCGATCGCGACGCCGCCCTTGCCGTCGTAGGTGTTGTTGACCTCGCCCTCGGAGCCGTCCTCGGGCCGGTCGAACTCGCGGGCGTCGGCACCCTCGGGCGCTCCGACGACGGAGTAGTCGTCGATCAGCTCGCCGTAGTAGATCCGGCCCTGCTCGACGTCGATGTCGCCGGTGGTGGGCAGGTCGCGGCTGGTGAAGTTGGGCTCGCCGCCCTCCTGGCCGGTGACCACCTGGTTGGCCGGCGCGGCGACGAACCCGTTGCCGTGCGTGTAGACGGTGTGCCGGTTGATCCAGGTGTCCTGGTTCTCCGACAGGCTGCCGCTGTCGAGCTCGCGGACGGCGACGACGTAGTCGCGGGTCTCGCCGTCGACCGTGTACCGGTCGATGTCGAGCTTCTCGGGGAAGCCGTACACGTTGCGGATCTGCTGGCGCGCGGTGAAGGTCCCGGCCAGCACGTTCGGGTCGAGCAGGCGGGCGTTCGGGATGGTCGCGTCGTCGTTGCGCAGCTCGGCGAGGGCGGCGTCGGTGTCGACGTCCTCCCCGGTGTTCTCCTGCGCGAAGTCCGTGTACTCGACGTCGGTGAGGTCGTAGGCCGCGCGGGTCGAGGCGATCGCCCGCTCGATGTAGTCGGCCTCGCGCTCGTTGGCGCTCGGGCGGACGACGAACTGCTGCACGATCGCCGGGTAGGCCACGCCGATCACCAGGCTGGACAGCAGCAGCAGGACCAGCGCGGCGGCCGGCAGCCGGAAGTTGCGGACGACGACGTTGGCGAGGAACGCGAGCGCGCAGAACGCCGCCGCGAAGACCAGGATCGTCTTGGCCGGCAGCAGCGCGTTGACGTCGGTGTAGCTCGCGCCGCTGAACAGCTCGCCGCGGTCGGAGTAGACCAGCCCGTAGCGGTCCAACCAGTACGCGACCGCCTTGAGCGCCACGAACAGGCCGAGCAGCACCGACAGCTGCACCATCGCCGCGCCGGTGAGCTTCTGCCCCGGCGTCTGCAGCCGCAGGCCGCCGAAGACGTAGTGGGTCAGCAGCGAGCCGATCAGCGCGAGCAGCACGATGGCGAAGCCGAAGCTCAGCAGCAGCCGGTAGAAGGGGTACTCGAAGACGAAGAACGACAGGTCCAGGCCGAACTGCGGGTCGACGTCGCCGAAGGGCGTCGAGTTGCGGAAGGTCAGCCAGGTCTCCCAGCTGCCCTGCGCGGTGAACCCGGCGAACAGGCCGACCACGACCGCGACGGCCGACAGCACCAGGGTGCGGCGGGGCTCCAGCGACTGCCGGTAGCGCTCCAGGTTCTGCTGCTCCAGCGACATCGGCCGGAACGCCGGGCGGAACCGGTACGCCAGGTAGATCGCCAGCGCGGTGAGCCCGCCGGTGGCCACGCCGGCCACGGCGAACAGCAGGGCCCGGGTCTGGAGCTCGGTCCAGAAGACCTCGGTGTACCCGGTCTCGTCGAACCAGAGGTAGTCGACGTAGACGTTGGTCAACGTCCCGATGGCCGTGAACAGCACCAGCAGCACGGCGATGGACCCGATGACCACCTTCGCGCGCCGCGACAGCGTCGGCACGGACACGGGGGGCCGCATGGCCACGAGCGGTCTCCTTCAGTTGCAGGTGCGGCGGGCACCGGGAGGCGCCGTCGCGGTGTGGCGACCGCGTGCGGTCGGACGTCTGGGGCGCCGGTCGGCACGGGCGCCGGGCTGGCGCACGAGCGGCCGGTGTCGCCCCTGACCAACGCTCGGCGCGGCACCGGGTTCCCCGGGGAGCCCGTGCTGGCCGACAGCATCCACCACGCGGGGCGACCCGTGGCGGGCGGCGCTCAGCAGCCCGCGGGCGTGCGCCCCTCCCGGACGTCCTCGAGGGCGGTCAGGGCGTCGTCCAGGGTGGCCACCCGCGCCAGGGTGAGGCCGGTGGCGGGGGACCCGAGCGCGTCGGGGCAGTTGTCGGCCGGGACGAGGAACAACTCGGCGCCGATCTCCTCGGCGGCGACCATCTTCAGCTGGATGCCGCCGATCGCGCCCACCGCGCCATCGGCGTCGATCGTGCCGCTGCCGGCCACCACGGCGCCCTCCGTCAGGTCGGTGTCGCCGACCAGGTCGAGGATGCCGAGGGTGAGCATCAGGCCCGCCGACGGACCGCCGACGTCGGCGACGTCGATGTCCACGTCGAACGGCGCCGAGGGCTGCTCGCGCACCACGACGCCGAGCACCGAGCCCTCGCGGTCGGAGGACCCGCCCGTGGTCAGCGTGGCCGTGCCCGGCTGCCCGAGCCGGGTGTAGGCGACCTCCACGGTCGTGCCGGCCGGGATGGCGGCGAGGACGGCGGCCAGCGCGTCGGAGTCCGGCGTCGGCTGCCCGTCGACGGACTCGATCGCGTCGCCCTCCTCGAGCAGCCCGTCCGACGGCGAGTCGTCCCCGGACAGCCCGCGGACGACGACCTTCACCGGGTAGCCGAGATGGCCCAGCGCCGCGGCCTCGGCGGACTCCTCGGAGGTGAGGAAGGCCTGCCGGTTGGCCTGCTCGATCTCCTCCTCGGTCTGGTCCGGCGGGTACACCGACTCTTCGGGCACCACGCTGATCTCGTCGTCGAACCAGCCGCGGACCGCCTCGACCAGGCTCAGGCCCGCCCGGCCGACGCCGACCGTGGTCAGGTTGAGGTTGCCGGTGACGTCGTTGCGGTCGCGGCCGCGGAGGGAGATGACCGGGTCGCCGTCGATGTCGCCGAGGGTGTTGAAGGTCGGGCCGGGCACCTGGGCGACGTAGGGCACCGGCAGGGCCGCGCCGAGGACGCCGGCGACGAGCAGCAGCACCACACCGACGGCGAGGACGGCGATCCGACGGGTCACGACCGGCCAGCGTAGAACCTCCCGCTGGCAGCGTCCGCCGAGAGCGGACGCGGGAGCCCGCGCTCGGCCTCCGGCGGTGTGATCACGCGTCTACCGTGGGGGCATGAGTGACGTGCCGTTCGGATTCGGGATGCCCGACCGCGACCCCGAGCGCCGGGACCAGCCCGGCGGCGACCCGTTCGGCTTCGGCGCCCTGTTCGGGTTCGGCGGCCCGGGCGGCGCCGGGGGCGGCACCCCGGAGGAGCTCCTGGGCAAGATGCCGCTGTTCGCCGAGCTGCAGAAGCTCATGAACTGGTCGGGCGGGCCGGTCAACTGGGACCTCGCCCGACAGGGCGCGATCAGCTCCCTGGCCACCGGCACCCAGCCGACGTCGGAGGCCGAACGGGCCGCCGTCACCGAGGCGGTGCGCCTGGCCGACCTGTGGCTGGACCAGGTCACCGACCTGCCCTCGGGGGCCGACCGGGCGCTGGCCTGGTCCCGGGTGGAGTGGGTCGAGCAGACGCTGCCGGCCTGGGGCGCGCTCATCGACCCGCTGGCCGAGAAGGTCGTGGCCGCCATGACCTCCGCGCTGCCGCAGGAGGCCATGGCCATGGCCGGCCCACTGGCCGGGATCATGGGCCGGATGGGCGGTCTGATGTTCGGCGCCCAGGTCGGGCAGGCCCTCGGCCGGCTCGCCGGCGAGGTGCTCACCGGCACCGAGGTCGGCCTGCCACTGGCCCCGGCCGGCTCCGCGGTGCTCGTCCCGCAGAACGTCGCCGCGTTCGCCGAGGGCCTGGACCGCCCCGCCGACGAGGTCCGCCTGTTCCTCGCCCTGCGCGAGGCCGCGTCGCTGCGGCTGTTCGCCCACGTGCCGTGGCTGCGCCAGCAGCTGCACGACGCCGTCCACGCCTACGCCCGCGGCATCACCATCGACCGCGAGGCGATCGAGCGCGGGCTCAACGACGCGATGGGCTCGATGGGCGGCGGCTTCGACCCGTCCAACCCCGAGGCGCTGCAGGAGCTGCTGGGCAGCGGGCTGCTCGAGCCGGAGGAGACGCCGGAGCAGCAGATGGCGCTGCGCCGGCTGGAGACGCTGCTGGCGCTGGTCGAGGGCTGGGTCGACGCCGTCGTCGCGGCCGCGGCCGGCGAGCGGCTGCCCGGGCACGGGGCGCTGGCCGAGACGATGCGCCGCCGCCGCGCCTCGGGCGGCCCGGCCGAGCAGACCTTCGCCACGCTGGTCGGCCTGCAGCTGCGCCCGCGCCGGCTGCGCGACGCGGCCACCGTCTGGGGCGCCATGGCGCAGCAGCACGGCACCGAGGCCCGCGACCGGCTCTGGTCGCACCCGGACCTGCTGCCCACCTCCGACGACCTCGACGAGCCGCTGGACTTCGTCGCCCGCCAGGGCGTCGACGACGAGCTGCGCGCGCTGACCGACCCGGCCGAGGACACCGACGGCGGCGACACCGACGGCGGGGACACCGACGGGGACGCCCCCACCCGCTGAGTCGCTCCCGCGGGACCCCGCTCAGTCGACGAGGTCGCCGTCGTCCTCGCGGGCGCCGTCGGCGCGGGCCGTCTCGACCCCCTCGAGGAAGCCGCGGGCCCGCTCGGCCCGCGGGTAGCGGGCCACCAGCGCCCAGAAACGCGCGTCGTGGCTGGCCTCCAGCAGGTGCGCCAGCTCGTGCACCAGCACGTAGTCGACGACGTACTCCGGCATCGACCGCAGCCGGCTGGACAGCCGGATGCTGCCGTCGGCGGGGGTGCACGAGCCCCAGCGGCGCTGCTGGTTGTCCACCCACCGCACGCTGGTCGGCTGGGGCACGCCGTCGAGGTGCTCGGCCGACAGGGCCCGGGCGCGGCTCATGAGCTCGTCGTCGCCGCCCAGGGACCGGCGGCGGCGCTCCTCCCGGGTCTGCAGCTTGGCCACCATCTGGGCCACCCAGCGCCGCTCCTCGGCCGGCGTGAACGCCGCCGGGATGAGCACGATCGTCCGCCCCGACTCGCGGTAGGCGGTCACCGTCCGACGGCGGCGCGCGCTGCGGCGCACCTCGACCGGCCCGTCCGTGGACAGGGGGCCGCGCGAGGGGTCGGGGGTCGATCCGGGCACGGGAGGACGGTAGCCACCGGCCGCCGACGACGCGCGGAGGGGAGCCACCCGCTCGGGTACGAGTCGCACGGACGGTGGACACGCCGCTCCTGTCCCGGCTGCCGCGGCGGGACGCTCCGTCCACAGCGTCACCGACGGCGTCCACGCAGGTGACGTGCGTGGAACGGGCCGGCGACGGGCGGGTGGACGGCGGCCCCTCCCCCGGTTGCGCACAGCGACACGCCGCGGGGTCCCCACCGCCTCCACAGCGCTGTCCACAGGCTGTGGGCACCGCGGGCAGGCCGGGTTCCCCGGCCGGACGGGTCGGACAGGGCCGTCCGGGTAGCGTTCGCGGAGACGGCGCCCGGACGGGCGCCGAGCAGCTGAAAGAGGAGGCACCGTGGCGGAGAGCTACAACGGCTACTGCGTGAAGTGCAAGGAGAAGCGGGACTTCGACGGCGAGGTCAAGGTCAGCGAGTCCGGCCGCCGGATGGCCCAGGGCACCTGCCCGGTCTGCGGCACCAAGATGAACCGGATCCTCGGCAAGGCCTAGGCACTGCCTCCTGACGGCGGCGTCCCGCACCGCGGGCGCCGCCGTCGTCGTCCCCGGGCCCTGTGGACGACGGCAGCGGGCGCCGGCCCGGTCCTGCCACCCTGCGCGGGTGTCCGACACCGCCCACCCCCTGCTGCCCCCGGGCACGCCGCTGCTCCGCCGCTCCCCCGACGCCGTCCAGGTCGGCGGGGTCGAGCGCGACGGCGTGCTGGTCGGCTCCGCCCCGGCCGCGGTGACCGCCCTGCTGCGCGGCCTCGACGGCCGGCGCTCCCAGCGGACCGTGCTGGCCGACGCCGCCGGCGACGGGCTCGACCCCCGCTCGGTCGCCGCGCTGCTCGACCACCTGCGGGCCACCGGCACGCTGGTCGACCTGGAGGCGGCGGACCTGCTGGCCTCCGACACCGGCCCGGCCGGCGCGGCCCGCACCGCCGCGGAGCTGCCCGCCGCGCGGGACCCCGACGGCGCGGTGCGCTGGCACGCCCGGCGCGCGGCGACGGTCGTCGTCGAGGGCGCGACCCGGGTCGGCGTGCCCCTGGCGACGCTGCTGGCCGCCAGCGGCGTGGGCCGGGTCCACGTCCGCGACGACGGTGTCGCGACCGCGGCCGACACGGTCGCCGGCGGCCTCACCGCGGCCGACGAGGGGCGGACCCGCTCGCTCGCCGCCGCGGACGCCGTCCGCCGGGCCAGCCCGCTCACCGACCTGCGCCCGCTGCCGCCGGGCGCCGTCCCCGACCTCGTCGTCCTCGCCCGGCCCTGGGCGGCCTCCGACCCGCTGGTCGCCGGCCTGCGGGACGCCGGCGTGGCGCACCTGGTGGCCGCCGTCCGCGGGGACACCGGCGTCGTCGGGCCGCTGGTGGTCCCCGGCGTCACCGGCTGCCTGCGGTGCGCCGACCTGCGCCGTCGCGACGCCGACCCGCGCTGGCCGGTGCTCGCCGCCCAGCTCACCGCCGCCGACGTCCCCGGCGGGTCCACCCTCACCTGCTGGGCGACCGCGCTGGCCGCGGCGCAGACGGCGCTGGCCTACCTCGACGGCAGCGGCAGCCCGGCGGCGCTGGCGGGCACGGTGGAGCTGTCGCCTCCGGGGCTCGTGCCGCGGCTGCGCCGCTGGCCGCCGCACCCGTCCTGCGGGTGCGAGGGGACGCCCGCCCCTCCGGGTGACGCCCACCACGGCTCCGTCAGCGGCCCGGGCTCCGCGTCGGGGACAATGGCACGGTGACCGACGACGCACGGGGGATCCCGAGGGGCTCGATCTCGCGCACCGCGCGGCTGGCCTCGCTCCCCCTGGGTGCGGCCGGCCGCGCCACGCTGGGGATCGGCAAGCGGCTGTCGGGGCAGTCGTCGGAGGCGGTCGCCGCGGAGCTGCAGCAGCGCACCGCCGAGCAGCTGTTCGCCGTCCTGGGCCAGCTCAAGGGCGGGGCGATGAAGCTCGGCCAGACGCTGTCGGTGTTCGAGGCCGCCGTCCCCGAGGAGGTGGCCGCCCCCTACCGCGAGGCGCTGGTCAAGCTCCAGGAGGCGGCGCCGCCGATGCCGGTGCGCACCGTGCACGCGGTGCTCGCCCAGCAGCTCGGCGGCACGTGGCGCACCCGGTTCCGCGAGTTCGACGACCAGCCGGCGGCGGCCGCCAGCATCGGCCAGGTGCACCGCGCCACCTGGCGCGACGGCCGCGACGTCGCCGTGAAGATCCAGTACCCCGGTGCGGCCACCGCCCTGATGGCCGACCTCAACCAGCTGTCCCGGTTCGCCCGGCTGTTCGCCGCGCTGTTCCCCGGCATGGACGTCAAGCCGCTCATCGCCGAGCTGCGCGCCCGGGTGATCGAGGAGCTCGACTACGGGCTGGAGGCCGACGCGCAGCGGCAGTTCGCCGCCGCCTACGCGGGCGACCCGGAGATCGTCGTCCCGCGGGTGGTGGCCAGCGCGCCCAAGGTGATCGTCTCGGAGTGGCTGGAGGGGCTGCCGCTGTCGCGGGTCATCACCGACGGCACCCGCGAGCAGCGCGACCGCGCCGGCCACCTCATGGCGGTGCTGCACTTCTCCGCCCCCCAGCGGGCCGGGCTGCTGCACGCCGACCCGCACCCGGGCAACTTCCGGCTCGTCGACGGCGGCCGGCTCGGCGTCATCGACTTCGGCGCCACCGCCCGGCTCCCCGACGGGCTGCCCGAGCCGATCGGCCGGCTGGTCCGCTGGGCGCTGGAGGGCCGCGCCGAGGAGGTGCTCACCGACCTGCGCGCCGAGGGGTTCGTGCGACCGGGCATCGAGGTCGACGCCCAGGGCGTGCTGGACTACCTGCGGCCGATGCTGGAGCCGGTCGAGAGCCCGGGCTTCCGCTTCACCCGCAAGTGGATGCAGGAGCAGGCCGCCCGCCTCGCCGACCCCCGCACCGAGGCCAGCAAGCTCGGCCGCCAGCTCAACCTGCCGCCGGCCTACCTGCTCATCCACCGGGTGACGATCGGCTCCATCGGCGTGCTCTGCCAGCTCGACGCCGCCGCCGACTACCGCGGCGTCCTCGAGGAGTGGCTGCCCGGCTTCAAGGCCTGAGCCGCGCCCGACCCGGACCGACCGGCCGCGACCGGCGCGGGACGACGAGAGGCCGGGCTCCCGACGCACCGGGAGCGTCGGGAGCCCGGCCTCGACCGGGAGGGGCTCGGCGTGTCGCCGGGTCCCCGAGGGGTGCCGTCGTTCAGCGGACGGCGGCGCTGGCCCGCGCCGCACGCCGGCTGGCGTACTCCGCGCGGCGGGCCCACCGGCGGGCGGCCCGCAGCCGGCGCACGCGGCCGGCGGTGTCGGCCTCGGCGCGCAGCTCGCGCAGCCGCGTGGTGGCCAGGTCGTACTCGTACGTGGTCATCGGGGGTCCTCGGTGCTCGTCGGGCGTCGGTGCCCGATCGGATGGCTGTCGCTGTCGGCTGTCGCCGTCCCGGCTCACGCCGCGACGACCTTGCGGGGACGGCCCCGCGGGCGCTTGCGCGGGATGACCACACCCCGCTCGAAGATCTCGCCGCCCCAGACGCCCCACGGCTCGCCGCGGTCCAGGGCGCCGGCCAGGCAGGCGTCGCGGACCGGGCACTCCCCGCACAGGACCTTGGCCTGCTCGAGCAGCGCGGGGCTCTCGGCGAACCACAGGTCCGGGTCGTCGGTCCCGCGGCACGGCAGGGGGCGCCGCACCGGTGCCGGGGCCAGGGGGGTGTGCGGCGTCCTCGGGGTGGCGCCGCCGGTCCGGGGGAGCCCGGGTCGGCGGTGGGACGTCGGGCGGTCGATCGTCTGCTGCACTGCCGCTCCTCCTCGTACTCGTCGTCTGCGCGGCCGGCGGGGGCCCGCCGACCGGGGTGGTCGGGCCGGGTGCCGCGGATAAGACGAAGGCCGCGGATCCCGGGGTTCGGGTTCCGCGGCCTCGAGGAGGACCGGTCGAGCGGCTAGCTCTGCGGTCTCCCCGGGGAGTGGATCCCGAGGGTGTGGCGCTGGTTGGAGATGTGGGTGCGGAGGACATCGGTGCCGCCGACGCCGGTGCCGAAGTCCCCGGCGGTGGGCAGACCGGTCCCCTGGACCGGAGCGGTGGGCGCAGCGACGGCGGTGCCGGTCAGGTCGAACGGCGTCATCGTCTTGACGACGGCGTAGCGCGGCCGCGCGGACGGGACGGCGCCGGTCAGGGCCGGACGCACGACGAGGGCGCCCCAGGCGGAGACCCCGGCGGGGGCGAGGACGCAGCGCATGTCGATCATCGTTACCCCTCCTCCCGGGGTCGGAGTCCGGCGGTCGGGCCGGGCTCGGTCTGGCGCGCCCGCGGTCGTCCGTCGGGCGCAGGCAGGACAGTAGGGAAGGTCACTGCAGCGGCGCAACGCAATTAACGGGCGCGTCCTCCGATGGCGTGGGACGCGCCGGTCCGGCCGTGCGGTGGGCACGGCCGGTGACCGGTCAGCCGCCCACGGTGGCGAGGACGTCCTCGCCGTACATCTCCAGCTTGCGGGCGCCGATGCCGGGCAGCGCGGACAGCTCGCGGATGCTCGTCGGCTTCGCCTCGGCGATGGCCTGCAGGGTGGCGTCGGTGAACACGACGTAGGCGGGCACCGAGGCGGCCTGCGCGGTGCTGCTGCGCCAGGCGCGCAGCCGCTCGAAGAGCTCCCCGGCCTCGCCCTCGAGCACGACCTTGGCCCGCTTGGTCCTCCGCGGCGGCGCAGGGGCCGACGGCGTGGAGCCGGGCACCAGGCCGTCGAGGAAGCGGCTGCGCGGGCGGGCCCGCTTGGCGCCGGGGTTGCGGGCCAGGGACCAGGAGAGGGTGAGCTGCTCGCGGGCGCGGGTGACCGCGACGTAGAGCAGCCGCCGCTCCTCCTCCACCGCCTCCGGCCGGGACAGCGACTGGGAGATGGGCACCACGCCGTCGACCAGGCCGACGACGAAGACGGCGTCCCACTCGAGGCCCTTGGCCGCGTGCATCGACGCCAGGGTCACGCCCTGGACGGTCGGCGCGTGCTGGGCGTCGGCCCGCTCGGCGAGGTGGGTGACGAAGCGCTGGAGGTCGGTGGTCGGGTCCTCGGCCACCAGGTCGACGGCGAGGTCGACCAGCGCGGCCAGCGACTGCCAGCGGTCGCGGGCCGCTCCCCCGGCCGGCGGGCGGTGCTCCACCCAGCCGGTCGCGGCCAGCACGTCGCGCACCGTGGGCACCAGCGCGCCGGGCTCGTGACCGCCGGCGGCGGCGCCGCGCAGCAGGACGACCGCCTCGCGGACCTCGGGCCGCTCGAAGAACCGCTCCCCGCCCTTGAGGACGTAGGGCACGCCGGCGTCGGCCAGCGCGGACTCGTAGACCTGGGACTGCGCGTTGATCCGGAACAGCACCGCGATCTCCGACGCCGGCGTCCCGTTCTCGATCAGCGCGCGGCAGGCCTGGGCGACCGCGGCGGCCTCGGCGGGCTCGTCGGGGTGCTCGAAGAAGCGCGGCTCGGGGCCCTCGGCCCGCTGGCCGAGGAGCTTGAGCCGGAAGATGCTCTTGCGCTCCGGCGCCTGCCCGATCAGCTTGTTCGCCAGCCCCACCACCTGCGGCGTCGACCGGTAGTCGCGTTCGAGCTTGACCACCGCGGCGTCGGGATAGCGGTCGGCGAAGCCCAGGAGGTAGTCGGGGTCGGCGCCGGTGAAGGAGTAGATCGTCTGGTTGGGGTCGCCGACGACGCAGACGTCGGCCCGCCCGCCCAGCCAGGCGTCGAGCAGCCGCTGCTGCAGCGGGTTGACGTCCTGGTACTCGTCGACGACGAAGTGGCGGTACTGCGCGCGCACCTGCCGGGCCACGTCGGGGTGCTCCTCCAGCGCGAACGCGGTGACCAGCAGCAGGTCCTCGAAGTCGAGCGCGCCGTCGCGCTGCTTGGCCGACTCGTAGGAGGCGTAGACGCGGGCGACGGCCGCGGCGTCGAACGGCGGCTCGCGGCCGGCGGCCTGAGCACGCGCCGGGTAGTCCTCGGGCGTGGCCAGGGTGGTCTTGGCCCACTCGATCTCGCTGGCGAGGTCGCGCAGGCTCGTGCGGTCGGTGGTCAGCCGGTTGCGGGTGGCCGCCGACGCGACGACCCGCAGCTTGTTCTCGATCAGCGGCGGCAGCGGCCCGCCGAGCACGCGCGGCGCGAAGTAGCGCAGCTGGCGCATCGCCGCCGCGTGGAAGGTGCGGGCCTGCACCCCGCCGACGCCGAGGCCGGCCAGCCGGGTGCGCAGCTCCCCCGCCGCGCGGGCGGTGAAGGTCACCGCGAGCACCTGCTCGGGGACGAACGCGCCGGTGTGCACGCCGTAGGCGATGCGGTGGGTGATCGTGCGGGTCTTGCCCGTCCCCGCACCGGCGAGGATGCACACCGGGCCGGTCACCGCCGAGGCGGCCTCGCGCTGCTCCTCGTCGAGGCCGGCCAGGACCGCCTCGGCGCCGGCGGAGGTCCCCGCGGACCCGGGGGTCGCCAGGGGCGCGTCGGCTGTCCGGGGCATGCGGTGGTTCCTCCGAGGGCACAGGGGGACGGCGGCCGGCGGACCGCTCCTGCGAGTGTCCCAGCCCGGGACGACAGACGGCAGGGACACCCCGGCGCCTGGGGACGGCCGGTGCGCCTGGGGACGGGGAGACCGGGAAGAGGCGCCGGGCCCGCGGTGTTGGTCCCCTGGGACGCCGTCGCGTCCCCGCCCCGACTGCCTGGAGGACCCCGAGTGACTGCCGCGCCCGCCGCCGTGACGATGTACACCACCACCTGGTGCGGGTACTGCGTGCGGCTCAAGAAGCTCATGCAGGTCGAGGGCATCGACTACGCCGAGGTCGACATCGAGCGCGACGCCGCCGCGGCGGAGGTCGTCATGAACGCCAACGGCGGCAACCGCACCGTCCCGACCCTGGTCTTCGCCGACGGCAGCGCCCTCACCAACCCGAGCATCGACCAGGTCAAGGCGCAGCTCGCGCAGCAACCCAGCGCCTGATCGGCGGGTGGTGTGGGGGTCGCGACCCCCGGCGGTGCATCATCGTCCCCCGGCGGGTCGCGACCGTGACGCGCCGACGTCCACCCGGCCCACCGGCCGAGCACCCGCGGGAGCCGCTGTCGTGACCTCGGACGCCGTGCACCTCCCCGTGTCCGCAGCGACTCCGGAGGAGCCGCCCGCGGACCGCCCCTCCGTCGTGCTCGCCCGGACCGGCCGCGGCTGGAGCGTCCTGTCCCCCGGCCGCGCCGACGACGTCGCCGACCTGCTGGAGGGGCTGTCGCTGGCCGACCTCGTCACCGAGGAGCTCGACGGTCCCGCCGACCCCGACCGTGCGACGCGGCGCGCCGCGCGCGGGGCGGCCGACGCCGGACCCGACGGCGACCCCCGGGACGCCCGGATCGCCGCGCTCGAGCGGACCGTCGCCCAGCTGGAGCACGCGCTGGCCTCCCGGGTCGCCACCGAGCGGGCCATCGGGGTGCTCGCCGAGCGGCAGGGCACCTCGCCGCGCGCGGCGTTCGAGACGCTGCGCACGCAGGCCCGCTCGCTCGGGCGGCCGGTGCACGAGCTGGCCCGCGAGGTGCTCGAGCCCCTCGAGGGCGCGGCCGCCGAGGCGGCCACGGCGCTGCCGCCGGCCCCCCGCCGCCCGCCGGGCCGGCGGGTCCCGCACGCGCCGGGCCGCCCCGGCCCCGCCGTGCCCGCGGACGGCCGCCGCTGAGCGGTCCGCAGCCGCTGACCCCGGGCGCGCTGGCCGACCGGCTGGCCGCCCTCCTCGCCGACGCCGACCCCGAGCCGGGCGCGGCCGCCCTGCGCGTCGCCGTCGACGGGCCCGACGTCGCCGGCCCCGAGGACCTGGCCCGGGCGGTCGCCGACCGGCTGCCCGCGCTCGGCCGCCCGGCCGTCGTCGTCCCGGCCGCCGGGTTCCTCCGGCCGGCCTCCCTGCGCTTCGAGCACGGCCGCACGGACCCCGACGCCCGCTACACCGACTGGCTCGACGCCGGCGCGCTGGCCCGCGAGGTGCTCGACCGGGTGGGTCCCGGCGGGCCGGCCGAGTACCTGCCGGTCCTGTGGGACGTCGCCCGCGACCGCGCCGCCCGGGCCGGCTACCGCCCCGTGCCACCGCGCGGGGTGCTGCTGGTCCCCGGCCCGCTGCTGCAGGGCGTGGGCCTGGCCTTCGACGTCGTCGTCCACCTGCGGGTGGCGCCGGCCGCGCGGAAGCGGCGCTTCCCCGCGGAGCAGGCGTGGGAGCTGCCCGCCTTCGACCGCTACGACGACGAGGTCGACCCCGTGCTGCTCGCCGACGCCGTGGTGCTGGCCGACCGCCCCGAGCACCCGGCGCTGGTCCTGCAGGGCCGCTTCAGCTGAGCTCGCCGGCCACCCAGCGGTCGATGATGTGCCGGGCGATCGAGACCGGCGGCGGCAGCGCGGCGGGACCGCGGCCCGAGCGCAGCTCGTCGCGGGTCCACCAGCGGGCCTCCTCGATCTCGGTCGGGTCCAGTCGCAGCTCCAGGTCCCCCTCCGCCCGCGCGACGAAGCCGAGCATGAGCGACTGCGGGAACGGCCACGGCTGGCTGCTCACGTAGCGGACGTCGGTGACCGCCAGCCCGACCTCCTCGGCGACCTCGCGCGCCACCGCGCCCTCGGCGGACTCCCCCGGCTCGACGAACCCGGCGAGGATGGAGAACCGCCCGGGCGGCCACACCGCCTGCCGGCCCAGCACGCAGCGGTCGCCGCCGTCGTGGACCAGCATGATCACCGCGGGGTCGGTGCGCGGGAACAGCTCGGTGCCGGTGACCGGGTCGCGCTGCACCCAGCCGGCCCGCTCGATCGTCGTCGCGGCGCCGGACAGCGGGCTGAACCGGGCCCGCTCGTGCCACTCGAGGATGCCGACGGCCTGGGCGAGCAGGCCGGCGTCGAGGTCGCCGAGGTCGGCGCCCACCTCGCGCAGCCCGGTCCACAGGTCGACCGGACGGCCGTTGACCGTCAGCGCCCGCTCGCCGCGGACCGCGGCGTAGGGGACGCCGCCGGCCTCGCCGAGGTACACCGCGCCCGCCGGCAGGGCCGGCTGTTCGTCCCAGACCAGCTCGGGGCCGCCGTCGGTCTCGCGCACCGGGACGGCGCGGCGGTCGTCGACGGTGAGCACCCGCACCGGCCGCCCGCGGGTGGGGTCCTCCAGCGCCCGGCCGAGGTGGTCGCGGTCGTGCGCCGAGCGGGACAGCACCGGCACCGCGCCCGTGGTGTCGGGCGTGCCGGCCGGCCAGAACCCGCGCACCGCCTCCGGGGAGGCGACGTCGTCGGGCGTGCTGCCGCCCGGCGGGACGCTCACGCCGGGTCCGGCGCGGCGGCGGCGCTGGCGGTGACGTCGACCGGGCCGAGGGCCCGCAGGGCGTCGGTGACCCGCTCGGCGTCCCCGACGACGACGGCGGTCAGCGCGGCCGGCGCCAGGTGGCGCCGCGCGGCCTCCTGCACCTGCTCGACGGTGACCTCGGCCAGCGCGCGCTGGTGCTCGGCCAGCCACTCCGCCGACAGCCCCGACCCGGCCAGCGCGGACAGCGTGCTGGCCAGCCCGGCGTGCGTGGCGGTCGACAGCGCCATGCTGCCGAGCACGTAGCGGCGGGCGGCGTCGAGCTCGGCCTCGGTGACCGGCGCCAGCGCCATCCGGCCGAGCTCGGCCCACGTCTCGAGGAACGCGGCGCCGGTGACCTCGGTGGCGACGTCGGCCTCGACGAGGAACGACGAGGCGGCGGCCAGGTGGTCGACGGCGCTGCGCGGGCTGTACGAGTAGCCGCGCCGCTCCCGGATGTTCTCGACCAGCCGGGAGGAGAAGTAGCCGCCGAACACCATGCTCGCCAGCCGCACGGCGGGCAGGTCGGGGTCGGTGCGGCCCGGCGCCGGCCCGCCGAGGCGGATGTTGGACTGCACCGCGCCCGGCCGGTCGACCACCTCGAGGTGGCCGGGCGCGAGCGTCGGGGCGGGCTTGGCGCCGGCGGCGGCGCCCTCCCCCGTCCAGCCGCCGAGCGCGGCGGCGACGGCGTCGGTGGCCGCCGCGACGTCGAGGTCGCCGACGAGCACCAGCGTGCTGCCGGCGGGCAGCAGCCGCTCGCGGTGCAGCTTGCGCAGCGCGGAGCCGGTGACCTTGCCGACCAGGTCCGGTGCGGGGAGCTGCGCGGCGTAGGGGTGGGTGCCGTAGCGGCGGGCGGCCAGCGCGGTGCGGGCGATGACGCCGGGCTGCGAGCGGGCGATGGCGATCCGCTCGGCCACCCGGTCGCGCTCGGCCTCGACCTGGTCGCCCGGGTAGGCGGCGTCGGTGAGCACCTCGGCGAGCACGCCGAGGACCGGGGCCAGCCCCTCGGCCAGCAGCGGGGTGGAGAACAGCAGCCGGTCGGGGTCGGCGGCCACGGTCAGCTCGGCGCCGTGGCCCTGCAGCGCCTCGGCGACGGCGGTGGCGTCGCGCTGCCCGGTGCCGAGCAGCACCGCGCCGGAGAGCACCGAGGACCGGGCGGCGTGCTGGAGGGCGCCGCGCGGGGAGGTCGCGGCGAAGGGCACGCGCAGCCGCAGCTCCACCAGGGGCACGCCGGGCCGCGGCACGACGACGACGGCCAGCCCGTTGGGTAGCGTCGTCGTCGCGACCTCGGGGACCGGCTGCGGGCGCGGCTCGCCCAGCGGCGGGATGAGGTCCAGGTCGAGGACGGGGGCGCTCATCGGGCTCCTCCGGTGGCGCGCAGCTCGAGGATCGCGGCGGTGCCGGGATCGAGTCCCTTGGCGGCGACCTGCACCGCGTCGGGGGTGACCGCGGCCAGCCGGGCGGCGAGCTCGCCGGCCAGCTCGGCGCGGCCGTGGACGAGCTCGGCGCCGGCGAAGGCGAGCGTGCGGCCGAGCACCGAGTCGGCCTGCCGCAGCAGCTGCGCGCTGGTGCGGGCCTGCACCCGGGCCAGCTCCTCGGCGCTCACGCCCTCGCTCGCGACCCGCCCGATCTCCTCGTGCACCGCGGCCAGCACGTCCTCGACGGGGACGGCGGCCGGGTGGTGCACCTGGGTGGTGAGCAGCGTGGCGTCGCGGACGTCGAACGGGTCGCCGAACAGGCCCACGTAGCTGCTCTGCGCCACGGCCAGGCGGTCGTCGTGCACCAGCCGGCGCTCCAGGCGGGAGGCGTCGCCCTCGCTGAGCAGCTCGGCGAGCAGCACGGTGCCGAGGTAGGTGTCGAGGTCGCCGACCGGGTCGGGCACCCGCCAGCCCAGCGCGACGGCGGGCGCGGGGGCCAGCCGGTCCTCGACGACGTCGCGGCGCACCGTCGTCGGCGAGGGCTCGCCGGTGTACGGGGTGGGGGGCACCTCGCGCGCCTCGACCGGGCCGAACCAGCGGCGGACCAGCCGCTCGGTCTCGCCGACGTCGAGGTCGCCGCCGATGCACAGCACCGCGTTGCCCGGCGCGTAGTAGCGGGAGAAGAAGTCCTCGGCGTCGGCGACCGTGGAGCTCTCCAGGTCGACGAAGGAGCCGTAGCCGTCGTGGGTGTTGGCGAAGCTCTCGAACGCGATCTGCGGCAGCTGGAGCCAGGGGAAGGCGCCGTAGGGCCGGTTGAGCACGTTGACCCGGATCTCCTCCTTGACCACGTCGATCTGGTTGCGGAGGTTCTCCTCGGTGATGGCCGGCGCGGCCATCCGGTCGGCCTCGAGGAACAGCGCGCGCTCGAGCGCCTCGGCGGGCAGCGCCTCGTAGTAGTTCGTGTAGTCCTGGTGGGTCGAGCCGTTGAACGTGCCGCCGGCGGCCTGCACCAGGCGGGCGTGCTCCATCTTCGGCACGTGTGCCGAGCCCTGGAACATGACGTGCTCGAAGAGGTGGGCGAAGCCGGTGCGGCCCTCCGGCTCGTTGCGCATGCCCACGTCGTAGAAGACGGTCACGGCGACGACCGGCACGCTGCGGTCGGGTGCGAGGACCACTCGCAGCCCGTTGTCGAGCGTGAAGCGCTCCACCGGGTGCCGCAGTGTCAGGTCGGCTCCGGCTGCTGTCACGGACCGACCCTAACCACGCGGGACGCCGCCGCGCCGGGGGCCTACAAGACGTCGATGTCGGCGATGACGCGGTCGATGGTCCCGTACAGCTCGGCGTGCGTGTTGGGGATCGAGACGTAGAGCAGCGCGGGGTCGGGCCGGCCGACGTCGACGACCAGCAGCGCCGCCCGCTCGCCGGTGGAGTCGTAGCCTTCGACGTCCCAGGTCAGCTGGAACTCGACCAGGTGCGCGGCGTGGCCGTCGACGCTCAGCGCCTCGTCGCGCAGCACCTCCCGCTCGTTGGGGTACGGGTAGTAGGCCGCGCGGACGCTGTCGGCCAGCGCCGTCACCGTGGCCTGCTCGCTGCCCGGGCCGGTCCAGCCGTAGCCGTCGGAGACCGGTCCCGACGTGCACTGGGCGATGAAGTTGCCGCCGTCGGGGGTCAGCTCCTGGGTGGTGAAGTACTGCCCGGCGATGGTGCGGGTCTCGGGCATGAGGCCGAGGTCGTACTCGTACCAGCCGTTGCCGAGGAACGGGTAGGAGATGCCCGACTCCTCGTCGACGATCCGCACGGTGCCCGGCGGGAACGTCGGGCCGGCCGGCGAGGAACCGGCGGCCGGTGCGTCGGTCCCGGCGCCCGGTCCGGTGGGGCTGCCCCCGGACAGGCCGACGACCAGGGCGACGACGACCACGGCGACGACGGCCAGCACCGAGCCGCCGACCCACCAGGCCGTGCGGGGACGCCGGGCCGGCTGCGACACGGGGCCCGGCTGCCAGGACCCGCCGTCCCGGGGCGACGGGGGCGCGGCCACGGGCGGCGCCTGGACGGCGACGCCGGGACCGGCCGGCGTCGTGACGTCGGACCAGGTCTCCCCGTTCCACCAGCGCACCATCCCGGGGGCGCCGTCGGGGTCGGGGTACCACCCCGCGGGTGCGCGCGTCAGCCCAGGTCCGGTCACGGGGGGCAGCGTAGGGCGGCAGGCGCGCCGTCCCCGGCCGCCGCGGCGCGGGGGAGGTCAACCGAAGCCGCGGTCGGCGCTGTCGTCCCACCAGTTGCGCAGCGCGTACAGGCCGTCGACGCCGCCGCCGCGCAGCTCGGCCACGGCGCGGGTCCCCAGGTCGTCCCACGTCCACGCGAACACGGCGTCGCCCTCGCCGTCGACCCAGCACGCCGCGCGGCCGACCTCGGTGCCGTCGTCGTCGAGGACCGGGAACCAGCCGGTGGGGCCGTCCCCGTCCTCGGGGTCCTGGCCGCAGGACCAGCGGTCCTCGAGCTCGGGGAGCCCCTGCGCCTCGACGTCGGCGGCGAGGGCCCGCGCGGCGCCGTCGCCGTCGTGGGCCGAGTAGGTGACCCCGGACGGCCCGTCCGCCTCCGGGTCGCCCGGGCAGCCGAGCTCCCGGAGGACGCCGTCGGCGGGCTCCTCCGCGGTGCACCCGGCGGGGGCGGTGCCGGCCGCCAGCGCGGTGGCGACCAGCCGCTGGCCGGCCGCCCGGGCGTCCTCGCGGGCGGCGTCGAGCCGGAGGACCACCGCGACCAGCGCCCCGGCGAGAGCGAGCGCGAGGACCGCGCCGAGCCCGGCGAGCACCCACGGCAGGCGGGCGGGCCGCTGCGGGGCCGGCGGGTGCGGTCCGACGGTGGTCGGCGGCGCGGCCGGGCGGTCCGTCCCCTGCTGCCGGGTGACCGCCCGGGCCGGGGCGCCGTCGGGGGCCGGGCCCACCGCCGTCCCGGCGTCGCCCCCGGGGACGGGGACGCCGCTCTCGGCCAGCGCGGCGCGCGCGGCGGCGGCCATGGCCCCGGCCGTGGGCCAGCGCCGGTCGCGGTCCTTGGCCAGGCCCCGCAGGACCACCGCGTCGAGCGCCGGCGGGACGCCCGGGGCCAGGGACGACGGCGGGGGCGGCGGCTCGTGCACGTGCGCGGCCATGAGCGCCACCGGGTCGTCGCCGGCGAACAGCCGCCGCCCGGTGAGCGCCTCGAACAGCACGCAGGCCAGCGAGTAGACGTCGGCGCGGGCGTCGAGCGGGCCGGAGCCGAACCGCTCGGGCGCCATGTACTCGGTGCTGCCCACCGCCATCCCGGTGCCGGTCAGCGCCGGGCCGGTGGCGTCGGCCGAGGTGCGGGCGATGCCGAAGTCGGCGAGGTAGCAGAAGTCCTCACCGGGCGCGGACGCCGCCAGGTCGCCGCCGTCGGCGCGGGCGACCAGCAGCACGTTGGACGGCTTGACGTCGCGGTGCACCAGGCCGCCGGCGTGCGCGGCGTCCAGCGCGCGGGCCACCTGGCCGACGACGTCGACCGCGCGGGCCGGGGACAGCCGCCCCGCGCGGCGCAGCAGCGAGGCGAGGTCCTCCCCCTCGACCAGCCGCATGTCGAGGAACAGCTGGCCGTCGACCTCGCCGTACCGGTGGATGGGGACGACGTGCGGCTCGTTCAGCCGCGCGGCGATGCGGGCCTCGCGGCGGAACCGCTCGCGGTAGCTCTCGTCGGCGGCCCACTGCGGGTGCAGCACCTTGAGCGCGACGTCGCGCTCGTGCTCGCCGTCGTGGGCCCGCAGCACCTGGCCCATGCCGCCGCGGCCGAGCACGCCGAGCACCCGGTAGGGGCCGAAGCGCCCGTCCGCCGGCGCGGTCACCGCGCGGCCAGCTCCCGCCACAAATGGGCCGCGGCCTCGGCGCCGCGGTGCAGCATCGGCAGCAGCACCCGCTCGTTCGGCGAGTGGATGCGGTCGGTGGGCAGGCCGGCGCCGAGGAAGACCAGCGGCGCGCCGAGCACCTCGACCAGGTCGGCCTCGGGGCCGCTGCCGCCCTCGCGGGTGAACAGGACGTCGTCCGGGTCGGTGTCGAAGGCCCGGCCGATCGCGCGCAGCAGGGCGCCCGTGTGCGGCGAGTCGAGGTCGCTGGCGCACGGGGCGACGCCGCCGGGCGGGGTGTGCACCTCGGCCGTGATCCCCTCGGGCAGGTGCTGCTCGACCCACGCGCGCAGCATCGGGCCGACGTCCTCGGGACGCTGGTCGGCGACCAGCCGGAAGGTCAGCTTGGCGTGCGCCTCGGCCGGGACGATCGTCTTGTGGCCGGGGCCGGTGTAGCCGCCCCACATGCCGTTGACCTCGGCGGTCGGGCGGGCCCCGACCCGCTCCAGCGTGCTGAACCCGGCCTCGCCGGCGGTGGCGCGGGAGGCGGCCGGCCCGGCCAGCCAGGCGGCCTCGTCGAACGGCACGCGGGCCATGAGCTCGCGCTCGCGGTCGGTCAGCTCCCGCACCTTCGCGTAGAAGCCCGGCAGCGTGACCCGGCCCTGCTCGTCGTGCAGCGCCGCGAGCAGGGACGCCATCGCGTGCAGCGGGTTGGGCACGCCGCCGCCGAAGGACCCGGAGTGCAGGTCGACGGCCGGGCCGCGCAGGGTGATCTCGGCGTCGGCGAGGCCGCGCATCGCGACGACGGCGCTGGGCACGTCGGGGGCGGCCATGCCGGTGTCGCTGACGACGACGACGTCGCAGGCCAGCCGGTCGGCGCGCTCGCGCAGCAGGTCGGCGAAGTGCGGCGAGCCGGACTCCTCCTCGCCTTCCACCAGCAGCTTCACGGTGACGGCGGGGGTGTCGCGGCCGGTGGCGGCCAGGTGCGCGCGGATGCCGAGCAGGTGGAAGGCGACGTTGCCCTTGTCGTCGATGGCGCCGCGGGCGTGCAGCTCGGGACCGGCCGGCGTCTCGACGCGGGTCGGCTCGAACGGCGGGCGGTCCCACAGCTCGAGCGGGTCGACCGGCTGCACGTCGTGGTGGCCGTAGACCAGCGCCACCGGCGCGTCCGGGTCGGCGCTGGGCCACTCGGCGTACACGGCCGGGGCGCCCGGCGTCGGCCAGATCTCGACGACGGGGAACCCGGTGCGGCGCAGCGCCCCGGCCAGCCACTCCGCGCTCGCCGCGACGTCGCCGGCGTGCGCCGGGTCGGCCGAGATCGAGGGGATGCGCAGCCAGGCGTCGAGGTCGGCGTGGAGGTCGTCGAGGTGGGCCTGCACGAAGTCGCGTTCCGGGCTCGTCACGAGCGCGACGGTAGCGGCGGACCGGCGCCGACACGTCGCGCCCCGCTCGTTAGGTTCGGCGGCATGGCGGGAGAACTGTTGCGGGTGGACGTCGGTGACCTGACCTTCGACGTGCGGGCCGACGGCCCCGGGGACGGGCGGCCGGTGGTGCTGCTGCACGGCTTCCCGGAGACCTCGGCGTCGTGGGCGGCGGTGACGCCGCGGCTGGCCGAGGCGGGGCTGCGCACCTACGCCGTCGACCAGCTCGGCTACTCCCCCGGCGCGCGGCCCCTCGACGTCGACTCGTACGCGCTGCCCAACCTCGCGCAGGTCACCGCCGACCTCATGACCGCGATGGACGTCCCGGTCGCCGACGTCGTCGGGCACGACTGGGGCGCCAACGTGGCGTGGGCGCTGGCCGGCTGGCACTCCGACCGGGTGCGGTCGCTGACCGCCGTCTCGGTGCCGCACCCGACGGCGTTCACCGCGGCCTTCCGCTCCGACCCGGAGCAGAAGGAGCGCTCGTCCTACATCCGGCTGTTCTGGCAGGAGGGCAAGGCCGAGGAGGTGCTGCTGGCCGACGGCGCCCGCCGGCTGCGCCGCATGTACGGCGACGCCGTCGACCCGGAGGCGGTCGACCAGTACGTGGCCGTGCTGTCCGCGCCGGGTGCGCTGACCGCCGCGCTCAACTGGTACCGGGCGATGAGCTCGTCGACGCCGGTGGACGACGTCCCGGTGCCCACCACCTTCGTCTGGAGCGACGCCGACATCGCCATCGGCCGGATCGCCGCCGAGGGCTGCGGGGAGTTCGTCGCCGGTGACTACCGCTTCGTCGAGCTGCCCGGGGTGAGCCACTGGATCCCCGAGCAGGCGCCCGACCAGCTCGCCGCCGCGATCCTGGACCGCATCGCCTCCAGCTGACCGCTCCCCCGCCCGTCCTCGCCGTGGGGTGCCCGACCTCGCGCTGCAGGGCGAGGTCGGGCACCACGGGGTGAGGGTGGGGCCCGTGGCGGCGGCGCGAAGGCGCCGACGTGTCAGCCGAGGTCGTCGTCGGGCGGCGGGGGCAGCTCGTCGTCGTCGGGCTCGGGCGGCGGGGGCAGCTCGTCGTCCGGCTCGGGCGGCAGGCCGTCGTGGACGGCCTCACCGGTGACCAGGGCGAGCAGGCCGGCCTCGTCGAGCAGGTCGACCGGGCGCACGGTGACGCCCGCGGCGACGTGGTGGAAGCCCGCGCTCACCTTCTCCACCGGGACGCCGGTCAGCCGGGACCAGCCCAGCCGGTAGGCGGCCAGCTGCACCGCGGCCGCCGAGAGCTCCGCGCCGGACGGCGGTGGGCCGGTCTTCCAGTCGACGACCTCGAAGCCGCCCTCGCCGTCGGCGAAGACGGCGTCGATGCGGCCGCGCAGGGTGAGCGGCCCGAGCGGCGTCTCGAACGGCACCTCGACCTCGACCGGCTGCCGGTCGGCCCAGGGGCCGGCGAGGAACGCCGCCTGCAGGGCGCCCAGCGCGCCGTCGGGCGCCGCCGACTCGTCGCCGGAGCCGGGCAGCTCGTCGAGGTCGAGCAGCCGGGCGACGCCGAAGCGCTCCTCCAGCCAGGCGTGGAACGCCGTCCCCCGGCGGGCCAGCGGCGCGGGCGCCGACGGCATCGGCCGGCGCAGCCGGCGGGCCAGCTCGGCCGGGTCGCGGCGCAGCGCGACCAGCTCCGACACCGACAGGTGGCCGGGCAGCGGCACCTCGACGGTCGGCCGCGCGGTCCGGCGGCGCTCGCGCAGCAGCAGGTCGGCCTCGCGCACCCACTGCTCGACCACCGGGTCGGACGTGCCCAGCGCGGCCTCCGGGTCCAGCGGGTGCGGGGCGGCGCCCGTGACCAGCTCCGCGGCGGCGGTGAGCGCGCGGCGGCGCGGCTCGGACAGCGGGTCGGCCGGCCACACCCCGACCGGCCACTCCTCCAGCGCCGGGTTGGTCGCGCCCTCCTCCGGCCGCTCGGCCCAGGCGACGACGACGCCCGCGCCGGCGGTGCACGCCCGCCGGACGGTGTCCAGCAGCACCGAGGGTCCGTTGGGCTTCACGCCCTCGCGCCACCAGCTGCCCGAGCACAGCAGCAGGTGCTTGGCGCGCGTGACCGCGACGTAGCCCAGCCGGATCTCCTCGGCCTCGCCGAAGGCCTTCCACTCCTCCACGTAGTCCTCGAGCGCCGCGCGCACCGCCGCCTGGTCCCCGGAGCCGGGCACCGGCAGCCTGAGCTGCGGCAGCTCGGCGCGGTCGGTGGTGCGCAGGTCGACCGGGATCGCGCCGGGGTCCTTGACCCAGGAGTCGCTGGTGTCGGTGCGCGAGGGGAATTGGTCGGCGGTCATGCCGGGCACGGCGACGACGTCCCACTCCAGGCCCTTGGCCGAGTGCACGGTGAGCAGCTGCACCGACTCCGGGTCGACCGCCACCTCGCCGGGCTCCAGGCCCCGCTCGCGCTCCTCGGCGTCGCGCAGGTAGCCGAGGAACGCCGGCAGCGAGGGCAGCTCGGCCAGCTCGGTGAACTCCGCGGCGACGGCGTGCAGCGCGTCCAGGTGCGCCCGCGCCGCCCCGGGGCTCACGCCGGGAGTGCTGGCCAGCTCGGTCTCCAGGCCGAGGGTCCGGGCGACCTCGTCGACCAGGTCCGGCAGCGACTCCCCCAGCCGCCCGCGCAGGTGCGCGAGCTCCCCACCGAGCCGTCGCAGCCGGCGCCAGGCCGCCCGCGAGTACGCGCCGGGGTCGCCGAGGTCGTCGAGCGCCTCGACGATGCTGCCCCGCTCGGACCGCCGGACCGCCTCGTCGTCGTCCCCGTCCGGCTTGCGCGCGTGCACCAGCGAGCGGGCGCGGGCCTCCAGCGCGGCCAGGTCGCGGGGGCCGATCCGCCACCGGGCGCCGGTGAGCAACCGGCCCAGGGCGTCGCCGGCGGAGGGGTCGACCAGCACGGTGAGGGTGGCGACGACGTCGGACACCTCGGGCACCTCGAGCAGCCCGCCGAGCCCGACGACGGTCACCGGCAGCCCGCGGGCGCGCAGCGCGGCGGCGATGCCGGGCAGCTGCTTGCGGGTGCGGACGAGCACCGCCGTGGTGGGCGGGCGGCCGTCGGGCCGGGGCGGCAGCGCGGGGTCCTCGCCGCGCCAGCAGGCGGCCAGCCGGTCGGCGAGGGCGTCGGTCTCCTCGGCCACCGTCGTGTACAGCCCGGCCAGCACGGTGCCGGGCCCGGCGCCCGGCCGGGCGGTGAGGTCCGGCAGCGCCACGACCGGCGCCGGCAGCAGCCCGGCGACGGCGTTGGCGACGTCGAGCACCGCGCCGTCGTTGCGCCAGCTCGTGGCCAGCGTGAGCCGCTCCGCCCGCTTGCTGCGGGCGCCGGGGAAGGTGCGGTCGAAGCGCTCGATCGTCCCGGACGAGGCGCCGCGCCACCCGTAGATCGACTGGCGCGGGTCGCCGACGGCGAGCACCGCGTGGCCGGTGGCCCGCCCGAACAGCGCCTCGAGCATCCGCAGCTGGCCGACGCTGGTGTCCTGGTACTCGTCGAGCAGCACGATCCGCCAGCGCGACCGCTCGCGGCGGCCCACCTCGGGCGCGGAGACGGCGATCCGCGCGGCGAGCGCGACCTGGTCGGAGTGGTCGATCGCCCCGGCGGCGCGCTTGCGCCCCTCGAACGCCTCGACCAGCGGCAGCAGCGCCACCCGGGCGCGCTGCCGGGCGAGCATCTCGACCACCGGCTTGTAGGGGCCGCGCTTGCCCTTCGCGTCGGGGTAGCCGGCCACCTGCGCCTCCAGGCGCGCGGTCCAGGTCCGCAGCGCCGCGGGGCTGACGTCGTGCTCGCCGAGCTCGGCGGCCAGCGCCAGCACGTCCTCGGTGGTGGTCAGCGGGCTCAGCGGGACGTCGTCCATGTCGCCGGTCCAGCCGGACACGACGGCGGCCGCCTGCCCCCAGCACATGGCCGGGCCGAGCACGCCGGCGCCGGGCTCGACGCCGATCCGCAGCCCGTGCTCGGACACCAGCGAGGCGGCGTACCCGTGGTAGGTCGACACCGTCGGCATAGCGACGGCCAGCCGCTCCCTCAGCTGCGGGTCGGTCTCGGGGTGGCGGGCGAGTGCGGTCAGCCGCAGCCGGATCCGCTCGTTGAGCTCGCTGGCCGCCTTGCGGGTGAACGTGAGGCCGAGGATCTCCTCCGGCGCGACCAGCTCGTTGGCGACCAGCCAGCAGACGCGGGCGGCCATCGTCTCGGTCTTGCCCGACCCGGCCCCGGCGACGACGACCAGCGGCCGGTCGGCGGCCGCGGACACCACGCCGGCCTGCTCCGGCGAGGGCGCGTAGGACAGCCCGCAGCGGGCCGCCACCTCGGCCGGGTCGAGCAGCCGCTTCGGCTCGACCGGCTCGGCGGCCGCCGGGCCCAGGAGGTCGTCGAAGGAGAGCTGCTCGTCGGGCGTGGGCGTGCGGCGGCTCACCGGTGTCCCCACCGGGTCACGCGGTGACCTGCCGGCCGCGCTCGTGCAGCGGGCAGCTGCGCCGCGCCGGGCAGCGCCCGCAGTGGCTGCCGGTGCGCACCTCGAAGGTGGCCGCGCCCATGCCCTCGCCGACCTCGGCGACCAGCTGCCCCGCCCACGTCTCCCCCAGCGGCACGTCCGGCGGCAGCGCGTCCTGCGCCTGCTCCTTGGCCTTCGTCCCCGTACCCACCTGCAGCAGCGACGCCCCACCGGGGGCGGTGCCGTGGTCGCCGAACGCGCCGGCGGCCACCGCCACCTGGTAGGCGGCCAGCTGCCCGTGGGTGTCGACCTCCTTGGCGTGGGTGCGCCCGGTCTTGAGGTCGACGACGACCAGCCGGCCCGCCGCGTCGCGCTCCAGCCGGTCCACCTGGCCGCGGATGCGCGCCCGGCCGACGGTCACGTCGAAGTCGGCCTCGGCGGCGAGCAGCTCGCGGCGGTTGGCGGCGTGCCAGCCGAGGAAGCGCTCGAGCATGTCGCGCGCGGCGACCCGCTGCCGCTGGTCGGCCCAGCCGGGGCCGAGGTCGAGGGCGTCGAGCTCCTCGGCCAGCGCGGCCCGCGCCTCGGCGGGCGGCAGCCCCTCGGCCACCTTCTGCGCGACCGCGTGCACCGCCGAGCCGACCGTGCGGTGGGACTCCGGGGCGGCCTCGGCGCCGACCGCGCCGAGCACCCACTTCAGCGGGCAGCGCTGGAAGGTCTCGATCGCCGACGGGCGCACCCGCACCACCTCGTCGCCCGGCACCAGCGGGGCGTCGTCGGACAGCGGCGCCAGGCCCCACCAGTCCTCCGGGGAGGCGCCGGGCACGCCCTCGGCGGCCAGCCGGCGCAGCACCGCCGCGGCCGCCGAGCGGCGGGCCGGCTCGGTCTGCGGGTCGCTGACCGCGCGGCGCAGCTCGGCCACCAGCGCGGGCAGCGTGAGCGAGCGCGGCAGCGGCGTGAGCGGCCGGCCGTCGTCGGGCGGGGCGACGACGAGGTCGAGGAAGCGCGAGGCGGTGGCCCCGGCGTCGGGACCGTCCAGCGCGCCCTCGACGGCGGTGACCACGAGCCGCTCCCGGGCGCGGGTGGCGGCGACGTAGAACAGCCGCCGCTCCTCGGCCAGCATCTGCGTGCGCCGGTCCACCGACGTCCCGTCGATGCCGGCCACCCGCTCGACCAGCAGCTCGGTGCCCAGCAGCGTGCCGCGGTCGCGCAGGTCGGGCCAGATGCCCTCCTGCACGCCGGCGACGCACACGACGTCCCACTCCAGGCCCTTGGACGCGTGCGCGGTGAGCAGCCGGACGGCGTCGGTGGCGGCGTCGCGCTCGGCGCCGGTGAGGCCGGGCAGCTCCTGCGCCGACAGGTGCTCGACGAACGCGGCGACGGTGGCCGACGGCAGCCGGTCGACGAACCCGGCCGCGGCGTCGAACAGCGCGACGACGGCGTCGAGGTCGCGGTCGGCGGCGGCGCCCGCGGCACCCCCGGCGGCGCTGGCCCGCGCCCACCGGCCGGCCAGGCCGCTGCGCTGCCACATCGCCCACAGGACGTCCTCGGCCGAGCCGTCGCGGGCGAGCGCGACCCGGCCGGCGGCGAGCACCCCGGCCACCCGGAGCGCCGGGCGGGCCACCGCCTCGGGCAGCTCCTCCAGCAGCGGCGCGTCGGCCAGCGCCGTGGCCAGCGGCGTGCCGCGCTCGTCGGCGTCGACGCCGCGCCGGGCCTGCGCGATGCGCACCGCCCGGCGCAGCCGGCGCAGGTCGAGGACGGTGGCGCCGCCGAGCGGGGAGGCCAGCAGCGCCTCGGCGCCGGGCTCGTCGAGGGCCAGCGCGCCGGGCTCGTCGCCGGGCCGGGGCAGCAGCGCGGTCAGCGCCGCCAGCAGCGGGGCGACGGCCGGCTGCGCGGCCAGCGGCAGGTCGTCGGTGGACACCTCGACCGGCACGCCCGCCGAGGTCAGCGCGCGCCGCAGCGGGCCGACGGCCAGCACGGTGCGGACGACGACGGCCATGCCCGACCACGGGACGCCGTCGACGAGGTGGGCGCGGCGCAGCGTGTCCGCGACGTAGGCGGCCTCGACGGCGGCCGACCCGAACACGTGCACCTCGGCGCGGCCCGGGTCGGCGCCCTCGACCGGCTGCAGGCGGCGGTGCTCCCACGGGCCGGGCAGCGCCTCGGCGACGCGGCGGCTGACGTCGAGCAGCGCCGGACCCGAGCGGCGGGAGACGCCGAGCGAGAGACGCTGCGCGGGCCGGCCGTCGACGGTGCGGAACCGGTCGGGGAACTCGACGATCCCGCGCGGCTCGGCGCCGCGGAAGGCGTAGATGGCCTGGTCGGGGTCGCCGACGACGACCAGGTCGCCGCCGCCCCCGGCGAGCAGCTCCAGCAGCTCGACCTGCGCGGGGTCGGTGTCCTGGTACTCGTCGACGAACAGCCAGCGGGCCCGCGCGCGCTCCTGGCGCAGCAGCTCGGGGTCGTCCTCCAGCTCGGCGATCGCGGCGCGGACCAGCTCGGCGGGGTCGTAGCCGGAGGCGTCGCCGCCGCCGGCCGTGGAGAAGGCGGTGACCGCCTCGTACTGCTCCTGGAACGCCGCGGCGTGCAGCCACGCGTCGGTGCCGGTCTCCCGGGCCCACTCGGCCAGCAGCTCGGGGTCGACGCCGCGCTCGGTGGCCCGCAGCAGCAGCTCGCGCAGCTCGCCGCGGAACCCGGCGGTGGACAGCGCGGGCAGCAGCGACGCCGGCCAGCGGACCGCGCCCTCGCCGGCCAGGTCACCGCGCAGCAGCTCGGCGACGACGGCGTCCTGCTCGGCGGCGGTGAGCAGCCGGGGCGGGGCCTCGCCGCGCAGCAGCGCCGCCCGCCGCAGCACGCCGTACGCGTAGGAGTGGAAGGTGCGCGCCAGCGGCTCGCGGATGGTGCGGGCGACCCGGGCGGTGATGCGGGTGCGCAGCTCGGCGGCGGCCTTGCGGCTGAAGGTCAGGACCAGGATCTGCTCGGGGTCGACGCCGCGGTCGATGCGGGCGGCGACGGCCTCGACGATCGTCGTCGTCTTGCCGGTGCCGGGGCCGGCGAGCACCAGCAGCGGGCCGCCGGCGTGGTCGACGACGGCCTGCTGGGTGGGGTCCAGGCGCGGCGGCGCCACCGGCTCCCGGTGCGGCTGCACGAGCCGGTAGACCGGCGCACCCTCGTCCCCCCGCAGTGCCACCCTCCGATGACACCACGACTCACCGACAGCGCCACGGAGCGCTTCGTCACGCGGTCGGGTACCTCACCCGGTACCAGTGCCCGGTCTCCCCGGGGAGGCGGTCCAGCAGCACCTGCGTGCCACCGGGGTGCTCGAACACCCGGACGCCGTCGCCGAGCAGGACGGGTGCGAAGAACAGCAGCACCTCGTCGAGCAGCCGGGCCTCGATCAGCTGCCGCGCGACGTCGGCGCCCAGCGCGTTGACGTAGTCGTCCCCGGCCGCCTCGCGGGCCAGGTCGACGGCGCGGTGCAGGTCGTCGGTGAACGTCACGCCGTCGGGCGCCCCGGCCGGCGGCCGGTGGGTGAGGACGACGACCGGCCCGGACCACTGGCCGCCGAAGGCGCCCTCCTGCTCGGTGCCCCGGTTCGGGTCGTCGCCGCCGTAGGTGCGGGCGCCGACCAGCAGCGCGCCGACGCGGGCCACCAGCCGGTCCGCCGTCGGGTTCGGCCCGCCGAGGTGCGGGGTCAGCCAGACATGTCGCCACCCGGGCCGGCGATGAAGCCGTCCAGCGACGCGGTCGCGGAGTACAGCAGCATGGCCACGGGCCCACCCTGGTCGGCGGCCCGCCTCAGGGCCAGGCGACGACGGCCAGGTCCACCCGGCCGTCGCGCACCGGCACGCCCTCGCCGGCCAGCAGCTCCAGCTGGCGCACCCGCACGGGCTCGGCGCACGTGCCGTCGGCGCGGACCACCCGGTGCCAGGGCACGGCCGCCCCGCCGCTGCCGCCGGACAGCGCGCGGGCCACCCGGCGCGGCCCGACGCCGACCAGCCGGCCGATCGCCCCGTAGGTGCTCACCCGGCCCGGCGGGATCGAGTCGACGGCGTCGTACACCGCCTCGTCGACGTCGGCGGCGTCCACGTCGGACGCGCGGCGCGGGCCCCCGGACGCCGGTGGCCTCACAGCCGGTAGTCGCTGTTCGCCTGCCACCAGGTGTACAGCGCGGCGAGGTCGGCCTGCGTGGCGCCCGGCGCCCCGACGATGCCCTCGACGAGCGCCGCGTCGTCGGTCCAGGTGATGACCACCGCGTTGTTCTCGGTGTCGATGGCGCACGCCACCAGGCCGCTGTTGCTCCCGCCGCCCCACGAGCCGACGCCGGTCGTCGCGGTGCAGTCCTGCCCCTCGGGGAGCTGCGCCAGCCCCTGCCCCGAGGCGTCGTTCGTGAAGACCGAGTCCATCGTCGCCTTGTCGGGGTACTGGAAGAACTCGGCCTGCTGCGGACCGGGCTGGGTGGTGCTCGCGCCGCACGACGCGTGGGCGACGTCGCCGTCGCCGGCGAGCTCGGCCTCCGCGCAGTCGGGGAAGTCGGCCGGGAGGATCGCCAGCAGGTCCCCGCCGGGCCCGGGCCCACCCGTCGGCGGAGGGGCGCTGGTCGACGACGACGGCGCACTCGGGGACGGGCGCGACGACGTGCCGGCCTCCGACGAGCCGGTCGACGTGGTCGTGGCGCCGGCCGCCGGGGCCGGGGCCGGGTCGTCGTCCCGGAGGACGAAGAACAGGGCGACCGCGGCGACGACCAGGACGACCAGGCCGGCCACGAGGCCGACGACCAGCCCGCGCCGGTTGCGTCCCGGCCCCGGACCTCCGGGCGGCCCGTACGACCCCGGCGGCCCGTACTGACCCGGCTGCCCGTACTGCCCCGGCTGCCCGGAGGGGCCGTACTGCGGCGGCTGGCCCTGGCCGTACGGACCCGGCTGGCCGTACGGACCCGGCTGGCCCGGCTGGCCGTACGGACCCGGCTGGCCGGGCGGACCGTAGGGCGGCTGACTCATGGGCACCTCCCGCTGACGTGCCCCCGGAGGATAGGGAGACGTCGGCGGCGGCAGTGCCCTCCGACGCGTCGGGTGGGCTACGCCCGGCGGCCGAGGCGGGCCAGCAGGCGCTGCTGCGGGTCGGCGCCGTCGGGCAGCTCGACCGCCGGCGCGAACAGGCCGGGCACACCGTCGGCGGGCAGCCGGCCGGCCATCGCCTCCGCCGCGCGGACCAGCGCCGGGTCCAGCGCCTCGTCCCCGCCGGTGGCGCGGGCGAGGTCCCAGGCGTGCACGGTGAGGTCGGCGGTGAGCTCCTCGACGTACTCGTGCGCCGGCGTCGGCCCGCGGGACAGGTGCACGGTGCCGGCGGTGAGGTCGGCGGTCGCGACGGCGGCCAGCGCCTCGTCCGCGACGGTCTCCCACGCCGTGAGCGGGTCGTCGCCGAGCAGCGCGTCGGTCCCGGACGGCACGCGCGCGGCGACGTCGTCGAGAGGCTCGCCGGCCAGCAGGCCGGGCACCCAGTGCGCCTCGCCGACCAGGTGCGCGACGAGGTCGGCCACGGTCCAGCCGGGCAGCGCCTCGAGGTCCCACTGCCCCGGCTCGACCGCGTCGACGCGGTCGGTGAACGTGGCCTGGGCGCGCTGGAAGAGCTCCAGCAGCTCGGTGGGGGACGTCGTCGGCTCGGTCACCGGGCCAGTCAACACGGACGCCGAGGGCCCGGCACCCGTGACGGGTGCCGGGCCCTGGTGAGGCGCTGGAACGGCCTCGTCCCCGGGTCCCGCGGCGCGGAGCGTGCCGTGGGGAGGGACGAGGCCCTTCTAGTACGTCGGGAGCGTCTTGTCGATGCGGGTCGCCCACGCCGTCACGCCGCCCTGGACGTGCACGGCGTCCCTGAAGCCGGCGTTCTTGACCGCGGCGAGCACCTCGGCCGAGCGGACGCCGGTCTTGCAGTGCAGCACGATCGGCTTGTCGTTCGGCAGCTGCGCGAGGGCGCGGCCGGAGAGGATCTCGTCCTTGGGGATGAGCGTCGCGCCCGGGATGGAGACGATCTCGTACTCGTTGGGCTCGCGGACGTCGATCAGCTCGAAGTCCTTGCCCGCGTCCATCATGTCCTTGAGCTCGTCGACGGTGATCGTCGAGCCCGCGGCCGCCTCCTGGGCCTCGACCGAGACGACGCCGCAGAAGGCCTCGTAGTCGATGAGCCCGGTGATCGGCTCGGCCTCGGGGTCCTTGCGCACCTTGATGGTGCGGAAGGTCATCTCCAGGGCGTCGTAGACCATGAGCCGGCCGAGCAGCGTCTCGCCGATGCCGGTGATCAGCTTCACCGCCTCGGTGGCCTGGATGGCGCCGATGGTCGCGCACAGCACGCCGAGCACGCCGCCCTCGGCGCAGGAGGGGACCATCCCGGGCGGCGGGGGCACCGGGTACAGGTCGCGGTAGTTGGGCCCGTGCTCGTTCCAGAAGACCGAGACCTGCCCGTCGAACCGGTAGATCGAGCCCCACACGTACGGCTTGTCCAGCAGCACGCACGCGTCGTTGACCAGGTAGCGCGTGGCGAAGTTGTCGGTGCCGTCGACGATGAGGTCGTACTGGCTGAAGATGTCGAGGACGTTGTCGCTGTCCAGCCGGGTCTCGTGCAGCCGGACGTCGATCAGCGGGTTGATCTCCTTGATGGAGTCGCGCGCGCTCTCGGCCTTCGACCGGCCGACGTCGGACTGCCCGTGGATGATCTGCCGCTGCAGGTTGGACTCGTCGACGACGTCGAACTCGACGATGCCGAGCGTGCCGACGCCCGCGGCGGCCAGGTACATGAGCACCGGCGAGCCGAGGCCACCGGCGCCGACGGCGAGCACCTTGGCGTTCTTGAGCCGCTTCTGCCCGTCCATCCCGACGTCCGGGATGATCAGGTGGCGGCTGTAGCGGCGGACCTCGTCGATCGACAGGTCGGCGGCGGGCTCCACCAGGGGTGGCAGGGACACGCTTGCTCCTCAGGGGTCGCGGACTCCGGCCCTGGCCGGTGTTTCGTGCGCACAACAGCGTGACAGGACGCCTTGTTCCCCCGGCCCGGAGGTCTAGCCCTCGAGGTCCCTCCGGGCGTACCGGGCCAGCCCGGCGGCCGCCAGCACCACCGCGACGGCGAGCATCCCGGCCGCCCCGGCCACGTCGAAGGGGTCCGCGGGCACCGCCGCGAGGTGCGCGAAGGGCGAGGTCCCCCGGACCCACCCCGGCCAGCGGAAGCTGTCGGCGAGGACCAGGAGCAGGTAGCCGCCGGCCGCGGGCAGCACGCCGACGGCGAGCACGGCCGACGGCAGCCAGCCCAGCGCGAACAGCGCCGCGCCCAGGCACAGCAGCGCCACGGGGACGACCGACAGCGCGCCGGCCAGCGCCTCCCCGAGGCCCAGGCCGGCGCCCACCCACGCGGCCCCCGCCCACGTCGCCACCCCGGCGGCCGCGGCGACGACGGCGGCACCGGTCGCGACCGCACCCGTCTCCCAGGCCACCCAGCGCACCCGCCCGACCGGCCGGCTGTAGAGCAGGGTGAGCCGGCCCGACGTCTCGTCGGCGGCGACCGCCGCCACCCGTGCGGCGGCGTACGCCCCGACGGGCACCGCCAGCAGGGTGAACAGCGACGCCGCGTAGCCCTGCACCGAGGCCAGCCGGTCGAACCCGGCGGCGGCCGCCATCTCCGCGAAGACCGGGTTCTGCCGCAGGAAGTCGACCATCGCGGTGGCCAACAGGCCGATGAGCAGGAAGTAGGCGGCGACGCCGAGGGACCAGGTCGCCGTCGGCCGCCGGGTCCGGTGCACCGCGAGCCCGGGCAGCGAGCGCAGCAGCCGGCTCGGCGCGTGCGCCCGGTCGGCCCGGTGCCACCGGCCGGCGCCGACGTCGCGCGCCCCGGACAGGGCGACGGCCAGGACGGCCGGCACGGCCACGAGGACCGCGAGGACGAGCAGCGGCGCCCATCGGTCGGAGGCGTAGGGCGCCACACGGCCGAGCAGCCCGAACGGGCTCACCCACTGCAGCCAGGACAGCGCGGCCATCCCGTCGCCCACCATCCGCGCGAGCAGGCCGGCGAGCACGACGGCGACGGCGAGGCCCGTGGCGGACCGCCGCTCGACCAGCAGCTGCCCGGCCAGCACGCCGAGCGCGCCGCCGGCCGTGGCGGTGCCGCCCACGACCGCGCCGAACAGCACCGCCCCGGCCGGCGCGGTCCCGGCGAGCAGCATCCCCGCGACCACCGCCGCACCGACCACCGCTCCCGCCCCGAGCAGGACCCCGAGCGCGGTCCGGGCCAGCGTCGCGAGCCGGATCCGGCCGGCGAGCAGGAGGTCGGCCCGGCCGGCCTCCTCCTCGCCGCGCGTGAGCCGCGTCCCGGCCAGCGCGGCCCAGACGCCGGCCAGTACGAGCGCGACCGTGCCGGTGCGCCAGACGGTGAAGCCGCCGGCGTCGTCGAGGGCCAGCGGCGGCCCGAACAGCGTGCGGATCGCGGGGTTGTCGGCCAGCGCGGCGAGCGAGTCCAGGCCGACCGCGCCGCTGAGCGTGGACTCGTACTGCTGCGCGACGAACGCCGGGAGCCCGCCGCACAGCAGCGCGACGACCAGCGTCCCGCGGCGCACGGACCGGACCGCCACCCGCCGGACCGCCGTCGCCGGCCGCGCCGGGGCGACGGCGGGCCGCCGGCCGGGGACCGCGCGCGGGGCGGTGCGGGTGCTCACGCCGCCCGCCCGTAGTAGTCGAGGAAGATCTCCTCCAGCGACGGCTCCCGGACGTCGAGGCGCACCACGTCGGCGTCGCCGAGGACGCGCAGCACCGGGCCGGGCGGGCCGGTGAGCGCGAGGGTGACCTCCAGCGGCGTCGTCCACCGGACGTCGGCCACCCCGGGCAGCTCGGCCAGCCGGGCGAGGCCGGGCGCGGGGCCGGCGAGCTGCACGGTCACCTCCGAGCGGCGCAGCCGGCGCAGCTCCTCCAGGCCCGCCACCTCGACCAGCCGGCCCGCCCGCAGGATCCCGACCCGGCTGCACACCGCCTCGACCTCGGCCAGCTGGTGGGAGCTGAGGAAGACCGCCTGCCCGCGCTCGGCGGCCTCGGCGATGCAGGCGCGGAACTCCCGCTCCATGAGCGGGTCCAGGCCGCTGGTCGGCTCGTCGAGGACCAGCAGCGGGGCGCGGGTGGCGAACGCGGCGACGAGGGCGACCTTCTGCCGGTTGCCCGTCGAGTAGGCGCGGGCCCGCTTGCCGACGTCGAGGGCGAACCGCTCGACGAGCTCGTCGCGGTAGGCGGCGTCGGTGCCCGGGCCCACCCCGGCCAGCAGGTCCAGGCACTCCCGGCCGGTCAGCGACGGCCACAGCGCGACGTCGGCCGGCACGTACGCGAGGTGCCGGTGCGCCTCCCCGACGTCGGCCGCCGGGTGCCCGAACACCTCGGCGCGGCCGGTCGTCGGGCGCAGCAGCCCGAGCAGCATGCGGACGGTGGTGGACTTGCCGGCCCCGTTGGGCCCGAGGAAGCCGAAGACCTCACCCGGCGGGACGGTGAGGGAGAGGTCCACGACCGCCTCGGTGGCGCCGAAGCGCTTGCCGAGGGAGTCCAGCAGCACGGCGGGGACGTCCGGAGTCGTCATGGCGCTCCGATCGGGTCGTCGGGATCACGACTGCCGACCAGACTTCCCGGCGCACCGGCCCCGGAGCGTAGACCCGGCCCGCGCCCGGCGGGAGGGCTCCGCGCCCCTGGTCAGGGGAAGGGCCAGGCGTTCTTCAGGCACCCCTCGAGGCCGAGGGTCTGCTGCTGCATCACGGGGGCGACCTGGCCGGGACCGGGGCAGTCCTGGTGGCCGTTGCCCAGCGCGTGGCCGACCTCGTGGTTGACGACGTACTGGCGGTAGGTGGCGACGTCGCCCTGGTAGTCGGGGACGGCGGTCTCCCAGCGGGCCAGGTTGATGACCGCGCGCTCGCCGTAGCGGCAGGAGGTGTAGCCGCCGGTGCCCACGCCCGGGCAGTAGCGCTCCATGCTGCCGGGACTGACCAGGCTGACCCGGAAGTCGTAGGCGCCGGCGTCGGTGGTGTCCACGCGCTGGAAGGACATCCGGCCGCCGTTCCCCCACGAGCGGGGGTCGCCGAGGGTGGCCTCCACCGCGGCCGCGAACGCCGCGCCGTCGACGCCGATGCCGTCCTCGACCTCGACGACGAAGCGCTGCAGCGGGCCGGTGCCGTAGACCCCGGAGCTGCCGGGGACGACCGCCACGGTGCCCGCGCCCTGCTCCACGTACGTGCCGGCCGCCGGCGCCGGGAGGCCGGTCGGGCCGGCGTCCCCCTCGGCGGGCGCGGTGGGCGCGGGGGTGTCCGTCGGGGTCGCGCCCGGTGTCGAGGAGGCCGCCGACGGGGAGGTCGCCGACGGGGAGGTCGCCGTCGAGGCCACCGACCCCGTGCTGCCGGCGGTCGCGCCCACCCGGGCCGGCGTGCCCGGGCCGAGCAGGTCGAGCACCGTCAGCACCGTGGCCACGACGAGCAGCGGGATCGCGTAGGCGCGCCAGCCCCAGCGGGCCACGAACCGGCCCACCGGGCCGCGACGGCGCCGCTGCGGCCCGGCGGCCCGGCGGCCGGCGCCGGGACGCACCTCCGGCTCGGCGGGCCGCGGGGACCGGGGCCGCGGCCGCGGATCGCGGCGCTCGGCCGCGGGCGACGGAGCGCGGGAGGACGGCGGGCGGGAGGGCGGCGGGCGGGAGGGCAGCGGCGGGAGCGGAGGGAGTCCGCGGGCCGGTTCCCTCCCGGTCCGGGCCCCGGGGGGCCGGCCGGGCGGAGGACCTGCCACGGTGCCGCCTCCTCGCCGTGTCGGGCCTCGCGGCCGCGGGGCCGCCGGTCGTCCTTCCGGTCACGCAGTGTCGCGGGCGGCGTCACCGCGCGTCCAGGTCAGGTTCTCACGCGTCACACGAGACCCGTGCGACCCGCTGGTGGCGCGTCGCGCGGCCCGGCTCAGCCCGCGCGCACCTCCGGCTCGTCGTCGTCCGCGGTCCCGGTGGCGCCGGCGCGGTCCCCGGCATCGAGGCCCCCGGCGTCGAGGTCCCCGGCATCGAGGTCCTCGAGCAGGCCGAGCACCGCCCGGGCGGTCTCCTCCGGCGCCTCGAGCATCGCCACGTGGCCGACGGTCTCCAGGACCAGCAGCCGCGCGTCGGGGACGGCCGCGGCCAGCCGCGGGGCCAGCCGCGGGTCGACCAGCCGGTCGCGGTCGCCCCAGACCACCAGCGTCGGCATCCGCAGCGCGCGGGCCAGCCGCCAGGCGTTGGCCCGGCCGACCCGCAGGTAGGAGGTGATCAGGCCGCGCATGCTGCGGGTCAGCGCCCGGTTGGCCCACTCCTGCCGCGCCCGCTCGCGGGTCTCCTCGACGGCGGCGTCGACCCGCTCCCGCGGCACCCGCGCGGGCTCGCCGAAGCACATCTGCAGCATGCCGCGCACCGACTGCTCCGGCGTCACGCCCGCCAGCCGCCGCTCGGCGACGCCCGGCGCGCCCGGCAGCAGGAGCAGCAGCAGCGCGCGGCTGAACGCCTGCGGCACGCGGTAGACCGGCATCGCTGGGGAGACCAGCGTCAGTGACGCGACGAGGTCCGGCCGGCGGGCGGCCACCAGCAGGCTGACCAGGCCGCCGAGGCTGTTGCCGAGCAGGTGCACCGGCCCGCCCTGCCCCTCGCCCGGCTGGTCCCGGACGTGCTCGAGGACCTCGACCACCGCCCGCACGTGCCCGCGGATGGAGTACGACCCGCCGGTCGGCGGCTGCGAGCGGCCGAACCCCGGCAGGTCCACCGCCCACCCCGCGCAGCGGACGGCGAGCAGCGCCGCCAGGTCGGTCCAGTTGGTGGACGCGCCGCCGAGGCCGTGGACGTAGAGCGCGCGCTCGCGCGGCGCCCCGGGCGGCCCGGCCCAGGGGGTGGTGCGGACGTACACGCTGCCGCCGCTGACCGGCAGCTCCTGGCCGGGCCACGCGTCCGGCGGCGAGGCGGGGACGGGCAGGGGCGCCGTCGAGAGCCGGGCGGTGGACGACGGGGCGATCGACGGGGGCGCCGGCGGGCGGCGGCGCGCGCGACGGACCTCGGGCACGCGGCGAACGGTATGCCAGCCGGAGGTGTCGCGTGGAGCGGGTGACCCGCCGGTAACATCCCCGGGACCATGCAGTCCTCCCGACCGGCCCCCGTCCGCCGCACGTCGCGGCTCCCCCGCGGCGCGCGGCGGCTGCAGCTGCTGCAGGCCGCCCAGGAGGTCTTCGTCGCGCACGGCTTCCACGCCGCCGCGATGGACGACATCGCCGACCGCGCCGGCGTCAGCAAGCCCGTCCTCTACCAGCACTTCCCGGGCAAGCGGGAGCTCTACCTGGCGCTGCTCGAGCAGCAGGTCACCGAGCTCACCGACCGGGTGCGCGAGGCGATGGCCGGCACCGAGGACAACCGGCAGCGCGTGCACGGCGCCGTCGGCGCCTACTTCGACTTCATCGATGCCGAGGGCGGCGCGTTCCGGCTGGTCTTCGAGTCCGACCTGCGCAACGACGACGACGTGCGCGCCCTGGTCGACCGCGGCAACCGGGCGTGCGTCGAGGCGATCGCGGAGGTCATCTCCGGCGACACCGGCAGCTCGCCGGAGCAGGCACACCTGCTGGCCTCGGGGCTGACGGGGCTGGCCGAGACCAGCGCCCGCTGGTGGCTGGCGCAGAAGGGCACGGTGACCCGCGACGAGGCGGTGTCGCTGATGTCCGCGCTGGCCTGGCGGGGCATCTCCCGCTTCCCGCGGGTCGAGGGCGAGCCGGCCGCAGGCTGATCCGGTCCCGCGCCGTGCCTGTTCGCTGAGGGCACAGGCGCACGCCGGGGCCCCGCACCCCGCGCTGGACTAGCGTGGTCGGCAGCCGTGCAACCCGAGGAGGCATCCCCCGTGGAAGTCAAGATCGGTGTCCAGCACTCCCCCCGGGAGCTGGTCGTCGACAGCCCGAAGACCCCTGACGAGATCGCTGCCGACGTGGCCGCCGCCGTGTCCGGCGGCACGAAGGACGGGCTGTTGACCCTGGAGGACGAGCGGGGCCGCCGTGTCCTCGTCCCGGTCGACCGGATCGCCTACGTCGAGATCGCCCAGGCCGACCAGCGCCGGGTGGGCTTCGTCGCCGGCGCCTGAGACCCCGCACGTCCCGGGAGGGCGTCCCCGCATCCCGCGGGGACGCCCTCCCGCCGTCCTCACGGGTTCAGGCCGAGGGTCTTCATGCGCTCGGTGTGCGCGGCGGTGATGCGGTCCACCAGCCGGACGACGCCGGTCAGGTCGCCGGTGCCGCCGATGATCAGCCGGGCCAGGCCGTCCCGCTCGGCGATCACCGCCTGCGACTGGGAGATCGCCTCCCCCACCAGCCGGCGCCCCCACAGCGCGAGCCGGCCGGCCAGCGTCCGCTGCGCGGCGATGGCGGCCCGCACCTCGCGGACGGCGAAGTCGGCGTGGCCGGTGTCGGCGAGCACCTCGAGGATCAGCGACCGGTCCGGCTCGGGCAGGGAGCCCGCGATCTCCCGGTAGAAGTCGGCGGCCAGGCCGTCCCCGACGTAGGCCTTCACCAGGCCCTCGAGCCAGGTGCGCGGGCGGGTGCCCTCGTGGAAGCCGTCGAGCGCGGCGACGAACGGGCGCATCGCCTCGGTCGGCTCCGCGCCGAGCTCGGTCAGCCGCTGCGCCAGCCGGTCGTGGTGGCCCATCTCCGCGGCGGCCATGCGCGCCAGCGCGGCGCGGCCGGCCAGGGTCGGCGCCATCCGCGCGTCCTCGGCCAGCCGGTCGAACGCGGTCAGCTCCGCGTAGGCGAGCACGCCGAGCAGGTCGACGACGGCTCGGGTGTCGACCGTGGTCACGTGCCACCTCCGGGTGGTGTCGGGGCGGACGGGCCGCGCGGCGACCGAGGCTAGCCGCTGTCCGCGCTAGCATGGGGAACAGGCGGGCCGCCAGGCTCGCTGGTATCTGTGCGCTGACGAACGTCGGACGACGCCCGCAGGAGCCCCGACCGGGCACCGGGTGCGTCCCGGTCCTCCCCGGTCCGCTGGCCGCGTCGGCGCTGGAACGCATCCCGCGACACCCGACCGCGGAGCGCCCCGGGCGACGACGCCGTCGCCCCCGGCAGCTCCCCCAGCCGACCAGAGGCGAGAGCACTGACCTCCACCGAGAACACCCCCACCGAGACCACCCCCACCGAGACCAGCACCCCGAGCACCGAGCTCGAGCACGCCGAGACCGGCGCGCCGGCCCCCGAGCAGGTCGAGCAGACCGTCGAGGCGCTCGGCGGCGCCCCCGTCGAGGAGACCGCGCCGCTGTTCAGCGACTTCGACGTCCACCCCGACGTCGTCGCGGCGCTGGCCGAGGCCGGCATCACCCGGACCTTCGCGATCCAGGAGCTCACCCTCCCGCTGGCGCTGGCCGGCAACGACCTCATCGGGCAGGCCCGCACCGGCACCGGCAAGACCCTCGGCTTCGGCGTCCCGCTGCTGCAGCGCGTCGTCCCCGCCGCGGAGGGCGGCGACGGCGTCCCGCAGGCGCTGGTCGTCGTCCCCACCCGCGAGCTGTGCGTCCAGGTCGCCCGCGACCTCGGCACCGCCGGCGCCAAGCGCGGCATCCGCGTGCAGGCCATCTACGGCGGCCGCGCGTTCGAGCCGCAGGTGTCCGCGCTGCAGGCCGGCGTCGAGGTCGTCGTCGGCACCCCCGGCCGGCTGCTGGACCTGGCCGAGCAGGGCCACCTGATCCTCGGCAAGGTCCGCGTCCTGGTCCTCGACGAGGCCGACGAGATGCTCGACCTGGGCTTCCTGCCCGACATCGAGCGGATCCTCGGCATGGTCCCGACCCAGCGGCAGACGATGCTGTTCTCGGCCACCATGCCCGGCCCGATCGTCACCCTGTCGCGGTCGTTCATGACCCAGCCGACGCACATCCGGGCGCACGGCAACGACGAGGGCTCGACCGTCCCGCAGACGACGCAGTTCGTGTACCGGGCGCACAACCTCGACAAGCCCGAGCTGCTGGCCCGCGTGCTGCAGGCCCGCGGCCGCGGCCTGGCGATGGTCTTCTGCCGCACCAAGCGCACCGCGCAGAAGGTCGCCGACGAGCTGGTCGACCGCGGGTTCGCGGCCGCCGCCGTGCACGGCGACCTCGGCCAGGGCGCCCGCGAGCAGGCGCTGCGCGCCTTCCGCAGCGGCAAGGTCGACGTCCTGGTCGCCACCGACGTCGCCGCCCGCGGCATCGACGTCACCGGCGTCAGCCACGTCGTCAACTACCAGTGCCCCGAGGACGAGAAGACCTACGTGCACCGGATCGGCCGCACCGGCCGCGCCGGGCGCGAGGGCGTCGCCGTCACGCTGGTCGACTGGGACGACATCCCGCGCTGGCAGCTGATCAACAAGGCGCTGGACCTGCCGTTCGTGGACCCGCCGGAGACCTACTCCACCTCGCCGTGGGTCTACGCCGACCTCGACGTCCCCGAGGGCGCCAAGGGCCGGCTGCCGCGCTCCCAGCGGACCCGCGAGGGCCTCGACGCCGAGGTGCTCGAGGACCTCGGCGAGACGGGCAAGAAGACCAAGGGCGCCGGCCGCGGTCCCGCACGGGAGGAGTCCCGCACCGAGGACGAGCGCCCGGCCCGGACCCGCTCGCGCCGCCGCACCCGCGGCGGCGGTGCCGCGGCCGAGGCCATCGCCGCCCCGCCGGCCGACGCGCCGCCGGCCGAGGCCGGGTCCGACGAGGCCAGGTCCGACGAGGCCCCCGCGGCCCCGGCCGGGGACGCAGCCGACGGGTCCGGCGAGGGTGCGCCCAAGCCGCGCCGGCGCCGGCGCCGCCGCGGCGGCCGGGGCCGCTCCGGCGCCTCCGCCGGCTCCGGCGCCGAGGGCCGGGACGGCGACGGCGACGGCGGCGACTCCGAGTCCGCCGCGTAAGACGCCGCGTGGCGCTGCGTCCCCCGCCGCTGCGGGTGTGGGTCTGGACGGCGGCCACCCTCGCGCTGGCCGTCGTCGCCACCCTGCTGTGGCGGGGGTCGAGCGTCGCCGCGACCGACAGCACCACCGCCGCCGACCCGCCGGTCCCCTCGGCCACGCCGGCCGGTGACCTCGCGCCCGCCTGGTCGGTCGACGTCGACGTCCCGCTGCCGGACGCCGTCGTCGAGGGCGGCCGGGTGGTCGTGCCCGTCGCCGACGGCGTCACGGCGCTGGACCCGGCCACCGGCGAGGAGGCCTGGCACTACCGGCGCACCGACGCCGCGCTGTGCGGGCTCTCCGCCGGTGACGGGCTCGTCGTCGCCGTCTTCCGCACCGCGGACCGCTGCGACGAGGCGCTGGCGCTCACCGCGGCCACCGGCGTGCGCGCCTGGACCCGCAACCTGAGCCTGCGCGGCGACGCCACCGTCACCGGCGCCGACCAGGTGGTCCTCGCCAGCAGCGACACCGGCGTCGTCGTCCTCGACCCGGTCGGGGACAACGTCCGCTGGCGGGCGGGCGCGGAGTCCGGCTGCACGCTGCTCGACACCGCCGCGGGCAGCGCCGGCGTCGCGGTGCTGCAGCGCTGCGCCGGCTCGGCCGCCGTCCGGCTGCGGCTGTTCGACTCCTTCTCCGGCGAGGCCCGCTGGACCCGCGACCTGGCCGTCGCGGACGGCGCCGAGGTGCGGCTGGCCGGCGCGGACCGGCTGGTCGGCGTCGTCTCCGGCGACGCCCTGCTGGTCCACCGCCCCGACGACGGCACCCAGCTGCAGGAGCTCGCGCTCCCGGCCCCGACCGACGGCGGCGCGGAGGGCGATCCGGTGCTGCAGTCCGGGACCGGCGACGTCGCCCTGGTGTGGGTGCGCGGCACCGTCTGGGCGCTGGACCGGACGAGCGGCGCGACGCTGTGGTCGACGCCGGCCCTCGGCCTGCCCACCGCGTCCGCCGCCGGCAAGGGCGAGGTCGGGCAGGCCGGCATCTGGGTGCCCGAGCCCGACGGCCTCGTGCTGCGCGACCCGGCCACCGGCGCCGAGCTCTCCCGGGTGGCGCTGGCGGACCCGCCGGCGCCGGGCGGGCGGGCCGCCGTCGCCGGTCCGGTGCTCGTCTACGCCCTCCCCGACCGGGTGCTCGGGTACGCCTAGTCCCCCGCACGGCGGCGCGGCCGCCGCGGGCGAGGTTCACTGGGGACCATGGTCCTGCCCGGCACCTCGCACAGCCCCGACCTCGCCATCGCCGCCGACGACCTGCGCCAGCTCGCCGACCACGACGCGACGCCGCGCACCCTCCCCGGGCGGGCCGGGCCGCTGGCCGCGCTGGACACCGGCGGCGACGGGCCCAGCGGCACGGTGCTGCTGGTCGCCGGGTACACCGGCAGCAAGGAGGACTTCGCCCCGCTGCTCGCGCCGCTGGCCGCCGACGGCTACCGGGTGGTGGCGATCGACCAGCGCGGGCAGTACGAGTCCCCTGGCCCCGACGACCCGGCCGCCTACTCGGTCGCCGAGCTCGCCGCCGACGTCGTCGGCGTCGCCCGCCTGCTGCGCGAGGAGACCGGCACCCCGCACCTGCTCGGGCACAGCTTCGGCGGACTGGTCGCCCGCGGCGCCGTCCTCGCCGACCCCGCCGCCTTCCGCTCGCTGACCCTGCTCGGGTCGGGCCCCTCCCGGCTGGGCGGCCTGCGCGCCGAGCTGCTCGAGCACCTCGGCCCGCTGCTGGACTCCGGCGGCGTCCCGGGCGTGCACGCCACGCTCGAGCAGCTGGCCATGACCGACGAGCGCGCCCAGGCGGTGCCCGCCCCCACCCGCGCGTTCTACGCCCGCCGGTTCCTCCGCAACACCGCGGCCGGGCTGCGCGGCATGGCCGACGCGATGACCGCCGAGCCCGACCGGGTGGCCGAGCTGGCCGCGACCGGCGTGCCGGTGCTGGTCGCCTACGGCGTGGCCGACGACGCCTGGCCGACGGACGTGCAGGCGGACATGGCCCGGCGGCTGGGCGCCCGGCACGAGGTCATCGACGGCGCGATCCACTCCCCCGCCGTCGAGAACCCGCGCCGCACGCTCGAGGTGCTCGAGGCGTTCTGGTCCTCGGTGCCGGAGGGGACCCGGTGAGCGGCGCCCGGCCCTCGGCGCGCGACTGGACCGCCGAGGAGGACCTGCTCGGCTTCTTCGGGCCCGACAGCGTCACCTGGCGGGTGCACGCCGATCCGGTCTACAGCGTCGGCGGGCTGCGCGCCCTGCTGCTGCAGGCGCTGCACCCGGTCGCGATGGACGGCGTGGCCCGCAACTCGGTCTTCCGCGCGAACCCGTGGCAGCGGCTGGTGCGCACCGCCGAGTACGTCGACACGCTCACCTTCGGCACCCGGCGCGAGGCGGTGCGCGCCGTGCGGCGGGTCCGCGGCATGCACCGGCGCCTGGGCGGCACGGAGGAGACCACCGGCCGCACCTACCGCGTCGACGACGCCGACCTGCTGCTGTGGGTGCACAACTGCGAGGTCGACTCGCTGCTCGACGTCGCCCGCCGCTCCGGCGTCGTCACCTCCGCCGAGGCCGACCGCTACGTGGCCGAGCAGGTGACCGCCGCCGAGCTCATCGGGATCGACCGCGCCGACGTCCCCGACTCGGCGGCCGCGCTCGCCGGCTACTTCGAGCGGCTCCGGCCCGAGCTCACGCTCACCGCGGCCGGACGGGAGGCGTGGCGCTTCCTCGTCGTCCCGCCGATGCCGCGCTGGGTGCAGTTCCTGACCCCGGCCCGGCCGGCCTGGGGGTCGCTGGCGTCGCTGGCGGTGGCCACCCTGCCGCCGTGGGCGCGCCGGATGGCCTCGCTGCCCGGGCTGACGCTCACCGACACCGCGGCGACGGCGGCGCTGCGGGCGTTCCGCACCGGGATGCTCGCGCTGCCCGACCGGGCCCGGCACTCCCCGATCCGGCGCGCCGCCTTCGAGCGGACGGCGGGCGCGGTCGAGGTCGGCGCCTAGCCCTCCGCCGGGTCCCCGTCGGCGGGCAGGAAGCTCCACGTCTCCCGCGGCGGCGTCGCCGCCTGCCCCACCGGGCAGCTGGGCCGGAAGTCGCACCAGCCGCACTGCCGGCCGGGGGCGGCGGGGAACGCCTCGTCCGGCGGCACGCCGTCCTCCATCCGCCGCGTGGCGACGGCGATGTCCTCCGCGACGTCCTCGGCCCGGCGCACGTGGTTGGCCAGCGACCGCTCGGTGTGCTCGAAGGAGGCGACCGTGCCGCTGGGCAGGTGGTGCAGCTCGACCCGGCTGCACGGCCGGCGCAGGGTGCGCCGCACGCCGAGCACGTAGGCCGCGAGCGCCGCCGACCCGCGCGCCTCGTCGTCGGTGCTGGGCACCCGGCCGGTCTTGTAGTCGACGACGACCAACTCGTCGCCGCGCTGGTCGATGCGGTCGACCCGCCCGGTCAACGCCAGCCGCTCGGTGGTGCAGGAGACCTGCCGCTCCAGCCCCACCGGCTCCTCGGCGGGGTCCAGCGACTCGACGTAGCCGGTGACCCAGCCGGCCGCGGTGGCACGCCAGCGGGCGGCCTGCTCGTCGTCGCGGAAGCCGTTGGCCGACCAGACGCCGTAGAGCAGCTGCCGGGCGGCGACGGCGGTGCGCCGGCCCCGCGGCAGGTCCCACCACGAGCGCAGGGCGGCGTGCACGGCGGAGCCGACCGTGTTGTGCGCCCACGGCGGTCCCTTGGGCGGCGTCGGGCGGTCGACGTAGGCGAAGCGGTAGCGGCGCGGGCAGTCGGCGAAGGTGGCCAGCTTGCTCGGCGTCGCGGGGAACAGCCGGCGCGGCAGGCCGGGCATCTCGAGCTGTGCGCCGTCGGACTGCCTCACCCGGCCACGCTAACCGGCGACGGCGCCTCAGCCGGCCAGGGGCACGCTGCCGGTGGACGCAGCCACCAGCGCCTCGTACTGCTCCGGGTCGGTGGTGCACGCGCCGAGCGGCGTCGCCTTGTTCGCGCCGTGGTGGTCGCTGGACCCGGTGACCAGCAGCCCGAGGTCGGCGGCCAGGCCGCGCAGGTGCTCGCGCTGGGCCGGGTCGTGGTCGGGGTGGTCGACCTCCAGGCCGACCAGTCCGGCGGCGGCCATCGCGGCGATCGCGGCGTCGTCGACCACCCGGCCGCGCCGGGTGGCCAGGCCGTGGGCGAACACCGGCACGCCGCCGGCCGCCCGGACCAGCCGGATGCCCTCGAGCACGTCGGTGTCGGCCTTGGTCACGTGGTACGGGCCGCCCTGGTGCAGCAGCGTGGTGAAGGCCGCGTCGACCGACGCGACGACGCCCGCCTCGACCAGCGCCCGGGCCACGTGCGGGCGGCCCACTACCGCGCCGCCGCTGGAGTCCAGGACCCGCTGCCACTCCACCGGGTAGCCGGCCGCGGCGAGCGCGGCGACCATCCGCTGGCCGCGGGTCAGCCGCTCCTCGCGCAGCCGCCGCAGCTCGCCGGCCAGTTCGGGGTGCTCGGGGTCGAACAGGTAGGCCAGCAGGTGCACGCTGACCGGCCGCCCCTCGGCGGGGAACCAGCGCGCGGACAGCTCCAGGCCCGGGACGACGGTCAGCCCCTCCGGTCGCGCCGCGGCGGCCGCCGCCCACCCGTCGGTGGTGTCGTGGTCGGTGAGCGCGACGACGTCGAGGCCGGCGGCGCGGGCGGCGGCCACGAGCTCCGCCGGGGTGTCGGTTCCGTCGGAGACCGACGAGTGGGTGTGCAGGTCGATGCGCATCGGCGTCCAGCCTCCCCCAGCCGGGCGCGCGCTGCTCAGGCCCCCGGCGGGCGCGGGATCGGCTGGGTGTCGTGCCGGGGCGGCGCCGCGGCGGGGCGCCGGCCGTCGTCCGGGTTGCCCTCGTCGTCGCCGGCCGCGGCCCCGCCGCCGTCGCTGCCGAACAGCAGCTCGCTCACCTCGCGGTAGAGCAGGTCCGCGCGCGGCAGGTAGGTGATCTGCGACAGCGCCTGCTGCGAGCCGGCCGACTCGAACCGGAAGGTGCCGTAGCCCAGCAGCTGGCCGGGGACGGTCTCCTTCCAGGTCAGGTCGGTGATCCGGCGCAGCGGCAGCAGGCTGACCGTGCGGGCGACGATCCCCGAGGTCAGCAGCACGCGGCGGCGGGTGACGATGAAGTGCCGCATCCACCACTCGCCGGCCCGCAGCGCGAACCAGCCGAGGGCACCGAGGACGACGAGCAGGCCGACGCTCGCGCTGACCCGGTTGTCCGGGTCGAGGGTGAGCACCCACAGCCCGACGAGCAGGACGGCGACCGCCTTCGCGGCCGGCCAGAGCAGCACCGCCCAGTGCCGGCGGGTCGCCACGACCGCCTGCTCGCCGGGGAGCAGGTACTTGGCGGCGTCCTTGGCCCACCGCGGCGGGCGGCCGCCGGCCGGGCCGCTCACGCCGGGGTCAGACGAGCGAGCCGACGAAGGCCGCGATCGACGACGCCGCGCTGCCGAGCGCCTCCCCGGCGCTGCGCACCACGTCGGCCGAGGCCTCGGGGCGCTGGATGACGTAGAACACGACGAAGGCCACCGCCAGCCAGACGAGCACCTTCTTCAGGTTCACCGCCACCCCCGGGGGATCCGCTCGGACCGGCGGACGACGTGCCCGCGCGGGTCGGCCCGGAGGCCGGCCCCATGGGTAACACAGGCCCCAGCGCCCCCCGCCGGGACACGCCGGGCGGCGGACGGACGGGTCAGTCCCCCGGCAGCAGGTGCTCGCTGGGCGGGCCGAGCGGGAGGTCCGGGTAGAGCCGTTCCCGCAGGTCGAGCAGGCGCATCTCCTCGGCCAGCAGCCAGGCCGTCGACATCGGCCACATCACCAGCCACAGCCACACGCCGAACGCCTCGCCGACGAAGGCGGCCCGGTCGTCGGAGGTGGGCACCGCCCACAGCGGCGCGTGCTGGCCGGCGGCCTCCACCGACGCCGACGACGGGCCGGTGATGACGCCGCCGGGGTCCAGGCCCGGCAGGCCGGCGTAGCCGCAGCCCACCCCCATGCCCGGCTCCTCGGCGACCAGCACCAGCTCCGCCGACCCGCCCAGCGGCGCGGGGCCGGCGCAGCCGACGACGATCGCGCGCGCCCCGGGCTCCCCGCCCCAGGCCAGGCCGGTCACCGACCAGCCCGGCGGTACCGGATCGGGCACCCACGCCGGCACCCGGGCGTCCGCGGTGACCGCGGCGATGGCGTCGTGGGCGATGAGCGTGGTGTGGTGCAGCGGGGTGACCGCGCCGTGCACGTGGCACCAGGCCACCGCCGAGTCCCCGGGGCGCACCACCAGTGGTTCGCCACAGCGGGGACAGACCGGGGAGGCGCTCATCGGATGACACCGTCCTGTCACTCGGGGCTGACGTCAAGCGCAGGCGGACGGTGCCGTCCCGTCTCGCCGTGTCCCCCGCCGCGACCGCGGCCGTAGCCTGCCGCCGTGGCTCCCGACTCCCCCGGCGACCGGCTGCCGGTGCAGGCCTGCGTCGGCGCCGTGGTCCTCGACGGGGAGGGCCGGCTGCTGCTGGTCCGCCGGCGCAACGCCCCCGGCCGGGGGCTGTGGTCGGTGCCCGGCGGGCGGGTGGAGCCGGGCGAGACGCTGCCCGCGGCGGTCGCCCGCGAGGTGCGCGAGGAGACCGGGCTGGCGGTCCGGGTCGGGACGGAGGTCGGCCGGGTGACGATCCCCGGCGACGGCGTCGTCTACGACGTCGTGGACTTCGCCTGCACCCCCGAGGACCCGGCCGCGGCGCCGGTCCCGGGCGACGACGCGGACGCGGTCACCTGGGCCGGCGCCGCCGACCTCGGCCGGCTGGCCTGCACGCCGGGGCTGGTCGCGACGCTGCGCGGCTGGGGTGCGCTGCCGACCTGAGCGGTCCGGCAGCGCCCCCGCTCCTCAGGAGCGCGGCTCGGGCTCCGGGCGGCCGGGCTGCTCGCCGCCGCGCGCCTCGCCGTAGGACCGCTTGGGCACCATGACCTTGCGCCGGAAGACGCACACGACGGTGCCGTCCTGCTTGTAGCCGATCGTCTCGACGTACACGACGCCGCGGTCGTCCTTGGACCTCGACTCGGTCTTGTCCAGGACGGTGGTCTCGCCGTAGATGGTGTCGCCGTGGAAGGTCGGCGCCACGTGCCGCAGCGACTCGATCTCCAGGTTGGCAATGGCCTTGCCGGACACGTCGGGCACGCTCATGCCGAGCAGCAGTGAGTAGACGTAGTTGCCGACGACGACGTTCTTGCCGAAGTCCGTGGTCTCCGCCGCGTAGTGGGTGTCCAGGTGCAGCGGGTGGTGGTTCATCGTGATGAGGCAGAACAGGTGGTCGTCGTACTCGGTGACGGTCTTCCCGGGCCAGTGCTTGTAGACCGCACCGACGTCGAACTCCTCGTAGTACCGACCGAACTGCATGTGCGCTCCTCCGACGTCGTCGTGCGGTGGACGGTGCCGACGTCGTGCGCGGGCAGGGGCCGTCCCGGGCCGGGCAGGCCAGTTGCCCACCACGCGGCGTCGGTGACCCATCTGGACGGGCGCCGATCCTACGATGCCCGGGTGGTCCAGCCGTCCCGCGCCGGCGACCCCGCGGAGGCGGACGTCGTCAGGCTCTCGACCGGCGGGCGCCGCGTCCGCCTCGCCGCCTCCGCGGCCGTGCTCGCGCTGCTGCTCGCCGGGACGGTCTGGGGCACCGACGCCTCGTTCCCGTTCGGCCCGTTCAAGATGTACTCGACCCGCGCCGAGGTGAACGCGCCGGTGGTCTCCACCCGCGTCGTCGGCCTGACCGGCGAGGGCGAGGAGGTGCGTCTGTCCGGCGGCGAGGTGGGGCTGCGCCGGGCCGAGTTCGAGGGGCAGCTCCCGCGGCTGGTCGACGACCCCGCCCTGCTGGTGACGCTGGCCGAGACGTACGCGCGCCGGCACCCGGACGCCCCCGACCTCGTCGAGGTGCAGGTGGTGCAGCGGCACTTCGAGCTCGCCGACGGGCAGCCGACCGGTGAGTGGACCGACCGCGTCCTCGTCGGCCAGGACCTCGGGGGTGGCGCGTGAGCTCCCCGGTCACCTCCCTCGTGTCCGCGGTCCGCGGCCTGCGCGGCTTCTGGACCCGCCCGGTCCCGCTGGCCCGCATCGCGGTGTTCCGCACCATCGCCTACCTGTTCGTGCCGGTCGACGTCTTCCTCACCACCGCGTGGGTGCGCGCCCACGCCGAGGTGCCGACCGTCTGGTACCAGCCCCTCGAGATCGCCCGCGTGCTGCACCTGCCCACGCCGACGTCGACCGTCGTCCACGTCGTGCAGTGGGCGCTGGTCCTCACCGCCCTCGCCGCGGCCACCGGCCGCGCGCCCCGTCTGCTCGGCACGGCCGTGTTCGTGCTGTACCTCGAGTGGATGGTCATCGCGATGAGCTACGGCAAGGTCGACCACGACCGCATCGCCTACCTCGTCGCGCTGGCCGTGCTGCCCACCATCGGCCGGGTCCGCTGGCGCGACCGCCGCCCGTCCGAGGCCGCCGGCTGGGCGATGGCCGCGGTCATGGTCACGGTGATGCTCACCTACTTCCTCGCGGCCTGGGCGAAGATGCGCTTCGGCGGCTGGGACTGGGCGACCGGCTCGACCATCACCCGGGCGGTGATCCGCCGCGGCACCGCCCTGTCGGACTGGACGCTCGACGTCCCCGGCCTGCTCGTGGGCGTGCAGTGGGTGATGCTCGTGTTCGAGTTCGCCGCGCCGGTGATGCTGCTCGTCCGGTCCGACCGGGCCCGCGTCGCGCTCGTGGTGTTCCTGCTCGGCTTCCACCTCGTGGTGTTCGGCGGGCTGCGGATCATCTTCCTGCCGCACTGCGTGGCGATCCTGTCGATCCTGCCGTGGGAGCGGGCCCCCGAGCTGCTCACCGCGGTGCGCCGGCGCCTGCAGCCCGGGCGGGCCGCCGCGCTGTCCGCCGCGGCACCACCTGGCTGACCCGGCGTCAGATCAGCGCGCCGATGCGGGCGGCCACGTCCGCCTCGTGCTGCTGGTAGGACGCGGCGACCGCGGTGAGCAGCCCGCCCATGCCGGTGAGCGCGTCGCTGACCCCTTGGGCCGATACCCGCCACTGCTCGTAGAGCGCGCTGAACTGCACCGCGGCCTGGCTGTCGGTCCAGCCGTCGAGCACAGAGCTCGTGACCGTGCTCGACAGCGTCGCGTGGCGCGCGGCGGTCTCGGCCGCCTCGGCCTGGCACCGCCCGGCCATCGACTGCAGCGTCCCGATGTCGACCCTCATGGCTCCTCCTGTCCGTCCCGGGTCCCTCCCGGGTGGCTGCGGACGGTAGGCCGGACCGGCCCCGGGGGCGCCGGGGCCGTCCACAGCCGCGGTCCCGTCCACAGCCCGGGCCGGCCGGCCCCGCGGTGGGCGCGCGGCCAGGAGCGTCGCACCCGTGTCCGCTCCCCTCCCCGCCGGCGCCGAGGCCCGCTGCTGGACGCTGGTCGGCGCCGAGGGCGCCGTCGACGTCGAGGTCCGCGCTCCCGACGACGCCCGGCTCGACGCCGTGCTGGCCCCGCTGGCCGCCGCGCTCGGCACGGCGGCCGCGGGCCTGTGGTCCGGCAGCACCCGGCTGCCCGGGGAGCTCCTCCTCAGCGACGACCGCCTGCTCCACGGCGCGGTCCTGGGCCTGGGCCGACCGGTCCCCCGGTCCGGCGAGCCGGCCGCCAGCCCCCTGGAGCTGCACGTGGTCGGCGGACCTGCGGCGGGCACCGCCGTTCCGCTGGCCACCGGCCGGCACGTGCTCGGCCGCGGGGCCGGCGCCACGCTGTCCCTGCCCGATCCCGGGGTCTCCCGCCGGCACGTCGCGCTCGAGGTCGGCGCCGGCGGCCTCACCGTGACCGACCTCGGCTCGACCAACGGCAGCCGGCTCGACGACGCCGACCTCGACGGCACCGCGCACCCGTGGCGCCCCGGCGCGGTGCTGCGGCTGGGCGCGAGCTCGGTCACCGTCACCGGCCCGCGGGACGGGCGCGCGGGACTGCGCCCCGGGCCGGGCGGCCGGCGGCTCGTCCGCCCCGGCGTCCCGCCGTCCGCCCACCGCCCGGAGGTGGAGGTGGCGTGGCCGGAGCCGCCCGCGGCCGCAGCGCGGCGCCGGCTGGGCTGGGTCGCCGTCGTGCTGCCGGCGGTCGCCGGGGTCGCGCTCGCGCTGGTGCTGTCGGCGCCCACCTTCCTGTTCTTCGCGCTGCTGGGCCCGCTGGTGGCGGTGGGCAGCTGGGCGTCGGACCGGTGGAGCGGGTCGCGCACCGGCCGGCGGGCCGCCGAGGCGCACGCCGGGGAGGTGCGGGAGGCCCGCGCCCGGCTGGCTGAGGCGGTGCGGGTCGACGTCCGGGCGGCGCGGGCGGCCGCTCCGGACCTGGCGGCGCTGACCGCCGCGGCGCGCCGGCGGACCACCCTGCTGTGGTCCCGCGGCGCCGGGGACGCGGCGGCGCTGACCGTGCGGGTGGGGACCGGCGAGGGTCCCACCCGGGTGGTCCGCGTCGAGGCGGGCCGGCGGGTGCCGGAACCCGCGGCCGACCTGCCGGTGACCGTCGACCTGCGCCGCACCGGCGGCCTGGCCGTGACCGGCCCGCGGGAGCCCGCGCTGGGGGTGGTGCGCGGGCTGCTGGCGCAGCTGGTCGCCCTGTCCGCGCCCGGCGACGTCGACGTCGCGGTCCTCGCCTCCGCCGGGCGGGTGGCCGACTGGTCCTGGGCGCGGTGGCTGCCGCACCTGCCGGCCGCCGCTGTCCCGGGGTCCGGAGCCGACGCCGCGCCGTCCGCCTGGCTGACCGGCCTGGCCGACGGGTGCGGGGACGCCGCGGGGACGCCGGTCCTCGTCGTCGACCGGCCGGTCGACCCGGCGCTCGCCGAGCTCCTGTACCGGTGCCGCGAGCGGGGGGCGGTGCTGCTGGCGCTCGCCCCCCGCGGCGAGGACCTCGGCGGCTGCGTCCCCGCCGTCCTCGAGGTCGGGGGCGAGACCGGCGACACCGGACGGCTCGGGCTCGGCGACGGCGCGCTCCCCGTCGACGTCGTCGTCGACCGCCTGCCCCTCGCCGCCGCGGCGCGGCTGGCCCGCGACCTGGCTCCCCTGGCGCCCGCCCGGCAGGCCGCGGGGCTGCCGGGCAGCGTGCGCCTGCTCGACCTGCTCGCGGACGGCCGGGGCGGACCCGCCGGGGAGGTGCCGGTCGCCTGGTCGGCCACGCGGTCGTCGCTCACCGCGCGGCTGGGCGTGACCGCGGACGGGGTGGCCGAGGTCGACCTGGTGCGGGACGGGCCGCACGCCCTGGTGGCGGGGACGACCGGGTCGGGCAAGTCCGAGCTGCTGCAGACGCTGGTCGCCGGGCTCGCGCTGGCGCACCCGCCGGACCGGTGCTCGTTCCTGCTGGTCGACTACAAGGGCGGCGCCGCCTTCGCCGAGGCCGTGGCGCTGCCGCACACCGTCGGCCTGGTGACCGACCTGGACGGCGCGGCCACCGCCCGGGCGCTGCGGTCGCTGACGGCGGAGCTCGCCCGCCGCGAGGCGCTGCTGGCCGCGGCCGGGGTCCCCGACCTCGCGGCGCTCCCGCCGGAGGTCGAGCTGGCGCGGCTGGTGATCGTCGTCGACGAGTTCGCGGGGCTGGCCGAGGAGCTGCCGGAGTTCGTCGCGGGCCTGGTCGGCATCGCCCAGCGGGGCCGCTCCCTCGGCGTGCACCTGGTGCTCGCGACCCAGCGCCCCGGCGGCGTGGTGTCCCCCGAGATCCGGGCCAACTGCTCGCTCCGGCTGTGCCTGCGCACCACCGACGAGGCCGACTCGCGCGACGTGCTCGGCAGCGGGGCCGCCGCGGCGGTGCCGGCGGACCGTCCCGGCCGGGGGTACCTGCGCACCGGCAGCGGGCGCCCGGTCCCGTTCCAGGCGGCACGGGTGGCGCTCGGCCCCGCGGTGGCGGCCGCCGGCCCGACGGTGACCCGCTGGTCCTGGCCGGCACCCCCGGCGGGGACCGCGCCCGGGACGCCGGTGGGCCCGACCGACCTCGCCCGGGTCACCGCGGCCACCACCGGCCACGCCGCGGCGGCGGGCGTGCAGCGGCCGCACCGGCCCTGGCAGCCGGCGCTCCCCGAGCGGCTGAGGGCGACCGACCTCCCCGCCACGGACGGGCCCGCGACGCGGCCGGTGGTGGGGCTCGTCGACCGCCCCGACCGGCAGGCGCGGGAGCCGCTGCGGCTCGACCTCGACCGCGGCGGCGGCTGGCTGGCCGTGGGCGGCCCGGGCAGCGGCCGCACCACCCTGCTGCGCACCGTGCTGGCCGAGGCCGTGGAACGGATGTCCCCCGGCCGGCTGCACGTGCACGTCCTCGACCACGCCGGTGGCGCGCTGGCCGCCGAGGCCGCGGGCCTGGCGCACACCGGCACGGTGGTCGGCGCGGACGACGCGCTGCGCACCGTCCGGCTGGTGTCCCGGCTGGCCGGGGAGGTCGCCGGGCGGCGGGCCGGAGGGCGTGCGGACGCCCCGGCCGTCCTGCTCCTGGTCGACGGCGTGGACGCCCTGCTGGCCCAGCTCGACGAGGCGGTCCCCGGGCAGGGCGCGGCCGAGTTCCTGCGGCTGGTCCGCGACGGCGGCGCGGCCGCGCTGACCTGCGTCCTGACCGCCGACCGCGCCGTTCCCGGGGGCCGGCTGGCCGCGGCCGCGGGGACGCGCCTGGTCCTCCCGCTGCCCGACCGCGCCGACTACGCCGTGGCCGGGGTGCCGGTCCGCGCGGTGCCCGGCGCCCGCCCGCCGGGCCGGGCGCTGCTCGGCGAGGAGGCGCTCGAGTGCCAGGTCGCGCTGCCCCGGTCCCTCCGCCGCACCGCGCCGGCCGCCCCGCCGGGTACCGGGCCGCTGGTCGTCCCCGAGCTGCCGCCGAACCCGCCTCCGGTGCAGCCGCCGGCCGGGGAGGACGCCGGCCTGCTCCGCCGCGTGCCGCTGGGGCCCGGCGGCGACGAGGGCGGCGTGCTCACCGTCGACCTGCTGCGCGCCGGCGGGCTGCTCGTCGTCGGTCCGCCCGGCAGCGGCCGGACGAGCACGCTGGCGGCGCTGGGCGCGACGCTGACGGCGGCCGGCGTCCCCGTCCTGTGCGTGGTCCGGGCCGGCCGGCCGGCACCGGACGCGCTGCCGGTGCTCCCCGCCGACGACGTTCCCGGGTGGCGGGCGTGGTGCGCCGGCCTGGCCGGGCGCCCGGGCGCGGTGCTGCTGGACGACGCCGGCACGCTCGCCGACTCACCGGTCGGCGCCGAACTGGCCGGCGGCGACCGCACCGGCGAGGTGCTGGTGCTCGCCGCCGGGACGGCCGGTGAGCTCTCCCCCGCCTTCCGCGGCCCGGTCGCCGAGTTGCGCCGCGGCCGCAGCGGCCTGCTGCTGTGCCCGGGCCCCGGCGACGCCGACCTCCTGGGCACCCGGCTGCCCCGGACGCCGGTGCCGGTCCGGCCGGGGTCGGGCTGGCTGGTCACCGCCGGGACCCCGCAGCGGGTCCAGGTCGCCCGCGCACGGCCCAACCGCCCGTGACCGGCCGGTCAGAGCAGGTCGAGCGCCGGGCCGATCTCCTGGGTGGCGTACCAGGCCAGCTCGTGCCCCTCGGCCTGGTCGACGACGAACTGCGCCTCCTCGCTGCCGAGGTCGGCCTCGAGGACCACGGCGACGGCGGCGCGCACGTCCTCCTCGGCCTCGGCGCCGTCGACGTGCGCGCTGGCCACGTCGGCGAGCGTGACGTCGGCGGTGACCCGCACGGCGCCGGGCTCGGTGTCCGGGTCGTCGATCTCGGTGACCGAGCCGTCGGGCACGTCGGCGGCGAGCACGACCCGGCGGCGGGCGGCCGTGGGATCGACGTCGACCAGCCGCAGGCTGGCCCGGGCGGCGGCGAGCAGCGCCGCGTACTCCAGCTCCTCGACGTCGGCCGCGGCGTCGCTGAGCGCGTAGTGGTCGCGCAGCCGCGGGGTGACGGCGAAGCCGGTGTGCGGCCCGCTCAGCCGGCCCTCGTCCACGAGCGTCCGCAGGACGCTCGTCGTCGCCGGCAGGTAGATCCGCACCCGGCCGCTCCTCTCCTGTCGGGGAAGCCGACCGTATCCCGCACCGCCCGGCGCGGGTCCGCCGCCGGGTCAGCGCACGGAGTCGGCGAGCGCTCCGACCTCCTGCTCGACGAGGTCGGCCAGGACGTCCACGTCCCCGACGCCGTCCCGGTCGGCGTTGAGCCCGACGTAGACGTGCCCGTCGTAGCTGGTCATGCCGACCGCCAGGCCCTGCCCGCCGACGAGGGGGACCACGGGGAACACCTCGAGCATCCGGCTGCCGGCGGCGTACAGCGGCACCTGCGGGCCCGGGACGTTGGTGACGACGAGGTTGAACACCCGCCGGGACAGCCCCCGGGCGGCGCGCGCCCCGAGCGCGTGCAGCGTGGGCGGGGCGAAACCGGTCAGCGCGACGAGCGTGTCGGCGCGCACCGAGCGGCCCGAGCCGGTCACCCCGCGCATCGCGTAGCTGAGGCGGGCCAGGCGCACCCACGGGTTGGGCTCCCCGACCGGCAGGTCGACCAGGTGGGCCGCCACGCTGCTGCCCGGCGCGTCCTGGTCCTCGCCCTGCACCGACACCGGCACCAGCGCGCGGACGGCGGTCGAGCCGAGCACCGGCTCGCCGCGGGACAGCAGCCAGTCGCGCAGGGCGCCGCTGAGCACGGTCAGCAGGACGTCGTTGACCGTGCCGCCGTGCGCCTTGCGGATCGCCTTGAGGTCCTCGAGGTCGGCGCGCGCCACGGCGACCCGCCGCTGGTTGCCCAGCGTGCGGGCGAGCGGGCCGTGCGGAGCCGGGACGACCGCCGAGCGGGCTGCCCGCACCAGCCCTCCGGCCACGCCCCGCACCCGGGCCGCGGTGGAGCGCAGGTCGCCGACCGCCGACCGCGCGGTCTCGAGCACCGCCGTCGGGCGCTGCACGTAGTCCCCGAGCGCGTCGCGGACCAGCTCGACCCGGCCGGGCACCCGCCGCGGCGCCCAGACGTCGGCCGACGGGACCGGCGCGTCCGGGGAGCTGTCGAGCAGGACCTGCGCGATGTCGACGGCGCCCAGCCCGTCGACCAGCGCCGGGTGGGTCTTGGTGACCACCGCGACCCGGCCGCCGGACAGGCCCTCGACCAGGTAGACCTCCCACAGCGGCCGACCACGGTCCAGCGGGCGCGAGGTCACCCGGGAGACCAGGTCGAGCAGCTGCGCCTCGGTGCCCGGGCGCGGCACCGCCGACCGCCGGACGTGGTAGGCGACGTCGAAGTCGGGGTCGTCGGCCCACACCGGGTTCGCCAGGTGACCCGGCACCGGCACGATCCGCTGCCGGTAGCGCGGCACCAGCGGCAGCCGCGCCTCGACCAGCTCGGCGAGGGCGTCGAGACCGCCCTCGACCGGCTCCAGGACCAGCACCCCGGCCACGTGGATCGGTACCCCGTCGTCCTCCAGGTAGAGGAACGACGCGTCCAGGGTGCTCAGCCGCTCGGCCATCGTCCTCCTCCGGATCGGGAGCCCACCGTACGTCGCGGGCGGAGGCCGGCACACCCGCGGGACGGGTGGTCGCCGGACCGGGACGGCGGCGTCACCGGGCCCTCCGGCGCGGGCGGCCACGGCGGCCGGCGGCGGGCTCGGGCACCCGCGCGAGCCCCGCGGCCAGGGACCGCAGGGCGGCGCGCAGCGGGGAGCCGGGCGCCACCTCGGCGAGTGTCCGGCCGGAGGCGAGGGCGGCGTCGGTGGCGCGGCGGTCGGCCGGCAGGAACGCGCGGACCGCGCGGCCGGCGAAGCGCTCGAGCGCGCCCGCGATCTCCTCGCGCGGGTCCCCGGGCACCGGCCCGCGGCGCACCTGGTTGACCACGACCGCCGGCTCCACCTCCGGCAGCAGGTCGCGCAGCTGGCCGAGGGCGCGGATGGTGCGCTGCAGCGCCACCGGGTCGGCGCCGCTGACGCAGAGGACGTCGTCGGCGGACTCGAGCACGGTCACCGTGGCGCCGTTGCGCCGGGGCGCGGCCGTGTCGAAGGACAGCTCCTCGTCCTCCTCGAGGTTGAACGCGCAGTCGACGACGACGAGGTCGGCGGACCGCCGCGCCTCCGCGAGCACCGCGGCGACCGCGGCGGGCCGCAGCTCGGGCCAGCGGTCGGCGCGCGCCAGCCCGGTCAGCACGGCCAGGTCCGGGCGGACCGACCAGGCCAGCCGGGTGAGCGCGGCGCCGTCGAGCGTGCCGGCCGCCGCCTGCCGCGCCGCCCCGGCCAGCCCCGGCGACTCGTCGAGCAGCCCGAGCACCTGCGCGACCACGCCGCCGTAGACGTCCGCGTCGACGAGCAGCGTGCGGACGCCGAGACGGGCGGCCTCGTCGGCGAGACCGACCGCGACCGTGGTCCGGCCGGGCGCGCCGGTCGGCCCCCACACCGCCACGACCCGGCCGCGCGGGGGCCGCTGCTCCTCCGGCCCCGGCTCGGGGAGCGCCGGGGCGGGCAGCGCCGCCCGCGGGTCGGCGACGTCACGCCCGGCGGCCGGCCCGCCCGCGACGGCGTTCCGCAGCGCGCGCACGACGTCCTCGGCCGGGGCGTCGGCCGGCAGCACCGTCCCCACGCCGAGGGCGCGCAGCCGGTCGCCGGCGCCCTGGTCCGCGGGGTCGGCCAGCCCGACGACGGCCACCCCCGCGGCGGCCAGCCGGGCGACCACGTCGCCGTCGAGCCGGTGCAGGTCGGCCGACAACAGCGCGGCCTGGGCGGTGCCGGTGGCCGCGGTGGCCAGCAGGTCCGAGGCGTCGACGCAGCGCCGCACGACGGTGACGCCGTGGTCGGCGCGGTCGAGCGCCCCGACCAGCGCCGCCTCCCACGGCGCGCCGGTGACCGCGGTGACGACCTGCAGCGCCATCAGGCGGCGGGCGCGGCGGGGACACCGGCCGCGGGGTCGACGGTCACCGGCGGGGCCACCGGCTCCACCGGCGCGGGCGCGGGCTGCACCGGCGGGACGGGCACGGGAGCCGGCCCCGGGGCCGGCGTCGAGGAGGTCGGCACCGAGGAGGTCGGAGACGAGGAGGCCGGCGCCGACGAGGAGGCCGGGGCCCGCGACGGCGGAGCGGCCGGCGACCGGGACACCGCGGGCGTGCCGGCGTCCTCGACGGACCCGTGCGCCACGACCACCAGCGGCCGGCCGCCGATCGCGGCCAGCACGTCGGGCGCGTCGTCGGCGGGGACCGCGACCACCACCTGCACGGTCGTGGTCGTCGTCGAGAGGACGCCCTCCGCCCGGCCGCTGACCGCCTGCACCGGCGCCGAGCCGACCACGAGCACGACGCCCTCCCCCGTCGCGCTGCCCGCCGGGTCGGTGACCCCGTAGACGTCGACGACCGAGCCACGGGCCAGGCCCGGCGGGACGTAGCCGGCCTGGACCGGCAGCGCGACCTGCACCAGGTCCTCCGGCTCCTCCAGCACGGTCCGCGGCAGCAGCTCGCCGGCCCGGACCGCCCGGGCGAGGGTCCGGCCCGCGGGGTCGGTGCCGGTGGACAGGTAGGCGCCGGCGGCGTCGCCGAGCCGGACGTCGACGGCGGCCAGGTCCTCGGGGCCGAGCACGGTGCCCGCGGCGAGGTCGGCGGTCACCGACCACACCGGCACGGTGGCGTCGGCGGCGGTGAGCACCCGGGCGCCCAGCAGCACCGAGCCCAGGACGAGCAGCACGCCGAGCACCAGGCGCAGGTCCAGCCAGCGGGGCGGCCGCACGCGGCGTGGCACCGGCCCGGCGGGGGTCTCGGCGGCGGGACCCGCCGGCACCGTGCGCGTCGCAGCGCTCACCGGGCGCTCCTCCCTCCGCTGGCCGGGGCTCCCCCGGCGGCCCGCCGACCGGCGGGTGTCCGTCCCGACCGGCACGGCGAGGCTCGGTCGGAGGCAGATGATGCGGTACGGATGCGGATGCGTGCACCGGTTGTCCACACGTTCGGGTGTGGACGGGAAGCGTGCGGGTGAGTGCGTTCCTGACAGACTGGCGGGGACCGGACGGAGAGCCCCATGCCCACACCGCGCTTCCTGACCCTCGACGACGTCGCCGAGATCCTCAACGTCTCCTGGTCGCAGGCCTACGCCCTCGTGCGGCGCCGGGAACTGATCGCCATCCAGATCGGCGGCCGCGGCCAGTGGCGGGTCGAGGTCGACGAGCTCGAGCGCTTCATCCAGCGGAAGTACGCCGAGGCCCGGGCCGGCGCGGTGCCCGCCGCCGACGAGGTCGCGCCCGCCGGCGAGCCGGCCGGCGGTGCCGAGACCAGCAGGGACGCGGTCCCGGCCGGCGAGGCGCCCACCCGGGGAGGGCGCCGCACCCGCTGAGCTCAGGCCGCGCCGGGCGCGAGCGTCCGCACCACGGCGACCGCCGAGAGCACCACCGCCCGCACGCCGCGCACCGCGCCGGCCCGGCGGAAGTCGTCGGCCGCGTGCTCGGCCAGCTCCACGAAGTCGGCCCCCACCCGGTCCACCGTCCCCGTCAGCACCCCGCCGTCGTCGAGGACGACGGCCACCGCGCCGCGGTCGCGCGCCAGCCCCCGCAGCGCCCGGCGCAGGTCCAGCGCCGCCCGGACGGCCCTCGGCGCCCCAGCCGCGGCCGTGGTCCGCACCAGCCCCGACACCGCGACGACGGCCGGCAGCGCCACCAGCACCTCGCGCCCGGAGCCGTCGTCGAGCAGCGCCCAGTCCGGCCCCAGCTCGGTGAGCCGGCCGGCCACCTCCCCCGCGCCGCGGCAGCGCAGCGACACGTGCCCACCGACCGCGCCGCCGAGCCGGTCCGCCAGCCGCAGTGCGCCGACCTCCGCCCGGGACCGGGACGGGAGCTCGGCCCGCTCCCCGGCCGCCGCGGCCTCCTCGAACTCCGCCTGCAGGTCGGCGAACAGCTGCTGCCAGCGCATGCCGCAGAGCCTAGATCCACAAGGACTCTTGCGTTTGGTTGCGTTTGCTTGCTTCAGTACGCCGACGTCATCGAGAGGAGGGCACGTGTCGGCACGTCGACTCGTCGTCACGACGGCGGTCGTGGCCGCGCTGAGTGGAGTCCTGCGCGCCGTCACCCCGGACCTCGCCGCCCTCCTGCGCACCGGCGGTGACCTGCAGGCCCTCGCCGACACCGCCGGGCCCGAGGCGCTGCTGCTCGACTCGGTCGCCGTCGTGGCGTGGGCCGTCTGGGCCTGGGGCGCGCTCGGCCTGGCGCTCACCGCGCTGTCGGCGCTGCCCGGCCTGGCCGGCGCGGCCGCGGGCGCCCTCCTGCGGCGGGTGGTGCCGGCGTCCGGGCGGCGGGCGGCCGCGCTCGCCCTCGGCGTCGGCCTGGCCACGGCACCGGTCCTGAGCGGCTGCGCGGCCGCGGGGCCCGTCGTCGTCGCGACCGCCGGCGCGCCGGCCCCGCCGGCCGTCCCCGACTGGCCGGCGCCCGTCCCCGCTCCCGCGGTGCCCGACTGGCCCGCCCCTGCCCCCGGCGAGCACGTCGTGCTGCGCGGCGAGTGCCTGTGGACCATCGCGGCCGCCGACCTGCGCGCCCGCACCGGCGCCGAGCCCCCCGACGCCGCGACCGCCGCCGCCGTCGGCCGCTGGTGGGCGGCGAACGCGGCCGTCATCGGCCCCGACCCCGACCTGCTGCTGCCCGGTCAGGTGCTGCGCCCGCCGCCGTGAGGGCCGCACCCCGCCGAACCCGTCCGGCCGCTCCCCCGGCCCGCGTCGCCCCCACCCCGACCCGACCCCCGGGAGCTCCCGTGACCGCGTCCACCCAGCCCGCTCCGCCGACCGCCGCGCCGCTGCGCATCCTGCGGCTGAGCCTCGTCCCGCCGCTGCACCCGCCGTTGACCGGACCGGCCGTCGCCCTGGTCGACCCGGCGACGCCGCCGCCCCGCCCGCCGCACCGGCCCGGTCCGCGGCCGGCGCCGGAGGGACCCCGCAGTCGCCGGCCGGACCTCTTCGGCCCGGCCTGGTCGGTGCGGGCCGACCTGCCCGCCCCCCGCGCCACCGGCCGGCTGCTGTTCACCACCGTGCTCGAGGCGCTGGCCGGCCGCCGGCCGCTGTCCCAGGTGCAGCGGCTCGCCTCCCCCGGCGTGCACGCGGCGCTCGTCGCCGGACGGCGGCCGGCCTGGTGCGCCGCCGGCACCGCGCCGCTGCTGCTCGGCCCGGTGCACGTGTGCGAGCCGGTCGACGGCGTGGCCGAGGTCAGCGCGGTGGCGCGGCGGGCCGGTCGCGCCCACGCGGTGGCCGCCCGGCTGGAGGGCGTCGACGGACGCTGGCGGTGCACCGCCCTGTCGATCGGCTGACGGTCAGGTGCGCGCTCGCGGACGGCGGGCCGCCGCTCCCGGGCGGACCACGAGGACCCAGCGGAGACCGACGAACCGGGCCAGGCCCACGAGGCCGCTGACCGCGATGACCGCGAGCACCGACACCAGCGGAGGGGCGGAGACCGTCCAGGCGTCGACCGCGGCCAGCGTGAGGCTCGAGGTCACCAGCCCGGCGACGGCGATCCCCCCGCCGGCCCACTGCGCCGTCGCCCAGCCGGTCCGGTCGGCGGCGCGGAAGGTCAGCCGGCGGTGCAGCTCGTTGGCCAGCGCCGTCGAGGCGACCACCGCGACGAGGTTGGCCGTCTGGTCCCCGAGCCCGACCAGCGTCAGGAACAGGCCGGCGTAGACGACGTTCGCCGAGCCGCCGACCAGCACGAACCGGACGAACTGCGCCGGCACGCGGTCACTGCGGAGCCGGTCGAGCAGCGTCGGCGCCGACGCCCGCGGCCCCACCCGGTCGGGTGGAGGAGCGAGGACGGTCGCGGGCACGGGTCAAGGCTCCTCGCCTCACGGCCTCCGGTACATCAGGGAAGACCCTCATCGCGCACCTGATCCGGGGACGCCGGCGCCCCGCCGACCACGGGGGTCGACGGGGCGCCGGGGCTGTGCGGGAGCGGTCAGCGACCGGCCGCCCCGTGGCAGACCTTGTACTTCTTGCCCGAGCCGCAGGGGCACGGCGCGTTGCGGGCCGGCTCCTTGGTCCCGGTGACCGTGGCGGTCTTGGCCGCCTTGGCCGGGCCGCTCTCCTTCGGCGAGGCGTCGAGCGAGGGCGCCGAGTAGCTCAGGTTCTCCTGCCGCCGCGGCTCGTCGAGGCCCTTGACCGCCAGCTGCGGCCCGGTGCCCGACGGCGCCGGGGTCTCCGCCTCGGGCGCGGCCGGGGCCGCGGGCCGGGTGCCGCTCTTGCGGGCGGTGGGCCGCCCGGCCGGGGCGCCGGTCGAGCGCCGGGCCGCCGGCCCGCCGGACGGCTTGGCCATCGACACCGGCGCGGACCCGTCCCCGTCGGCGGAGGCGGCGGCGGGAGCGGGGGCAGCGGCGCCGTCGGCCACCGGAGCGGTGGCGCCATCGGCGGGCGCGGCGGCCGCGCGGGCCGCGGCCTCCTGCGCCGCCCGCTGCCGGGCGAGCACGCGGGCGGTGCCCTCCTGCGCGGCGGCCAGCGCCTTGGCCTCGGCCTCGGCCTGCTGCGCCCGGGCCTCCGCCTCCTGCTGCTCCTTGGTCTTGACCTCCAGGTTGAACAGGAAGCCGACCGACTCCTCCTTGATGCCGTCGAGCATCGCGGTGAACATGTCGTAGCCCTCGCGCTGGTACTCCACGACCGGGTCGCGGTTGGCCATCGCGCGCAGGTGGATGCCGGCCCGCAGGTAGTCCATCTCGTAGAGGTGCTCGCGCCACTTGCGGTCGAGCACGGACAGGAGCACCCGCCGCTCGAGCTCGCGCATGACCTCCGAGCCCAGCGCGGCCTCGCGCTCCTCGTAGGAGCGGTGCACGTCCTCGAGCAGCTCGGTGCGCAGCACGTCGGCGGTCAGCGCGGCCTGCTCGCCGTCGGCGACCCGGTCGATGAGCTCCTGGCGGTCCAGGCCCACCGGGTAGAGCGACTTCAGCCCGGTCCACAGCTGCTCGAGGTCCCAGTCCTCGGCGTAGCCGGTCTCGGTGGCGCCGTCGACGTAGGCGCGGACGACGTCGTCGAGCATGTGCTGCACCTGCTCGTGCAGGTCCTCGCCGTCGAGCACCTTGCGGCGCTCGTCGTAGATGACCGTGCGCTGCCGGTTGAGCACCTCGTCGTACTTGAGGACGTCCTTGCGGACCTCGAAGTTCTGCTGCTCGACCTGCGTCTGCGCCGAGCGGATGGCCCGGGAGACCATCTTCGACTCGATCGGCTGGTCCTCGGGGACCCGCAGCGTGGTCATCATCGACTCGAGCATCGGGCCGTTGAACCGGCGCATGAGGTCGTCGCCGAGGGAGAGGTAGAACCGCGACTCCCCCGGGTCGCCCTGCCGGCCCGACCGGCCGCGCAGCTGGTTGTCGATGCGGCGGCTCTCGTGCCGCTCGGTGCCCAGCACGTAGAGCCCGCCGGCCTCGGCGACCTCCTCGTGCTCGGCCTTGACCTGGTCCTTGGCCGCGGCGAGCGCCTCGTCCCAGGCGGCCTCGTACTCCTCCGGGGTCTCCGACGGCGACAGGCCGCGGGCGCGCAGCTCCTCGTCGGCGATGAACTCGGGGTTGCCGCCGAGCTGGATGTCGGTGCCGCGGCCGGCCATGTTGGTGGCCACGGTGACCGCGCCCAGCCGCCCGGCCTGGGCGACGATCGCCGCCTCCCGCGCGTGGTTCTTCGCGTTGAGGACCTCGTGCGGGATGCCGCGGCGCAGCAGCAGCTTGGACAGGACCTCGGACTTCTCGACGCTCGCGGTGCCGACGAGGACCGGCTGGCCCTTCTCGTGCCGGTCGGCGATGTCGTCGATGACCGCGTCGAACTTGGCCTTCTCGGTCTTGTAGACGACGTCGGAGCGGTCCTCGCGGACCATCGGCCGGTTGGTCGGGATCGGGACGACGCCCAGCTTGTAGGTCTGCGAGAGCTCGGCCGCCTCGGTCTGGGCGGTGCCGGTCATCCCGGAGAGCTTGTCGTAGAGCCGGAAGTAGTTCTGCAGCGTGATCGTGGCGAGGGTCTGGTTCTCGTCCTTGATCTGCACCTTCTCCTTGGCCTCGATGGCCTGGTGCATGCCCTCGTTGTAGCGGCGGCCGGCCAGCACGCGGCCGGTGAACTCGTCGACGATCAGCACCTCGCCGTTGCTGACGATGTACTGCTGGTCGCGGTGGAAGAGCTCCTTGGCCTTCAGGGCGTTGTTGAGGTAGCCGATCAGCGGGGTGTTGACCGCCTCGTAGAGGTTGTCGATGCCGAGCTGGTCCTCGACGAACTCGACGCCCTCCTCGGTGACGGCGACCGTCCGCTTGGCCTCCTCCACCTCGTAGTGCTCGTCCCGCTTCATCAGCGGCACGATGCGCGCGAACTCGACGTACCACTTGCCGGCGGACTCGGCCGGGCCGCTGATGATCAGCGGGGTGCGGGCCTCGTCGATGAGGATCGAGTCGACCTCGTCGACGATCGCGAAGTGGTGGCCGCGCTGCACGAGGTCGGCCTTGGACCAGGCCATGTTGTCGCGCAGGTAGTCGAAGCCGAACTCGTTGTTCGTGCCGTAGGTGATGTCGGCGGCGTACTGCTCGCGGCGGTGCGCGGGCTTCTCGCCGGACAGGATCGTGCCCACCGACAGGCCGAGGAAGCGGTGCACCCGGCCCATCCACTCGGCGTCGCGCTTGGCCAGGTAGTCGTTGACCGTGACCACGTGCACGCCCTCGCCGGTCAGGGCGTTGAGGTAGGCCGGCAGCACGCCGGTCAGGGTCTTGCCCTCACCGGTGCGCATCTCGGCGATGTTGCCCAGGTGCAGCGCGGCGCCGCCCATCAGCTGGACGCGGAAGTGCCGCTGGCCCAGGGTGCGGGTGGCCGCCTCCCGGACGACGGCGAACGCCTCCGGGAGCAGCTGGTCGAGGGTCTCGCCGTCCTCGTACCGCTGCCTGAACTCGTCGGTCTTGGCCCGGAGTTCCGCGTCGGTGAGGTCGGCGACGTCGCCCTCCAGGGACTCGATCGCGTCGGCGATCCGGTCCAGTCGTCGGAGGATCTTGCCCTCACCGGCTCGCAGGATTCTCGAGAACACCACGGCACCAGCGTAGGCGGCCCGGCCAGCACCCCGGGGACGCCGCACGTACCCTCCGCCGGGTGGCCACCGACCCCGCCGCCCTCGGGCCCGGCGCGCTCGCCTTCCTGACCGAGCGCCACCTGGCCACGCTGACCACGCTGCGCGCCGACGGGACCCCGCACGTGGTTCCCGTCGGCGTCACCTACGACCCGGACACCCGCACCGCCCGGGTGATCACCTCCGGCGGCTCGGCCAAGGCCCGGCACGTCCGCGCGGGGCAGTCGCGGGTCGCCGTCTGCCAGGTCGACGGGCGCCGCTGGCTGACGCTCGAGGGGACGGCGGTCGTGCGCGACGACGCGGCCGCGGTGGCCGACGCCGAGGCCCGCTACGCGCGGCGGTACCGGCAGCCGCGGGAGAACCCGGCGCGGGTCGTCGTCGAGATCTCGGTCGACCGGGTGCTCGGCAACGCGTGACGATGCTCGGGTGGAGCTCACCGGCATCGACCTGACCACCGAGGTGGTCCGCACCGCCCGGCTGGTCCTGCGGCCGTTCACCCCCGACGACGCCGTCGCGGTGCACCGCGCCACCCAGGACCCGGAGACGCAGCGCTGGATCAGCGCCGCGCCGGTGCCCTACACGCTCGGCGACGCCCGCGCGTTCGTGGACACGGTGCTGCGCCAGCGCGCCGAGGGCACCGGGCTGCCGGTGGTGGCCGAGGCCGACGGCGAGTTCGTCGGCACGGCGGGGCTGGTGTTCGGCGGGCGGCACCTCGGCCCGGAGATCGGCTACTCGGTGGCCCCGTGGGCGCGGCGGCGCGGCTACGCCACCGAGGTCACCGACGGCCTGGCCGGCTGGGCGTTCGCGCACGGGGCGCCGCGGGTGCACCTGGTGGTGGACGTGGACAACCCCGCGTCGCAGGCGGTGGCTCTGCGGGCCCGGTTCACCCGCGAGGGCGTCGTCCGCTCCGCCCTGCCGCGGCGGGACGGGACCCGCGCCGACGCCGTGCTGTTCGGCCGGCTGGCCGCCGACTGAGGATCAGCTCTCCTCGGTGAGCAGCGCGACGGTGCCGGGGCGGGCCGGCCGGGCGCCTGCGGCTGACCGGTGCCCGGACACGGCGGAGGGGCCGCGCCGGCACGGCACGGCCCCTCCGGGGACGGTCAGCGCGGGACGGCGGCGGGCTCGGCCGGTGCCGCGACGTGCGAAGACTCGGTGCCCAGCGGCGGCTCCACCAGCCGGATCAGGCCGTAGTCGAACGCGTGCCGGCGGTAGACGACGGTCGGCTGGCCGGTGTCGGCGCACTGGAAGAGGAAGAAGTCGTGGCCCACGAGCTCCATCTCGTGCAGGGCCTGGTCGACGGTCATGGGCACGGCCGGGTGGTGCTTCTCCCGCACGATCCGGCCGGGCAGGTGCTCGTCGAGGTCTGTGACGAGGGGCTCCCCGGCGAACTGCTGCTCGACGTCGGGGATGCCGAGCGCCGGGGTCTCCAGCGGCGCGGCGGTGGGGCCGGCGACCCGCACGCTGGGCGGGGTGCGCCGGCCGTGGTGCACGCGGCGGCGGTCGTTCGCCCGCCGCAGCCGGTTGTCGAGCTTGCCGCAGCACATGTCGAGCGCGGCGTAGAAGTCCGGCGCGGCGGCCTCGGCGCGGACCACGGGTCCCTTGCCGCGCAGGGTGATCTCCACACGCTGGCAGTTGGAGGACTGGCGGGGGTTCTTCTCGTGGAACAGCTCGACGTCGATGCGCGAGAGCTTGCCGTCGAACCGTTCGAGCTGACCGACCTTGTCCTCCACGTGCTGCCGATAGTGTTCGGGCACTTCGACGTTGCGGCCACGGACCACGATCTCCATCAGACCTCCCGGTCATCGGGTGTGATCGATGCAACGCTAGTCGCTGTCACGTGGGCCGGACAGTCGATCAGCGGGACACCCGGGACACCTTCTCGGAGCCGTCCGGGAAGCGCCCAGGTGACGCCGCGCGGACCGGCCGGGGACCGGGACGGGGCGTCGCGGCGACGACGGCGGCCAGCACCGGCGTGTCACCGTCCGGGCGTGTCACGGCCAGCGCGGCGGCCGCCTCGGCGAGCGTCGCGCCGCTGGTGACGACGTCGTCGACGACCACGAGCACCGCCTCCGGCGGGAGCCGGGCGGGGCGGACGGCGAAGGTGCCGGCGAGGTTGGCCCGCCGCTGCGCCACCGACAGCCCCGCGGAGTCCCGCACCCGCCCGGCCCGGCCGAGCAGCCCGACGCACCCGGCGGGCACCCCCGCGGCGCGCAGGTGGGCGACGGCGGCCGCGGCCAGCTCCCGCACGCAGTCGCGGCCGCGCGCCCGCAGCGCCGCCCGGGTCGGCGGCACCGGGACCAGCAGGACCGGCCGGCCGGGCAGGAGCACCGCGTGCACGCCGACGGCCAGGGCCAGCGCCGCCCCGAGCGGGCCGGCGAGCTCCGCGCGGCCGTGCTCCTTGAACGCCGCGACCGCGGGGCGGACCGGCCCGGCGTAGGCGCCGGCGGCCACGGTGGGCGGCATCCCCGGCGGGAGCCGGCGCGGCGTCGCCTCGCGCGGTGCGCCGAGCAGGGCCGCGCAACGCCGGCACAGCGCCGGGCCGGGCACGCCGCAGCCGGCGCAGGTGCGCGGGAGCACGAGGTCGGCGAGCGCCGCGCCGAGACCTCCCACCGGCCCAGCCTGCGGCTCTGGGCTCCCCGGCACCCGGCTCCGACCGCATCTGTGGAGAGCGGCCCCTCTGCAGGCGGAAGGACCCCGTCCTCCTCCCCGCTCGCGAGCTCGCGGCGAGCCTCTGGACGGGGCCTGGCGCGAGCCTGCGAGTGGCGGGGGCAGAGGGCCCTTCCGCTACACCGGGTAGAAGGGCTCGGTGCCCGGCACCGGCTCCTGGCCTCGCTGCAGCGTCACCCAGGTGCCGCCGACCAGCAGCCACATCGTCCCGCCGGCGCTGACCAGCGGCAGCTGGCCGGGCGCCGCCGCCAGCGCCGTCGGCGCGCTGGGCAGGCCGGCGGTGGGGACCGTGGCCAGCCCCCACCCGTCGACGCCGACGGTGTAGGGCACCACGCCCTCCTCGCCGTCGGCGAGCACCATCAGGCTGCCGGCGGTGCGCCAGCCGACGTCGACCACGGCGGTCAGCGACGGCGCCACCTCGCGCAGGTCGCGCAGCGCGACCTGGCCCTCGTCGGACCGCACGACCGTGCCCACCAGCAGCACGGCGCCGTCCCCGCGGGTGACCACCGCGGCGGCGCGGACGCCGTCGGGCGAGAGCTGCAGCGCCGTCGCCCGGCCCTGCCCGGGCAGGGTCGGGGCGTTCACCGGCTGCGGCTGCCCGGAGGCCGGCACCCGGACGACGGTGCTCTCGTCGCGGACCACCCAGAACTCCGCCCGGGTGGCGGCGACCGTCGGCACCGACAGCCGGCCGGCGCCGGTGATCACCGGGGCCAGGCCCTGGCCGTAGGTGCCCGTCAGCAGCGACGCGGTGCCCCCGCTGACCGCGACGCCGGCCATCGCCGTCAGTGCGCTGGTGCGCGGGTCCGCGGACACCGCCGCGCCGGTCAGCCCGTAGGCACCCTCGCCGGCCGGCCCGGGTGCCGGCTGCCCCTCGACGGTCATCAGCCGGCCGCCGTCGAGGTAGTGGCCGGAGGCGTCGGCGGGCACCGAGTCCGGGCTGTAGGAGGCCCAGTCGTCGGTGCGCTGGACGGTGGGGACGCCGTCGATGGCGACCGGCTCGCCGTTGCTGGTCAGCTCCACCGAGTTGGTGCCCTCGAGCTGGTCCAGCGTCCACACCAGCTGGGCGGACAGCTGGGCGAGTTGGTTGGGCGCGAGGTCGTCGAGGCCGGCGAGGTCGACGGTGACCGTCGACCCGGACACGGTCACCGCGCGGGTCAGCGTCATCCCGCCCAGTGCGTTGGCGACGCCGGCGGCCAGGGCCGGGGAGGGGCCCTCGACCAGCCGCTGCACCAGCGTCGTCGGCTGCGCCTCCCCGGAGATGAGGTACCGCGGGTCGGGCACCACGCGGGCGCCGGTGGGGTCGACGAAGTAGACGGCGAGGTCGTCGTAGAGGCGCTCGAAGTCGGGGACGAGCATGACCAGCCCGTCCGGCGGGTTGGTGATCCGCCACTCGCCGTCCACCTCGGCCAGCGTGAACTCGCGGGTGAACACCGTGTCGTCGGGGGCGGTGAAGACGCCGCGCGGGTCGACGGTGCCGACCAGGTCGCCGGTCATGACGACGGTGCCCGAGCCGGTGGCCACCGTCGCGTAGTCCGGGCCCACCAGGGTGATGCCGGCCTCGTCGGACCAGGTCGCGCCCGCCTCGGGGGTCAGGTGCTCGACGGCGACGGGGTGGCCGTTGACGGTGCTGGCGGCGGCGTCGATGAAGCCGCGGACGATCTCCTCCGGCGGCGCCCCGGTGCGCGGGCCGAGCGGCTCGATGCCGACGTCGCCGGTGGGCCGGGCCTGGGCGTCGGTGATCGCCTGCGGCGCGGAGCCGGTGGGCACGGTCGAGCACGCGGCGAGCAGCCCCACCAGCAGGGCGGCCAGCGCGGCCGGCAGCCGCCTCACCGCCGCTCCCCCGGCCGGCGGACGATCGTCGGCCGCAGCGGCAGCGGCGAGCTGGTGAGGTCGGTGCCGGCCACCAGCGGGACGGTGAGCCGGAACTGCGCGCCCAGGCCCGGCTGGCCCCACACCTGCAGCCAGCCGCCGTGCAGCCGGGCGTCCTCGAGGCTGATCGACAGGCCCAGCCCGCTGCCGCCGACGGTGCGCACCCGCGAGGGGTCGGCCCGCCAGAACCGGTCGAAGACGTGCGCCGCCTCGGCCGAGGACAGCCCGACGCCGTGGTCGCGGACGGTGACCGCCGCCGCGGTCCGGTTGGCCGCCAGCGTGACCTCGATCGGCTGCCCGCTGCCGTGCTCGACGGCGTTGCCGACCAGGTTGCGCAGGATCCGCTCGACCCGCCGCGCGTCGACCTCGGCGATCACCGGGTCGGCCGGGCCGGTGACCCGCAGCTCGCAGCCGTGCCGCTCGGCCAGCGCGGACATCCCGTCGGCCACCCGGCCCACCAGCGCGCCGAGGTCGGTGGGCGCCCAGTCGAGGACGGCGGCGCCGGCGTCGTAGCGGCTGATCTCCAGCAGGTCCGACAGCAGCCGCTCGAAGCGGTCGAGCTCCTCGTGCAGCAGCTCGGCCGACCGCGCCACGTGGGGCGGGAAGTCCCCGCGCGACTCGTGCAGCACGTCGGCGGCCATCTGCACCGTCGTCAGGGGGGTGCGCAGCTCGTGGCTGACGTCGGAGGTGAACCGCTGCTGCAGCTGGGACAGCCCCTCCAGCTGGGTGATCTGCCGTTGCAGGCTGTCGGCCATGGCGTTGAAGCTGGTGGCCAGCCGGGCCAGGTCGTCCTCGCCGCGGACGGCCATCCGCTCCTCGAGCTGGCCCTCGGCCAGCCGCTGGGCGGTGCCGGCGGCGCGGCGCACCGGGTCGACGACCAGCCGGGTCACGAGCACGCCGATCCCGGCCACGAACAGGGTCAGGGCGATGCCGCTGATCGCCACGGTGCTGCGGATGAGCGACAGCGTCTCCTGCTCCTGGTCGAGCGGGAACGCGTAGTACAGCTCGATCGCCTCGGAGGAGGAGACGTCGCCGGGGACGGGCACCCCCACCAGCAGCGTGGGCTGCGGCTCGCCGGCGTCGTCGGGGACGAGCGCGTACTGCGTGTACTGGCCGCCACCCTGCACGCCCGCGCGCAGGTCGTCGGGCAGCGCCGGGTAGACGCCGGGCCGGCTGATCGCGGGCGGCCGCTCGGCGTTGCCGGTGCGGTAGACCATGACGACGTCGAAGTCACCGGCCGAGCCGCCGCGGGTGAGCAGCCCGTTGACCGTGCGGCCCAGGGTGGCGCGGACGCTGGCGGCGTCGCCGGCGGCGATGCCCACCACCTCCGACCGGGCGTAGACGACGCCGGCCTGGGCCTGGTCGATCGCGGCCTGCTGCTTGACCGACAGCAGCTGGGTCCGGATCTGGCTGAACAGCACCAGGCTGACGATCACCACGACCGTGCCGGCCACGACCATCGTGATCGCGCCGATGCGCACGTGCAGCGACCGCCGCCAGGCGGTGACCGCCCGCCCGGCCAGCCGGCGGGCGCGGATCCGCGCCCGGACCGCCCGGCGGCGCAACCCCCGCCGCAGCGCGGGCAGGTCGGCCGGCCGCCGCCGGGGCGCGCGGACCGCGGCCGGGCGCGCCGGCGCGGAGACGTCGGTGTCGCTGTCGTCCGCCGGTGCGGCGGGCGCCCGCTCGGTGGTGCTCACGGGATCACGGGGGGCCGGCCTTGTAGCCGACGCCTCGGACGGTCAGGACGATCTCCGGCTTCTCCGGGTCGCGCTCGATCTTGGCCCGCAGCCGCTGCACGTGGACGTTGACCAGCCGGGTGTCGGCGGCGTGCCGGTAGCCCCACACCTGCTCGAGCAGGAGCTCGCGGGTGAACACCTGGCGCGGCTTGCGGGCCAGGGCGACCAGCAGGTCGAACTCCAGCGGGGTCAGCGGGATCGGCGAGCCGTCCCGGGTGACCTGGTGCGCCGGGACGTCGATGTGCACGTCGCCGATGGACAGCGTCTCGGCCTGGCCGGTCTCGCCGCGGCGCAGCTGGGCGCGGACCCGGGCGACGAGCTCGACGGGCTTGAACGGCTTGGTGACGTAGTCGTCGGCGCCGGCCTCGAGCCCCTGGACGACGTCGATGGTGTCGCCCTTGGCGGTGAGCATGACGATCGGGACGGTCGACTGGCTGCGGATGTCCTGGGCGATCTGCAGGCCGTTGCGGCCGGGCAGCATGAGGTCGAGCAGGACGATGTCGGGCCGGGTCTGCTGGAAGACCGACAGCGCCCGGTTGCCGTCGGAGACGAAGGCCGGGTCGTAGCCCTCTCGCCGCAGGACGATGCCGAGCATCTCGGCGAGGGCGGCGTCGTCGTCGACGACCAGGACGCGGCCGCGACTGGGCCCGTTGTTCGCTGCGGTCGGAGGCACGTGACCATTCTGCGACGTCACGGCCGGATAACGGTGGCGCCGGACCGAATCACCGGTCCGGCGCCACCATCCGCCCCATCCTCCCCTGACCGCAGGGCGAGGTGAGGGGCTGGAACGGTCCCCTCGCAGGGGCCCACCGCGAGCGGAGCGAGCGGTGGGGGGCGAGGGGGTCCTTCCTCAGTAGCGGTAGTGCTCGCTCTTGAACGGGCCCTCGACCGGCACGCCGATGTAGTCGGCCTGCACCTTGGTGAGCTGGGTGAGCTTCACGCCGAGCGCGTCGAGGTGGAGCCGGGCCACGTGCTCGTCGAGCTTCTTGGGCAGCACGGTGACGGTGGGGGTCTTGCCCTCGTAGGCGGCGCGGTTGCCCCACAGCTCGATCTGGGCGAGCACCTGGTTGGAGAACGAGGCGCTCATGACGAAGCTGGGGTGCCCGGTGGCGTTGCCCAGGTTCAGCAGCCGGCCCTCGGAGAGCACGATGATCGTGTGGCCGTCGGCGAACCGCCACTCGTCGACCTGCGGCTTGATCTGCGTGCGCTCGATGCCCGGGGTGCGGGCGAGGCCGGCCATGTCGATCTCGTTGTCGAAGTGGCCGATGTTGCCGACGATCGCCTGGTGCTTGGTCCGCCCGAGCTGCTCGGCGGTGATGATGTCGCGGTTGCCGGTGGCCGTGATGATGATGTCGGCCCGGCCGATGACCTCGTCGAGGGTGGTCACCTCGTAGCCGTGCATCGCCGCCTGCAGGGCGTTGATCGGGTCGATCTCGGTGACGATCACCCGGGCGCCCTGGCCGCGCAGCGACTCCGCGCAGCCCTTGCCGACGTCGCCGTAGCCGCAGACCACGGCCACCTTGCCGCCGATCATGACGTCGGTGGCGCGGTTGATGCCGTCGATGAGCGAGTGCCGGCAGCCGTAGAGGTTGTCGAACTTGCTCTTGGTGACCGAGTCGTTGACGTTGATCGCCGGGAACAGCAGCCGGCCGTCGCGGGCGAGCTCGTACAGCCGCATGACGCCGGTGGTGGTCTCCTCGGTGACGCCCTTGATGCCCTGGCCGATGCGGGTCCAGTAGCCGGCGTCGGTGGCCAGGCTCTCGCGCAGCGCGGCGAGGATGACGCCGTACTCCTCGGAGTCGGCCTCGGTGGTGTCCGGGACGGCGCCGTCGGCCTCGAAGCGGGTGCCGAGGTGCACCAGCAGGGTGGCGTCGCCGCCGTCGTCGAGCAGCATGTTCGGGCCGACGACGTCGCCGCTCTCGTCGCGGAACTCGAACAGCCGCTGGGTGCACCACCAGTAGTCCTCGAGGGTCTCGCCCTTCCAGGCGAAGACCGGGACGCCGGCGGGCTGCTCGGCGGTGCCCTCGGGGCCGACGACGATCGCGGCGGCGGCGTGTTCCTGGGTGGAGAAGATGTTGCAGGAGACCCAGCGGACGTCGGCGCCGAGCGCGACGAGGGTCTCGATGAGGACGGCGGTCTGCACGGTCATGTGCAGCGAGCCGGCGATGCGGGCGCCGGCCAGCGGCTGCTCGTCGCCGTACTCGGCGCGCAGCGCCATCAGGCCGGGCATCTCGTGCTCGGCGAGCTGGATCTCCTTGCGGCCGAACGGCGCCAGGGAGAGGTCGGCGACCTCGAAGTCGCCGTCGGTCAGGACGCGGGTGCCGGTAGAGGCGGTCATGTCGCTCCAGGGTCGAGGCCCCCACCGGCAGCGGCGGGGACTCGGGGTCACTGAGATGAGCGAGCATGCCGAGGCTTCGGCGGGGCTCGTGCCGTCGTCCAGCCTAACGCAGCGGGCCCGGCGGGCTCAGCCCTCGCAGCCGACGCCGTCGCCGTCGCCGTCCAGGGACGGGTTCCAGCCGGGGTCGCCCTCGCGGAGGGGCGCGGCGCCCGCGGCGCGCACCGCGGCGCAGTCGGGATAGGGCGTCACCGGCGCCGGCGGCGCGCTCTCCGGCGCCTCCTGGGCCGGGAGCGGGCCGCGCCCGGGCAGCGGCTCGTCGGGGCAGGCGTCGAGCACGCCGGCGACGGCGTCCCGCTCGGCGCGGGTCATCCACAGCCCGTAGGTCACCTTCACCGCGACCTGCCGGGCCACGTAGGCGCACCGGTAGGACCGGGCCGGCGGCAGCCAGGTGGCGGCGTCGGAGTCGCCCTTGGCCTGGTTGAGCGGGCCGTCGACGGCGAGGAGGTTGAGCGGGTCGTTGGCGAACTCGGTGCGCCGGGCGGCGTCCCACTGCTGGGCGCCCTTCTGCCAGGCGTCGGACAGCGCGACGACGTGGTCGATCTGCACCGCCTCGCTGGTCCCCTCGCCGCGGCGGAACGCGATGGTGCGGCCGGAGTACGGGTCGGCGAGGGTGCCGCTGACGACGACGCAGTCGCGGGTGCCCGGCTCGAAGCGCTCCCCGGTGAGGTCGCGGGCCAGGACGTCGTTGCGGGTGTCGCAGCCGTTGTGGTCGGTGTCGACCCAGCCGTCGCCGAACTCGTCGCGGGAGTAGCCGGTCTGGGGCGCGCGGCCGCGGACCTCGACGGAGTCCAGCGCCTCGAGGGCGCTGCCGGCGGACGGGACGGCGGGCGGGTCGCCGAGCAGGGCGGTGCACCCGGACCCCAGCGCGGCCACCAGCCCCAGCGCCAGCGCCGCCCGCAGCGGGGCGGGGCGCGGCCGGGCCGGTCGGAGGTGCACGACCGACGCTACGTCCGCGGCCGCGCCGTCGGCGGCCGCGACACGCGCGGCGTCAGCGCAGGTTCGTGGTCGCCCGGTAGAGGACCGCGGGGCCGCGGGCGGTGACCGGGGCGCCGGCCGGCACGAACGCCGACCGCCCCCTGGTCAGCCGGACCTCGCCGTCCGCGGACTCGAGGACCGCCTCCCCCTCGGTGCACAGCAGGACCTGCGGGCCGCGGGTGCTCAGGGACCCGGCGAGCTCGTCGAGCTGGCAGCGGGTGAGGTCGAAGTCGTCGACCGGCACCGGGTAGCGCAGCCCGCCGGGACCGAGCACCGGGTGCAGCACCGGGATCTTTCCGTCGGAGAAGTCGAGCACCTCGATGAGCGCGGCGAGGTCGACGTGCTTGTTCGTCAGCCCGCCGCGCAGCACGTTGTCCGAGCTGGCCATGACCTCGACGCCGGCCCCGGACAGGTAGGCGTGCAGGTTCCCGGCCGGCAGGAAGACCGCCTCACCGGGGGCGAGCTTGAGGTGGTTGCACATCAGCGAGATGACCACGCCGGGGTCGCCCGGGTACTCCTCGGCCAGGATCGTGGCCCACCGGTAGGTGTTGATGAACTCCGGGTCGTGCGCGGCGACGAACTCCGCCGCCTTGTGCGCGACGACCTCCACCAGGTGCGTGCGCCGCTTGCCCGACAGCGCGAGCAGCTGGGGGATCGCCGCCTGCAGCCCGCCGCGGGCCAGCGCCGCGATGGTCGGCTTGAGCTCGGGCAGCTGCAGCTTGGCCAGGCAGTGCAGCGACTCCTCGACCGGCCGGAAGCCGCACAGCGCCTCGAAGGTGGTAAGCGCGAGCAGCAGCTCCGGCTTGTGCCACGGGTCCTTGAAGGTGCGCGTCGGGTCGTCCTTGGGGACCCCGGCCGCCTCCTCCGCGGCGAAGCCGGCCCGCGCCTGCGCCATGGTCGGGTGCGCCTGCAGCGACAGCGGGCTGTCGGCGGCCAGCACCTTCATGAGGAACGGCAGCCGCGGGCCGAAGCGCTCGTGCACCGCGGGCCCGAGCAGGGCGTCGGGCTGCTCCGCGATCGCCTTGTCCAGCGGCGTGCCGTCCGACAGCACGCTGGGCTGGTCGGGGTGCCCGCCCATCCAGAGCTCCGCGTAGGGCTGCTCGGCCGGGACGGGCTCGCCCAGCAGTTCGGGGATGACGGTGCGGCTACCCCAGGGGTAGTGCCGGACCGCACTGGTCAGCTGCCACATCACCGGGGAGGCTACTGCCGGGTAGCGCGCCTGTCCGGCCTTCCGGCGCCGCGGATCCCCTCCCCTCCCCCGGAAGGGGTGCCCCGGCTCAGTGGGCGGCGGCCCCGCCGGCGGCCGGCGTCTTCCTCCGGTGGAACAGCAGGGTCACGACGGCGACGACCACCGCGCCGACGACCAGCCCGACCAGCGCGCTGGCGAACGTGTTGACCAGCCACCCCACGACCCCGCCGAGGGCGCCGGTGGCCTCGTGCGCCGCCTCCTCCAGGTGGTGCACCACGCCGTAGACGGCGTGCAGCCCGAGCTCGTCGCTGCCCACCAGCAGGATGTGCCCGCCGACCCACAGCATCGCGGCGGTCCCGACGACGGTGAGCGCGGTGAGCAGCTTCGGCATGCCCCGGACCAGCCCGCGGCCGAGCCCGGCCACGCCCTTCTTCCCCGACCGGGACAGCCGCAGGCCGGCGTCGTCCATCTTCACGATGAGGGCGACGACGCCGTACACGAGGACGGTGATCAGGACGCCGACGACGGCGAGGATGGCCAGCCGCGACCAGAAGCCCTCGCTCGCCACCTCGTTCAGCGAGATGACCATGATCTCGGCCGACAGGATGAGGTCGGTGCGGACGGCGCCGCGCACGAGGGTGTCCTCGTCCGGCGGCTGCCCCTCGGCGTCGCCGTGCGCGGCGGAGTGGCCGCGCAGCCGGTGCCAGATCTTCTCGGTGCCCTCGTAGCAGAGGTAGGCGCCGCCGAGCATGAGGATCGGCGTGAGCAGCCATGGCAGGAACTCGCTGAGCAGCAGGATCGCGGGCAGGATGATCAGCAGCTTGTTGCGCAGCGACCCGATCGCGATGCGCTTGACGATCGGGACCTCGCGCTCGGCGGCGATGCCCTGCACGTACTGCGGCGTCACCGCGGTGTCGTCGACGACGACCCCGGCGGCCTTGACGCCGGCCTTGGCGGCGGCGGCCCCGACGTCGTCGATGGAGGCGGCCGCGGCGCGGGCCAGCAGTGCCACGTCGTCGAACAGGGCTACGAGTCCACCGGCCACGGGAGGTCCTTCCAGTCGGTCAGCAGTCGGGTGCGCTCACGGTCGATCGCGATCCGGTACCCCGGACCGGCCGCCCGGACACCGATCCGGTCTCAGCGCCGCAGCGCCCGCTCCTGGTCCAGGGCCAGCGCGAGGTAGACGGCGGTGAAGTCGGCCACCGCCATCTGCCGCGCCAGGCGGGGCAGCCGGCCGTGGCGCTCGGGCTCGCCGTGCTCGGCCAGCCCGCTCACCGGCACGTTGTTGGCCGCCGCGGTGCGCAGCACCTCGCTCATCGCCTCGTACGCCGAGCGGGGCTCCCGCTCGCCGGCGCCGTCGTGGTCGGCGGCGTCGGTGTCGCGGATGGTGAGCAGCCGCAGCCGGCGGCCGGTGTCCTCGGCGCGGTCGCGGAAGAAGTCGTCGACGTCGCGCGGCGCCAGCGGCCCGCCGAGCACCGCGCAGGCGGCCACGCGCTGGTCGGGCAGCCGGAACCCACTGGTCGGCAGGCCGGCGAGGGTGGCCAGCTGGTCGGCGAAGCGGGCGGCCGCGGTGCCGGCCAGCGGCCCCTCGGCGGCGATGACGGGGAACGCGTCGAGCAGCTCGAGGGCGAGGGTCTTGGCCGGGTTGGTGAACGACTCGCGCGCGGGGCCGCACTCGGCGGCGACCTCGTCGAGGGCCGCGGCGATCCCCTCCGGGTCGGCGGCCTCGGGCCGCAGCAGCCCGAGGTCGGTGGCCAGCCGCAGCAGCGGGGTGAGCAGCGACCACAGGGTGGTGTGCCGCACCCGCGAGCGCGGCAGCGGCACGTAGGGCATCCGCGCGGTCGAGCAGGCCGCCCGCAGCGGGGCGTCGTCGGCGCCGATGCCCAGCAGGGTCACCCCGCGCCGGGCCGCCTCGTAGGCCGGGGTCACCGCGTAGCGGCCGGCGCCGGTGCGGGTGGCGACGACGGCGATGTCGGTCGGGCCGGTCCACACCGGCAGGTCCGGGCCGGGGACGACGTCGACGGTGACCGGGCTGGACGGGCCGAGCAGCGCCCGCAGCACCGACGCCGCCACCGCCCCCTCGCGCCGGGCGACGATCACCAGCCCGCGCGGGCGGCCGCCCTCGGTGACCCGGCCCAGCCCGGCCTCCTCGGTCAGCCGCGCGGTCTCGCGCACCTGCGCCCCGGCACCGGCGACGGCCGGCAGCAGACCGCGCGGGTCGCGGGCGCGCAGGACGTCGAGGTCGTCGAGGACCTCCTCGGCCAGCTCGGGCGAGGTCATCGGCCCGCCGTCCCCCCGCCGCCGCGGGTGCGCGCCTCGTCGAGCAGCAGCACCGGGATGCCGTCCCGGACGGGGAAGCCCCGGTCGCACGTCGGGCACACCAGCTCGCTCGCCGCCTCGTCGACGGTCAGCGGGCTGTGGTGGGTGTCCGGGCAGGCGAGGACCTCCAGCAGCAGCGGGTCCAGGCCCAGCGGTCCCTGCGTCGTCCCCTGCGTCATGCGCGCACCATCCCCAGCACCCGGTCCCTGAGCTGTTCCATCCGCGCCCGGTCGGGCGCCTCGACGTTGAGCCGCAGCAGCGGCTCGGTGTTGCTGGCCCGCAGGTTGAACCACGAGCCGTCGGGCAGGTCGACGGTCAGCCCGTCGAGCTCGTCGACCGTCGCGCCGTCGGCCTCGAACGCCTCCCGGACCACCTTCGCCCGCTCCGCGGCGTCGGCCACGGTGGAGTTGATCTCGCCGGAGGCGGCGTAGCGGCTGTAGGCGGCGGTCAGCTCCGACAGCGGCCGGCCCTGCTCGCCGAGCGCGGCCAGCACGTGCATCGCGGCGAGCATCCCGGTGTCGGCGCGCCAGAAGTCGCGGAAGTAGTAGTGCGCGGAGTGCTCGCCGCCGAACACCGCGTCGGTGTGGGCCATCTCGGCCTTGATGAACGAGTGCCCGACCCGCGTGCGCACCGGGGTGCCGCCGTGCTCGCGGACGATCTCGGGCACCGCCCGCGAGGTGATCAGGTTGTGGATCACCGTGGTCCCCCGGCCCTTGGCCAGCTCGCGGACGGCGACCAGCGCGGTGATCGCCGAGGGGCTCACCGGCTCGCCGCGCTCGTCGACGACGAACACCCGGTCGGCGTCGCCGTCGAAGGCCAGGCCGATGTCGGCGCCCTCGCGGCGGACCGCCTCCTGCAGGTCGACCAGGTTGGCCGGGTCCAGCGGGTTGGCCTCGTGGTTGGGGAAGGTGCCGTCGAGCTCGAAGTACAGCGGGACGACGTCGAGCGGCAGACCGGCCAGGACGACGGGGACGGTGTGCCCGCCCATGCCGTTGCCGGCGTCGACGACGACCCTCAGCGGGCGGATCCGGGACAGGTCGACCAGCCCGCGCAGGTGCGCGGCGTAGTCGGGCAGCAGGTCCCGCCGGCCGATCTCGGCGACGCGGTCGGGCACGCGGTCGTAGGAGTCGCGCTCGGCCCACTCGCGGACCGTGGCCAGCCCGGACTCCTGACCCACCGGGGCGGCCCCGGCGCGGCAGAGCTTGATGCCGTTGTACTGCGCCGGGTTGTGGCTGGCGGTGAACATCGCGCCGGGCACGTCCAGCGAGCCGGCGGCGAAGTAGAGCAGGTCGGTGGAGCCCAGGCCCGCCTCGAGGACGTCGACGCCGCGGGACAGGACGCCCTCGGCGAAGGCCCGGGACAGCGGCACCGAGGACGGGCGCATGTCGTGCGCGGTGACGACGGCGGTGGCGCCGCTCTCGGTGGTGACGAACTCGGCGAAGGCGGCGCCGATGCGCCGCGCGACGTCCTCGTCCCACTGGTCGGGGACCACGCCCCGGACGTCGTAGGCCTTGATGATCGCCGACAGGTCCGTCACTGCCCACCCTCGCCTGGACTGGCCGGGCGCGTCCCCCGGTCCGGCCGACCCTATCGGCGGGCGCGGGACCCGGCTCCCGGGAGGGCCGGGCTAGTCGAGGTCGGGCAGGACGCGCAGGTGGCCGCGGCGGGTGCCGCGGCCGTCGTCGGCCGGGGCGCGCGGCGGCTCGGGGCGGGCCGCCTCGCGGACGGCGTCGGCCAGTGCGAGCAGGTCGTCCCCGGTCGGGCCGGAGTCCTCGACGTCGATCTCGTGCCGGACGACCTCCCAGCCGCGCGGCACGGTGAGCCGCTCGGCGTGGAACTCGCAGAGGTCGTAGCTGTGCGGCTCGGAGAACGTGGCCAACGGGCCGACGACAGCGGTCGACTCGGCGTAGACGTAGGTCAGTGTCGCCGCCGCCGGTTGCGCGCAGCCGCTGCGACTGCAGCGACGTGACTGCCTCACCACCGGTTCCTCACGCTGGGCACAGTAGCCGCGTACCCAGGAAGTCGGCGACAGGCACACCGGACCGGCGCCCCTCCGTTCCCATCCAACCCGACGTCCCCGCGCGCCCCGTCACCGGGGGCACGGCCGCGTCCCGCTGCCCCGCCCCGGCGATGCGCCGTACGCTCGCCCCGCCATGAGCCGACCCGTCCGTCCCGACCGCTCCCGGCCCGCCCGGTCCCGCCGCGACCGGCACGGCCGGGGCCTGCGGGGCCGCCTCGTCCCCGACGAGGTCCCCCTCGCGCGCAGCCGCGCCGAGCAGTTCGACGACCTGGTGCTCGACGCGGTCGAGGACCTCGAGCGCCGCTGGGAGCGGGAGCTGGCCGGCGTCGAGTTCGCCGTCGAGGACGTGCCCTGGGTCGACCACACCAGCCCCGACGAGGTGGTGCTCGACCCCGACGTCCTCGACGACGGCACGGTGCCGCTGGCGCGGGTGCTGCCGGCGCACCGCGAGGACGGGCGGGAGGTGCCGGCGCGGATCGTCGTCTACCGGCGGCCGCTGGAGATCCGGGCGCACGACCGCGACGACCTCGCCGACCTCGTGCGCGACGTCGTCGTGGACCAGGTGGCGGTGCTGCTCGGCCGCGACCCGGAGGAGATCGACCCCACCGGCTGAGCGAGGCCGCGGTCAGCGGCCGACCGGGCTGCCCAGCTCGGCGGCCATCGCGCGGGCCTCGGAGAGGCGGGCGCGGGCGAAGGGGGTGTCCAGGCCGTCGCCGCGGTCGGCGCGGGTCAGCCGCGCCACCAGCTGCTCGAGGGCGACGGCGTGCCACAGCAGCCCGACGTCGGGCTCCTCCCAGCCGGCGGTGCGGGAGAGCACCACCTCCCCGACCTGCGCCCGGTCCTGCGCGTCGGGCGTGGTGGCCCACAGCGTGAGCAGGTCGCGGTGCCGGGGCGCGGGCCGGACGCCGGACCACTCGAGGACCACCAGCCGCCCGTCCCCGTCGGGACCGCCGGAGTCGACGACCACGTTGGCGGCGCGCAGGTCGCCGTGCGCCACCTCGGACAGCGGCAGCTGCGCGGCGGCCGCGCGCACCGCCCGCAGCTCGCCCAGGCGCACGCCGCCGCGCACCAGCCGGGAGGCGTCCTCGACGGTCGCCCGGGCGCGGCGCAGCGACCGGCCGGCCGGCGGCTCCCACGGCTGCCCGGCCGGCGCCGGCAGCGGCGCGATCCGCACCGCCGCCTCGACCGCGGCGGCGGTCCAGCGCGGCCCGCCGGAGGGGGCCGGGTGGACGCGGCGGGACAGCAGCCACCGGCCGTCGTCGGCCGCGGCGACCACCTCGGGGACGCCGACCTGCCGCTCCTCGGCCCACCGCCGGCCGCGCAGCTCGGCCTGCAGCCGGCCCCGGCCGCTCTCGGTGACGGCGAGGTCGAGCACCCGGTCGGCGAGCACGCCCTGCACCAGACCGACCCGCGCGGACAGGTCGGTGACGGCGAGGACCGGGTCGGACACCCCCAGCTCGGCGAGCAGCGAGACCACCCGGTCGCGGGCCGCCGACCCCGTCCCCGACGTCGTCGCTCCCGGGTTCTCCGCCACGCCGGGATCGTGTCAGGCGCCCCGGCGTGCCGCACGGGATCGCCCGGGGCGGGTCCCTGAGATGCTCAGGGGGATGGACTCCCCCGCACCGGTCGCCTCCTGGGTCGTGCTCGGCGTGGCCCTGGTGGCGCTGGCGGCGGTCGTCGCGGTGCTCGCGCTGAGCCGGCCGGGGGCGCCGGCCCGGCCGCGGCAGGAGGACGAGCCCCCGCCCCCCGAGCGGCCGCCCGGCCCGCACTGGGCCGTCGACGACCTGCCCGGGTTCCTCGAGGCACCCCCGGGCACCCCGGCCCCGGAGCCGCGGCCGGTCGCGGCCCCCGTGCCGGCGGCGCCGGCGGGACCCGATCCGTCCGCCCGCACCGTGGCCGTGCTGGCCGCCGCGGCCCTGGCGCTGGTCGCCGTCCTCGCGGGCGTCGCGCTGGGCGGGGACCCCGCGGAACCGGTGGCCGGCAGCGCGCCCCCGGCGGCCGCCCCCGGCCCGTCCACGCCGTCCGCCTCCCCCACGACGGCGCGGCCCGAGCTGCCGCCCGTCCCCGCCGACCCGCTGCCCGGCGAGCGCGGCGCGGGGCTGCTCGCCGCGCGGTCGGTGCCCCTCGGCGACGACGGCGTCGCCGCCCGGCTGGCCCTGGGCGGGCTGGTGCTGGAGCGGCGCGCGGTCGGCGTCACCGTGGGCTACCCGTCGGTGAGCGTGAGCGTCGGGACCGACGGGACGGCGCTGGCGCACGTGCTGCTGCCGACCTGGAACTGCCTGGGCACCACCGCGCCCGGGGACCCGGAGGCGGCCGGGTGCACGCCGGTGCCCACCGAGTACGCCGACCTGCCCACCCCGGCGCTGGCCGTCACCCGCGACGGCGACACGCTGCGGCTCGCCGGCCGCTTCCCCACCTACACCCGGCCCACCGCGACGCCGCCGGCGTACACCGGCCGGGTCTACGACCTGAGCGTCACCGTCGCCCCGGCCGGCGGGCTCGACGGCGCCGAGGCCCCGGCGGAGGGGACGCTGTTCCTCGGCACCGAGCGGGCCGAGTCGCTGCCCGACCCGGCGCTCAGCCGGATCCGCGTCGCCGGCTGACCGGCAGCGCCGGGACCAGCCGGGCCGCCCGGTCCAGCACCGGCCGCAGCACCCGGCCGCGGCCGGACACCGCGACGCCGACCAGCGGCGCGCCCCGCACGGTGCCCAGCCCGCCGATCTCGGAGCGGCCCCACCACGGCAGCCGGTCCGCGCCGTCGACCAGCGTGAGCAGCCCGGCGCGCAGCCGCCCGCCGTCGGTGACCGTGGCGACCTCGACCCGGCCCAGGGCGGCGTGCAGCCGGGCGGCCGCGCGGACGAGATCGCGGGACCGGGCGTCGGGCGCGGCGGCGAGCAGGTCGGGCAGCGCGCGGTCGACGTCGCGCGGGTCGCGGCTGCGGACGACCCGGCCGGCCGCGACGTCGTCCAGGCCGTCGACGAGCAGCGTGCTGCGGGAGGTGGCGACCCGGGCGTCGGGGCGCAGCCGGGCCAGTGCCCGGACGGTCGGGTCGCCCAGCGGCAGCCCGGCCAGCCGCAGCCGCCAGGGCCGGCGCAGCCCGGTGAGCAGGCCGAGCACGCCCACGGCCAGGCGGTCGGCGGCGTCGCCGTCGCGGGCCAGCAGCCGCGCCGGCGGGCGGCCGCCGGGGACGGGGAGGCCGTCGCCGAGGAGGGTCGCGGTGACCACCGGGCCGGCGGTGGCCAGGGCGAGCAGGGCCAGGGCGTCGGGCCGGCCCGACCAGCGCGGCTCGACGACGACCGCGGCGGGCAGCAGCCGCGGCCGCGGGTGCGCCGACTGCACCGACAGCACGGTGGTCAGCCACGGCGCGGCGGCGGTCAGCGGCGCGGCGAGCTCCCGGGCGAGCGGGACGGCGGCCCGGACCTCGCGGACCACCCGGGCGCGGTCCAGCGCCGTCCGGGTGTCCCTGTCCGCGCCGGTCACCGGGTCATCCGACCACACCGCCGTCCGGGCGCCGGGACGCAGCAGCCCCCGACGGTGGCTGCCGTCGGGGGCTGCGGGAGAGGCGGAGGGGATGTCGCACGCCGGTGTGCTGGGCGGTCCCGTCCGTCCCCGGGGCGTCGTCGTCAGATGGCGCGGCGGCGCAGGCGGCGGCGCTCCCGCTCGGAGAGCCCGCCCCAGATGCCGAACCGCTCGTCGTTGGCGAGCGCGTACTCCAGGCACTCGGCCTTGACCTCGCAGCCGGTGCAGATCTTCTTCGCCTCGCGCGTGGAGCCGCCCTTCTCGGGGAAGAACGCCTCCGGGTCGGTCTCGGCGCACAGCGCCCGCTCCTGCCAGGACTGGACGTCGTCGGACAGGCCCATGCCGAGCAGCCCCATCAGGCCCGGGTCGGCCGGCCCGCTGCCGCGGGAGCCCCGCTCCGACCCGCCGATGTAGTCGCTCAGCCACGAGACCTCTGCCATGACGATGCGTCCCCTCTCGCTCTCGTCCCGGACGCGGTTGCTCCGCGCCGCACACCGCGGGAATTACACGCGTGTCGTTGCCCGAGCGTCAACTTCGCCCGGTGTAAGCGGTTGACCACACGGGCCCCACGCGTCACACGCCGTTCGTCACTTCTCGTCCACGTTCCCGACACGCCCGTCGAACAGTGGACAAGTGCCCATGGGGCACGATGACTTTCGTGGAGATCGTCGTGCTCGCCGGAGGCGTCGGCGGGGCCCGGTTCCTGGCCGGACTGCGGGAGGTGGCACCGCCCTCGTCGGTCACCGCGGTGGTCAACACCGGCGACGACGTGACGATGCACGGGCTGCGGATCTGCCCGGACCTCGACACCGTGGTCTACACCCTCGGCGGGGGCATCGACCCCGAGCGTGGCTGGGGCCGGGCCGGCGAGTCCTGGACGGTCAAGGAGGAGCTGGCCGCCTACGGCGCCGAGCCCACCTGGTTCGGCCTGGGCGACCGCGACCTGGCCACCCACCTCGTCCGCACCCGGATGCTCGACGCCGGCTACCCGCTCTCCGACGTCACCACCGCGCTCGCCGACCGGTGGCAGCCGGGGGTCACGGTGCTGCCGATGAGCGACCAGCGGGTCGAGACGCACGTCGTCGTCGACGACCCCGGCAGCGGGCGGCGCAGCGCGATCCACTTCCAGGAGTGGTGGGTCCGCCACCGCGCCGAACCGGAGCCGCACGCCTTCGTGCAGGTCGGCGCCGAGCAGGCCCGCCCGGCGCCGGGCGTCGTCGAGGCGCTGGCCCGCGCCGACGCCGTCGTGCTGGCGCCGTCGAACCCGGTGGTGTCGATCGGCACGATCCTCGGCGTGCCCGGCCTGCGCGACGCGCTGCGCGCCACCCCGGGCCGGGTCGTCGGCATCTCCCCGATCGTCGGCGGCGACGTGGTGCGCGGCATGGCCGACCGCTGCCTGCCGGTGCTCGGCGTCGAGGTCAGCGCCGAGGGCGTCGGCCGGCACTACGGCGCGCGGTCCGACGGCGGCCTGCTCGACGCCTGGCTGGTGCACACCGGCGACCGCGCCGACGTCCCCGGCGTCGACGTGCGCGCGGTGCCGCTGCTCATGAGCTCCCCCGAGGCCACGGCCGCGATGGCCCGGGCCGCGCTGGACGCCGCGGGCGTCTCCGTCGATGGCTGAGCCGGCCGGGGGTCTGCGGGTCCTGCCCGTCCGGGGGCTGCCGGAGTTCACCGCGGGCGACGACCTGGCGGGGGCGGTCGCCGGCGCCGCACCGTGGCTGGCCGACGGCGACGTCGTCGTCGTGACCTCCAAGGTGGTGTCCAAGGTGGAGGGCCGGGTGGTGCCGGTGCCGCCGGGCGCCGACCGCGAGGCGGTGCGGCAGCGGGCGATCGACGAGGAGACCGTGCGCGTCGTCGCCCGGCGCGGGCCGCTGAAGATCGTCGAGACGCGGCACGGCTGGGTGGTCGCCGCCGCCGGCATCGACGCCTCGAACGTGCCCGGCGACTCGCTCGTGCTGCTCCCCGCCGACGCCGACGCCTCCGCCCGCGGGCTGCGCGACCGGCTGCGCGAGCTGCTCGGCGTCGAGGTGGCGGTGGTCGTCAGCGACACCTTCGGCCGCACCTGGCGGGAGGGGCTGACCGACGTCGCCGTCGGCTCGGCGGGGATCGCGGCGCTCACCGACCACCGCGGCGCCGTCGACGCGCACGGCAACCGGCTGGAGACCACGCAGATGGCGCTCGTCGACGAGGTCGCCGCGGCCGCTGACCTGGTCAAGGGCAAGCTCGAGGGCGTGCCGGTCGCCGTCGTCCGGGGGCTCCCGTTCGAGGCGCCGGCCGAGGACGCCGGCACCCGCCCGCTGGTGCGGCTGGGCCCCGGCGACCTGTTCCCCTACGGCAGCCGCGACCTCGTCGCCAGCCGGCAGCCGGCCCCCGACCTGGTGCCGCGGCCCGGGGACCGCGAGGCGGTCGCCGAGGCGTTCCGGGTGGCCAGCGCCGCGCTGCCGGAGTTCCCGGTGGTGCTGCGGCACGGCGGCGAGGGCGACGGCGTGGTCGACGTCCACCTCCCCGAGCGCGCCACGGTCACCGCCGCGCTGAACCTCGGTGCGCTCGTCGGGGCCGTGCTCGTCCAGCTGCACGCCGAGGGCTGGGCCACCCGGTGGGAGCCGGTCGGCACGCCGGGCGGGTCCTCACTCGTCGGGAGGTTGTGGCTGGGCTCCCCCCGGGCCTGACCGGCCGGCAGTCGCTACCGTCGCCGGTCATGCGGGGGATCATCCTGGCCGGAGGCACGGGGAGCCGCCTGTTCCCCATCACCCAGGCGGTCAGCAAGCAGCTCATGCCGGTCTACGACAAGCCGATGGTGTACTACCCGCTGTCGACGCTGATGATGGCCGGCGTCCGCGAGGTGCTGGTGATCACCACCCCGGGCGACCAGGCCGCGTTCCGGGCGCTGCTCGGCGACGGCGGCCGGCTCGGGATGCGGATCGAGTACGCCGTGCAGGAGAAGCCCGAGGGTCTGGCACAGGCCTTCCTCATCGGCGCCGGTTTCGTCGGTGACGAGGCCGTGGCACTGGTCCTGGGCGACAACATCTTCTACGGCGCGGGCCTCGGGACGGCGCTGGGACGACTGCCCACCCCCGACGGCGGCCACGTGTTCGCCTACCACGTGGCCAACCCGCAGGACTACGGCGTCGTGGAGTTCGACGGCGGCGGGAAGGTCCTCTCCATCGAGGAGAAGCCGGCCACGCCGAAGAGCTCCTACGCCGTGCCGGGGCTGTACTTCTACGAGTCCTCGGTGGTCGAGGTGGCCCGCGGCATCCGGCCCAGCGCCCGCGGCGAGCTCGAGATCACCGCGGTCAACGAGCACTACCTCCAGCAGGGCCGGCTGACCGTCACCGTCCTCGACCGCGGCACCGCCTGGCTGGACACCGGGACCTTCACGTCGTTGCGTCAGGCGACCGAGTTCGTCTCGGTGGTCGAGGAGCGGCAGGGCCTCAAGATCGGCTGCATCGAGGAGGTCGCCTGGCGGCAGGGCTGGCTCGACGACGACGGCCTGCGCCGCGCCGCCGAGCCCCTGGGCAAGAGCGGCTACGGCGACTACCTGCTCGGCCTGCTGGACGACCCGCGCCCCTGACGGAGGACGCCTCCGCGGTCAGAAGCGGCGGTAGTTCGTCGGCGCCATCCGGGGGCCGCGGCGGGGCGGCATGCTCCCGCCGACGTGCAGCAGCCGCACCACCCGCTGCCGGTGCCCGCGCCAGGGCTCGAGCAGCTCCATCATCCCGTCGTCGTCGGTCTTGCGGCCGGCCAGCGACCAGCCCACCAGGTTCTTCAGGTGGTAGTCGCCGTAGCTGACGGTGTCGGGGCAGCCGTGGGTGCGCTGGACGACCTCGGCCGCGGTCCACACCCCGATGCCCGGCACCGTGCGCAGCTTGCGCTGCAGGGTCGGCGAGTCGCAGCCGTCGTCCGGCTCGAGCGCGTGGGCGACCGACGCGACGTGCAGCAGCGCCCGCCGGCGGGCGCCGTCGAGGCCGCAGCGGTGCCACTCCCAGTCGGTGACCTCCCGCAGCCGCCGCGGCGAGGGCAGCACCCGCATGCCCTCGGGGGCGGGGCCGGGCGCGGGGTCGCCGGCCAGCCGCAGCAGCGCCCGCCACACCCGGTGCGCCTCGACGACGGTGACCTTCTGCTCCAGCACCGCCGGGACCAGCGCGTCCCACGTGCGGCCGGTACGGCCCAGCCGCAGGTGGGGCGTGCGCCGGGCGATCTCGCGGACCAGCGGGTGGCAGTCCGGGTCGAAGCCCGCGCAGTCGTCGAACGCGCCGAGCCAGCCGGGCACGGCCGTGCCGGCCCACTCCGCGCCCGGGCCCCACGCCTGCGCGCGCACCTCGCCGCCGCGGTACGTGACGCGCACCGTGGCCGGCCCGCACGGGGTGGTCGTCGTCCGCCAGACGGCGTCCCCGTCCCACTGCATCGCGGGGTCCCCGGCGCTCCGCTGGTGCGGGCGCAGCACCGCCTCCAGGTCGAAGCGCCAGTCCGGCCGCCAGCAGTCGGTGAAGTCGGCGCCGGCGAGGACGGCGGGAGGTGCGGGTGCCGGCGGGGTCGGGGCCGGCGGTGCAGCGGTCACACGGGTCTCCGGAGGGTCAGCGGGGGGCCATGCGCAGCGCGCCGTCCATCCGGATGACCTCGCCGTTGAGGTAGCCGTGCTCGACGATGGCGAGCGCCAGCTGGGCGAAGTCGTCGGGACGGCCCAGCCGCTTGGGGAACGGGATGCCGTTGGCCAGCGCGGTGCGGGCCTCCTCGGGCAGGCCGCCGAGCAGCGGGGTGTCGACCAGGCCGGGGGCGATGGTGCACACCCGCACGCCGACGCTGGACAGGTCGCGCGCGGCCGGCAGGGTCATGCCGACGATGCCGCCCTTGGAGGCGCTGTAGGCGAGCTGGCCGATCTGGCCGTCGAAGGCGGCGATCGAGGCGGTGTTGACGACGACGCCGCGCTCGCCGTCCTCCTCCGGCTCGGTGGCGGCCATCGCGGCGGCGGCCAGGCGCAGCACGTTGAAGGTGCCGACCAGGTTGACCATCACCGTGCGGAGGAACGGGTCGAGGTCGTGCGGGGTGTTGCCCTTGCCGACCGTGCGCTGCGCCCAGCCGATGCCCGCGCAGTTGATCGCGACGCGCAGCGGCCGGTCCTTGCCGGTGGCGTCCTCGATCGCGGCGGCCACCTGGGACTCGTCGGTGACGTCGGTGCGGACGAAGGTCGTGTGCCCGCCGAGCTCGTCGGCCAGCGCCTTCCCGCGCTCCTCGTTGAGGTCGACGATGGTCACCGCGGCGCCGCGCGCGGCGAGCGCACGGGAGGTGGCCTCCCCGAGGCCGGAGGCCCCACCGGACACGACAGCTGCGACGTCGAAGTTCTTCATGACCGGCATCACACCACGCACCCCGTGACGTGCTGGAACGGCCCTCCTGCAGGGGCCCGCCACGGGCCCGCGAGCGGTGGGGAGCAGGAGGGTCCTCCCCTAGCTGAAGCGTGCACCGTGCCGCTCCTCGACGGCCGACAGCAGCTGCTTGACCCGCTCGGCGTCGGACACCGGGCAGACCATCGTGACGTCGGCGGTGGCCACGACGACGCTGTCGCGGACCCCGACCAGCGCCACGAGGTGCTCCGGGTCGTCGCTGAAGACGATGTTGCCCGCGCTGTCGAGGGTCACCGCGAGCCCGCCCACGGCGTTGCCGTCGGCGGCGGCCAGCGTCTGCGCCAGCGCCGGCCACGAGCCGACGTCGAGCCACTCGACGTCGAGGTCGGCGACCAGCACCCGGCCGGGCTCGGTGGCCGCGGGCTCGAGGACGGCGTAGTCGACGCTGGTCCTCGGCAGCGTCGGGAACACCTCGGCGAGGACGGCGTCGCGCTCGGCCCCGGCCGGCGCGGCCACGATCCGGGCCAGCCCCTCCGCGGACGCCGGCAGGTGGTCGGCCAGCGCGTCGAGCACGGTGCGGGCCCGCCAGACGAACATGCCGGAGTTCCACAGGTACTCCCCCGACGCCAGGTAGGCCTCGGCGGTGGCGCGGTCGGGCTTCTCCTTGAACGCGGCGGCCTCGGCGACCCCGGGCACCTCGGTGGGCGCGCCGCGGCGGACGTAGCCGAAGCCGGTCGCCGGGGCGGTCGGCGTGATGCCGAGGGTGACCAGCGCCCGCGGCCGCGCGGCCAGCGCGTCGAAGGCGGTGGTCAGCGTGGCGGCGAACCGCTCGACCGGGCGGATCACGTGGTCGGCGCTGACGACGGCGAGCTCGGCGTCCGGGTCGGCCTCGGCGACCAGGGCGGCGGCCAGGCCGACGGCGTTGGCGGTGTCGCGGGCGACCGGCTCGAGCACCAGCCGGTCCGGCCGCAGCCGCGGCAGGGCTGCCCGCACCTGGGCTCCGTAGCGGGCCGCGGTGCACACCCAGATCCGCTCGGCCGGCAGCACCGCCTCCAGCCGGGTGAAGGCCTCGGCCAGCAGGCTGTGCGCGCCGCCGTCCCCGTCCTGGAGGACGTCGAGCAGCTGCTTGGGCCGGGCGGAGCGGGACAGCGGCCACAGCCGCGTGCCGGAGCCCCCGGCCATGATCACCGCGTGCCTCATGCCGCGCCTCCCCGGCGGGTCCGGCCGACGTCGTCGGCGCGGCGCTGGAAGCGGGCCCCGGCGGCCACCCGCCCGCTGACGTAGGACAGGAGCATCCGGCCGCCGAGGCCGGCCCGGAGCGCGGCCCGCAGCGGGGCGTGCCGGGGGCCGGGGTACTGGCCGGACAGGTAGCGCAGCGCGCTGGTGTGGTGCACCCGCTGCATGCGGTGCGGCTCGCGGCGGGTGGCGTGCCCACCCTCGTGGACGACGACGGCGCTCGGCGCGTAGACGTGCAGGTACCCGGCGCGCCCGAGCCGCTCGCCGAGGTCGACGTCCTCGAAGTACATGAAGTAGCCGGGGTCGAAGCCGCCCACCGCTCGGAATGCCTCGAGGTCGACGAGGAAGCACGAGCCCGACAGCCAGCCGGCGGTGCGCTCGCGCGGTGCCTCGCGCTCCCGGCGGTAGCGCGCGGTCCACGGGTTGCCCGGCCACGCCCACCCCAGCAGCGCGTGCCCGGCGCCGGTGGACAGCCGCGGCAGCTCCCGCGCCGACGGGTAGAGCTCGCCCTCGGGGGTGCGGATGGCCGGGCCGACGGTGGCCGCACGCGGCCAGCGGGCGGCGACGGCGAGCAGCTCGTCGACCGACCCCGGCTCGAAGCGGACGTCGGGGTTGGCCACCAGCGCGTACCGGCCCGCGGCCCCGGCCAGGCCGGCGTTGACCGCCGCGCCGTAGCCGACGTTCCCGCCGGTGCGCAGCAGCCGCACGTGCGGGTGCTCGGCGGCCACCCGCTCCGGGACGCCGTCGGTGGACCCGTTGTCGGCGAGCACCACCTCGACGGGCCGGGTCGTCGCCTTCGCCAGGGAGGTGACGAAGCCCTCGAGGGCCTCGCCGGGCGAGTAGGTGACGGCCACCACGCGCAGCGGGAGGACGTCGGGGGAGCCGGGCACGGCCCGACTGTAGGAGGCGGGTCCCGGGTCGACGCGGGCCACCGGGACGCGGCGGGCCGCGTGTGGCCGGTGGGGCGAGGGGGACGGGCCCGTCACGAAAAGCCGTGCCGGACCCCGTCGACGGCCCGAGCCGCCGGACCCCCGCCGGTACAGTCGCCAGGCGTGACCTCAGCGAGACCTGACCTCGTCGTCGTCGGCTCCGGCTTCTTCGGTCTGACCGTCGCCGAGCGGGTGGCCAGCCAGTTGGACAAGCGCGTGCTCGTCCTCGACCGCCGCGACCACATCGGGGGCAACGCCTACTCAGAACCCGAGCCCGAGACCGGGATCGAGATCCACCGGTACGGCGCGCACCTGTTCCACACGTCCAACGAACGGGTCTGGCGGTACGTCAACCAGTTCACCGAGTTCACCGGCTACCAGCACAAGGTCTACTCCATCTACCAGGGGAAGACCTACTCGCTGCCGATCAACCTGGCCACGATCTGCCAGTACTTCGAGCGCAGCTACTCCCCCTCCGAGGCCCGTGCCCTGGTGGCGGAGCAGGCCGGTGAGATCGACACCGCCGACGCGCAGAACCTCGAGGAGAAGGCGGTCTCCCTGATCGGCCGCCCCCTGTACGAGGCGTTCATCCGCGGCTACACCAAGAAGCAGTGGCAGACCGACCCCACCGAGCTCCCGGCCGCGGTCATCGCCCGCCTGCCGGTCCGCTACACCTTCGACAACCGGTACTTCAACGACACGTACGAGGGCCTGCCGAAGGACGGCTACACGGCGTGGCTGCAGAAGATGGCCGACCACCCGAACATCGAGGTGCGGCTGTCGACCGACTGGTTCGACGTCCGCGACGAGCTGCCCGCCGACGTGCCGACGGTCTTCACCGGCCCGATCGACAAGTACTTCGACTACGAGGCCGGCGAGCTCGGCTGGCGCACCCTGGACTTCGAGACCGAGGTCCTGCCGATCGGTGACTTCCAGGGCACCTCGGTCATGAACTACGCCGACGAGGACGTGCCGTTCACCCGCATCCACGAGTTCCGGCACTTCCACCCCGAGCGGGACTACCCGGCCGACAAGACGGTCGTGGTCCGCGAGTACTCGCGCTTCGCGCAGACCGGCGACGAGCCGTACTACCCGATCAACACGCCCGAGGACCGCGCCAAGCTGGAGCGCTACCGCGAGCTGGCCAAGCAGGAGGCCGCGGAGAAGCGGGTGCTCTTCGGCGGCCGGCTGGGCACCTACAAGTACCTGGACATGCACATGGCGATCGGCTCGGCACTGAGCATGTTCGACAACCGCATCCGCCCCTTCTTCGACGAGGGCGGCTCGCTCGACGGCCGCCTCGACGACTGACCGCGGCCCCGACACTGAGGACTACCCGGTGACCACCACCCCGATCGAGAACAGCCCGAGCTCCCCGGAGCGGGTCAGCGAGCCCGTCACCAGCGAGCTGGCCGCCGGCCGGGCGACGACGCTGCTGCAGCGCTGCCTCATGCCGCGCCAGGGTGACCCGCTCAAGGTGCGCAGCCTCTACCTGGACGAGACGTCGGGCCGCGCGAAGTGCCCCGACCGCAGCACGGCCACCGTGCAGGCCGGCCGGGAGCTGTCGTTCGCGACCTACTTCAACGCCTTCCCGGCCAGCTACTGGCGGCGCTGGACGTCGCTGGAGCACGTGATCCTGCGCATCGAGGTCGACGCCCGTTGCCGCATCGACGTCTACCGGTCGAAGGCCAACGGCGACGTCATGCACGTCACCGGCGCGGCCACCGACGGCACCACCGGCCCGCTGGAGTTCGAGCTCGAGCTGGCCCCGTTCGGCGACGGCGGCTGGTACTGGTTCGACGTCACCGCCGACGACGACGTGTCGGTCAGCAACGCCGGCTGGTACGCCGCCACCCCGCCGCTGCGCGAGGCGCGCCTGTCGGTCGGCATCTGCACCTTCAACCGCCCGGTCGACTGCGTCGCCGCGCTGGAGGCGCTGTCGGCCGACCCCGTCGTCATGGAGAAGGTCAGCCACGTGATCGTGGCCGACCAGGGCAACAAGAAGGTCGTCGACGCCCCGCGCTTCCCGGGTGTGGCCGCGGCCCTCGGCGAGCGGCTGCGGGTCCTCGAGCAGGGCAACCTCGGTGGCAGCGGCGGCTTCGCCCGCACGATGCACGAGATGCTGACGGCGACCGACGCCACCCACCACGTCTTCCTCGACGACGACATCCTCATCGAGCCCGACAGCGTGGCCCGGGCGGTCACCTTCGCCCAGTACACGACGCACCCGACCCTGGTCGGCGGACAGATGCTCGCCCTGCAGGACCGGTCGGTCCTGCACAGCATGGGTGAGGTCGTCGAGCGCGAGAAGTTCTTCTGGCGCAACGCCCCGAACACCTACTACGGGCACGACTTCAGCAAGACGAACCTGCGCGAGTCGACGGCGCTGCACCGGCGGATCGACGTCGACTACAACGGCTGGTGGATGTGCCTGATCCCCCGGCAGGTGGCCGAGGAGATCGGGCTGCCGCTACCGGTCTTCATCAAGTGGGACGACGCCGAGTACGGCCTGCGCGCCGCCCAGGCCGGCTACCCGACCGTGACGCTGCCGGGTGTCGCCATCTGGCACCTCTCCTGGAGCGACAAGGACGACACCGCCGACTGGCAGGCCTACTTCCACTGGCGCAACCGTCTGATCGTGGCCGCGCTGCAGAGCCCCCACCGGCGCGGCGGGTCGCTGCTGCGCGACCTGTTCAAGTGGGACCTGAAGTACCTGATCATGCTGCAGTACTCGGCCACGGCGCTGCACCAGCGGGCCTACGAGGACTTCCTCGCCGGCCCGGACCGGCTCTACGAGCTGCTCCCGACGGCGCTGCCGGAGGTGCGCGCGCAGCAGAGCGGCTTCGACGACGGCCGGGTGCTCAAGAGCACCAACGACCTGCCGCTGCCCACGATGAGCCCGGTCAAGGCCGAGCGGATGCTCAAGCCGCCGACCAACCCGGTGACCATCAGCCGCACCCTGGCCGGCGCCCTGGCACACAACCTGTTCCCGGCCAAGGGCGACGAGAACAAGCCGCAGCTCAACGTGGCCGCGCAGGACGCCCGCTGGTTCCTCCTGGCCCGGCTGGACTCGGCGACGGTCGGCACCGCCGACGGCCGCGGCGTCACCTACCGCCGCCGGGACCCGCGGCTGTTCTGGAGCCTGCTCAAGCGCTCCGTCGCGCTGGAGTGGCAGATCTACCGCCGCTTCCCGGCGCTGCGCCGGGCGTACCGCCAGGCGCTGCCGGAGCTGACCAGCCCGCAGGCGTGGGAGAAGGTCTTCCACGGCTGAGCGCCGGACCGACGACGAACGGCCCGCCGCCCCCGGGAGGGGGCGGCGGGCCGTTCGTCGTCGTGGCGCCGGTCGCGGGCCTCAGCCGGGCCGGGTGAGCTGCTCCTGCCGGCCGGCGCGGGTCAGCCGCCGCCACTCGCGCCAGCCCGCGAGGTCCCGGCGGGACACCAGGAAGAACCAGCCGAACCGGACCGTCTCCAGCGGCCGCAGCCAGCGCATGCCGGGCTGGGCCATCAGGTAGCCGCGGTTGCGGTAGGTGAAGTAGCGCTTGACGTCGTTCGCCGGGTACTGCGCCGACAGCCGTCCACCGAGGATGGGCGCGAACTCCGTCGTGCCCTCGGGATGCAGGTAGGCAGCCTGCGGGCAGGTGCCGAAGGGCAGGCCCGCGCGCAGCAGCCGCCGGTGGATCTCGGTCTCGTCCCCGCGGAAGAACAGCCGGTAGTCCGGGACACCGACGACGTCGAGCGCCTCGGCGCGGAAGAGCGCGCCGTTGAACAGCGAGGCGTAGCCCGGCAGCAGGTCCAGGCCCGCGAAGTCGCTGCGGTGCCGTCGCCAGCGCAGGCCCCGGCGCAGCGGGAAGGCCAGCCGGTCGGGGTCGGCCAGGTCGGTGACCAGTGGGCTGACCTCGGCCAGGCCGTGGCGCTGCGCGGCGTCGAGGAGCGTGGCGAGCACCCTCTCGTCGGCCGGCCGGCCGTCGTCGTCGGCGCACCAGACCCAGTCCGCGCCCATCGCGAGGGCGTGCAGCATTCCGTAGGCGAAGCCGCCGGCGCCGCCGAGGTTGCGCCGGCTGGGCAGGTGGGTGGCCGGCAGCCCGCTGGCCGCGACGACGTCGGCGGCCGACTCGTCCGGACCGTTGTCCACGACGACGACGTGGTCGACGCGGCGGGTCTGCGACGCCAGCGCGGCCAGGCTCTCGGCGAGCAGCTCGCGCCGGTGCCGGGTCACCACGACGGCGACGACGCACTCGCCCGGCGCCGGGACGGGAGTGGTCACGCGGGCAGGCCCTTGTAGGCCCGCAGCACCTCGTCCAGGTCGCCCTGCCGCTTGATCCGCCCGTGCTCCATCCAGATGGCGGTGTCGCACAGCTCGCGGAGGAACTCGTCGGAGTGCGAGGCGAACACCAGCAGGCCCGAGCGCTCGACGAGCTCCACCAGCCGCTGCTTGGACTTCTCGAGGAAGGCGGCGTCGACCGCGCCGATGCCCTCGTCGAGCAGCAGGATCTCGGGGTCGATGCTGGTGACCACACCGAGGGCGAGCCGCACCCGCATGCCGGTGGAGTAGGTGCGCAGCGGCATGTGCAGGAAGTCGCCGAGCTCGGTGAAGTCGGCGATGTCGTCGACCCGGTCCTGCATCTGCTTGCGGGTCATCCCGAGGAACAGGCCGCGGATCATGATGTTCTCGAGGCCGGAGATCTCCGGGTCCATGCCGACGCCGAGGTCGAACACCGGCGCGACCCGGCCGCGGACCTCGGCGATGCCGCGGGTCGGCTCGTAGATGCCCGACAGCAGCCGCAGCAGAGTGGACTTCCCGGCGCCGTTGTGGCCGACGAGGCCGACCCGGGCGCCGTGCTCGAGGGTGACGGTGATGTCCCGGAGCGCCTCGATGACCGGGACCTTGGCGTCGCTGTCGATGTTGCCGCCCACGAGACCCATGACGGTCTTCTTCAGGGACCTGCTCTTCGCGTCGAAGATCGGGAAGTCGACGCAGGCGTCCTTGGTCGTGATGCCGATCTGACCGTCGATGCTGTGGGACACGCTCACACCCAGTAGGAGACGCGGGACCGGTAGCGGCGCAGGACGAACATCGTCAGCGCCCAGCCGGCCACCGTGATGGCGAGGACGACCACCCAGTACCGCATCAGCTGGTCCTGGCCCAGCAGCGGACGGCGGATGATCTCCACGAAGTGCAGGAAGGGGTTGAACTCGGCCAGGCGGGCCCGCTCGGCGATCGCGGGGTTCGGGCTGTTCACGAGCTCGTCGTAGATCCAGACGATCGGCGTCAGGAAGAACGCCAGCTGCACGACGCTCTGCGTGATGGGCAGGATGTCGCGGAACCGGGCGGTGATGACGCCGGCGGCGAGCGCGACCCAGGCGCCGTTGAGGGCCAGCAGCAGGAAGGCCGGGACGGCGTAGACCACCGTCCACTTCAGCGGCTGCGGGTACACCAGCAGCATGACCAGGTAGACGATCATGTTGTGGGCGAAGAACAGCGTCTGCCGCCAGACCAGGCGGTAGACGTGCACCGACAGCGGTGCCGGCAGGTGCTTGATCAGCCCCTCGTTGGCGATGAAGACCTCGGAGCCCTCGGTGATGCAACCGCTGATGAAGTTCCAGACGATGAACCCGACGAGGACGTGCGGCAGGAACCGGGCCAGTTCGATGTCGAACAGCCCCGAGTACAGGATCCCGAGCGCCACGGCGGTGACCGCCATGCTGATGGTGATCCAGATCGGGCCGAGGACCGAGCGCCGGTACCGCTGGCGGATGTCCTGCCAGCCCAGGTGCCCCCACAGCGTGCGCTGCTCCCAGCCGCGCCGGAGGTCCGCCACGGCCGCCGAGTACGTCCGGCCGGCCGGTTGTGCGAGTGCCACGTCGATCCACGCTACCTTCGTGCGGAGCCCTGCCTCGGGCTCGCGGTGCCGCCCGGCCGAGGGGCTCGGCCGGCGGAGGTCGGGGGGACTGCCCTCAGAGAGCGTGCCGCGTGAGCGCGCGCACGGCCTCCCGGTCCTGCTTCTTCACCGCCAGCGGCAGGTACGTGGCCGCGTGCAGCCGGGAGAGCAGGTGCAGCCGGGCGGCGCGGGCGGCGCGCTTCCAGCCGAGCTCCTCCATCTCCCGGGCCATGGTCTGGAAGTAGGCGCGCTCCTCGTCGAAGCGCGGGCCGCGCATGGCCTTCACCGAGCTGTCCGAGGCGGAGTGCCGGCGGTACTGGAAGCACACCTCGTCGGTGACCACCATCGTGCCGCCGTCCTTGACGATGTCGAGGATCAGCGCGAGGTCCTGGACCACGTGCAGGTTCGGCCGGAAGCCGTGCCGGCGGACGGCCTCGGTGCGCCAGCACAGTGACGGGAACAGCGTCCAGTTGCCGGTCAGCAGGCTGCGGGCGAGCTGCTCGCCGCCGTACACGCGCCGGCCGGTGCCGTCGAGCTTGATGAGCTTCTTCACCCGGTCGACCAGCGGCAGGTAGACCTCGCCGTGCTCGTCGATAACCTCGACGCCGGGCTGCACGATGGCGGCCTCGGGGAACTCGGCCATCGCCCGGGTGACGACCTCGAGGTAGTTGGGCAGCATGACGTCGTCGGCGCCCATGACCACGATCCGGTCGGCCGTCGCCAGGCCCAGGGCCTTCTGGTAGTTGAGGTTGGCGCCGAGGTTCTGCTGGTTGCGCTCGTAGGTGATGCGCTCGTCCTGCAGTGACTCGAACCACTCGGCGATCCCCTCGACCGGGGTGCCGTCGTCGACCACGAGCAGCCGCCAGTCCGGGACGGTCTGGGCACGCACGCTCTCGACGGCCGCCTGCATGAGGGCCACGTCGCCGTAGTAGGGCAGCAGGATGTCCACACTCACGCCGAGGAGGCTAACCGCCGGGGAGACCGTGCCCGGGCGACCCGCGGGAGTCGTGTGGCGGACTGGTCACACCCGGCTCGTCCGTCACGGGCGCTCCCTGCGGCTCACCGGCGGATGACGGTGACCCGCCCGGTGGCGGCCTCCCACGTGATCGAGCCGTGCTCGAAGGTGCTGCGCCATCCGGCGGCGACCGCTGTCTCGCCCGACGTCGGCAGACCGAGCGACGAGGTGTCCGCGCCCAGCTGCCGGTAGGTGGCCCAGATGCCGCCGAGGACCTCGTGCGTGCCCGTCGCCCGCGACCAGAACACCGCGCCGCGCTGGAACAGCTGGTAGCGCCCGGCGCCGTCGGCCGTGGGCAGCTCCCCCGACACCGGGTACCCCAGCACGCCGGCCTCGGCACCGAGCGCCGCCCAGCGGGCGTGGATGCCGTTGCGCACCTCGAACGCCCCGGTGCCCGGGGACCACAGCACCGACCCGGTCTGGAACTGCTGCACCCGCCCCACCCCGTCGGCGGTGGGCAGCTCGTCCGACGTCGGGTAGCCCAGCCCCGAGATGCCGCCGAGCCGCTGGTGCACCCCCAGCACCGCGTTGACCACCTCGTGCACCCCGGTGGCCGCCGACCAGTACACCCGCCCGCCCTGGAAGACCTGGTACCGGCCGGCGCCGTCGGCCGTGCGGAGCTCACCCGAGGTCGGGTAGCCGAGCACCCCGGCCTCCGCGCCGAGGGCCGCCCAGCGGGCGTGGATGCCGTTGCGCACCTCGAACGCCCCGGTGCCCGGGGACCACAGCACCGATCCGGTCTGGAAGTGCTGCACCCGCCCCACCCCGTCGGCGGTGGGCAGCTCGTCCGACGTCGGGTAGCCCAGCCCCGAGATGCCGCCGAGCCGCTGGTGCACCCCCAGCACCGCGTTGACCACCGCGTGCACCCCGGTGGCCGCCGACCAGTACACCCGCCCGCCCTGGAAGACCTGGTACCGGCCGGCGCCGTCGGCCGTGCGGAGCTCACCCGAGGTCGGGTAGCCGAGCACCCCGGTCTCCGCGCCGAGGGCCGCCCAGCGGGCGTGGATGCCGTTGCGCACCTCGAACGCCCCGGTGCCCGGGGACCACAGCACCGATCCGGTCTGGAAGTGCTGCACCCGCCCGACCCCGTCGGCAGTGGGCAGCTCGTCCGACGTCGGGTAACCCAGCCCCGAGATGCCGCCGAGCCGCTGGTGCACCCCCAGCACCGCGTTGACCACCTCGTGCACCCCGGTGGCCGCCGACCAGTACACCCGCCCGCCCTGGAACAGCTGGTACCGGCCGGAGCCGTCGGCGGTCGGCAGCTCCGTGGACGTCGGGTACCCCAGCGCGCCGCGCTCCCAGCCGAGGGCGGCCCAGCGGTCCCGGATCGCGTTGCGGACGTCCTGCGCGCCGGTGGACGGCGACCAGAAGACCGACCCGCGGGCGAAGTGCGTGTAGGCGCCGCGCCCGTCCGCGGTGGGCATCTCGTCGGTGGTCGGCGCACCGAGGGCCGCCGGCCCGCCGGCCGCCAGGTAGCGGTCGAGGATGGCGTTGCGCACGGCGTGCACCCCGGTGGAGGGGGAGCTGTACATGCGTCCGTTCTGGAACACCTGCCAGGTCACGTCGCCGGAGGTCTGCTGGGCGCCGACGCGCGCGCCGAGCCAGGCGACCGACGGGTCCGACGCGTAGCGGCCCTCGATGGTCGGGGCGCCGTTCATGCGCGCGGCCACCGCGTCGCGGATCTCCGGCAGCCGGGCGTAGCCGTAGCGGCCGGGGCAGGCGGTGCTGCCGACGTCGCGGTGCCCGAACAGGGTGGGCAGCGTCACCGAGGTGCCGCGGGCGTAGCGCGACGTCCCCCCGCCCTCCGAGGTCAGCGTGGCGCTGCCCCGCGGGTCGATGCCGTAGAGGGAGAACTTCCACGCCACGACGGCGGCCACCGCGTCGACCGTGGCCTGCGACACCGGGGCGGTGTCGTGGTTGCCGAGCATCGAGACGCCGAAGGTGCCGGTGTTGAAGCCCCCCGCGTGCGCAGCGACGACGGCGCTGGCGAGCCCGCCGTACCGGCCCTCCCACAGCCGGCCGAACTTGTCCACGACGACGTGGTAGCCGATGTCGCCCCAGCCGAGGCTGACCGTGTGGTAGCGGTAGATCGACCGCATGATCGCCGGCACGTCGTCGGCGGTGTAGGCGTTGGAGTCCGCGGTGTGGTGCAGCGTCGCGGCCTTCACCGTGGCCGCGTAGCGCGGGGCCCAGGTGCGGATGCCCTCGTCGGCCCCCCACTGCGCCCGCGAGTACACCGGCGGCATGGCCAGCGCGGCCTGGGCGGTGTCCTGGATGGCGGGCGTGGTCAGCGCGGTGTCGGCCTCGGACTCCCCCGGGTCGACCAGGTCCAGCTGCACGTCGGTGGGCGCGGCGCCCGCGCGGGTCACCAGCTCCACCTCGACGCCGGTGCTCGGGCCGGTCCACAGCGGGCTGGTCCCGCCGCGCAGCCCGGCCCCGGAGCGCGCGCCGGCGTCGGCGTCGGCGGTCTCGGCGGTGACCTCGGTCCACGCCCCCCAGTCCCCGCCGGCGTCCTGGACGCGGACCTGCACCAGCGTGTCGGTCACCGCCGGGTCGAGGGCCCACGTGACGCCGACCAGGGAGAACTCGTCCACGCCGGTGCGGCGCACGGTCAGCGTCGGCGTGTCCTCGGCCACCCCGGCGACGGGCTCCGTCGTGCCCTCCTGCACCTCCGTGCGCGGGGCGGGATCCTCCACCGAGCCCATCGGCACCTCGTCGACCGACGTGGTGACCGGTTCCGCCTCCGGGGTGGGGGCCGCGTACACCGGCAGCACGAGGACGGTGCCCGTCACGGTGACGGTCAGCAGCGAGCAGGCCACGAAGCGGCGCACGGGGACGGCCTCCCGGGAGGTGGTGGACACCGGACGGGGGCCGGACGACGAAGGCACCCCCTCCCTCCATCGGCAGGAGGGAGAGGGTGCCTTGAGTCGAAGCGACGAGGCCGTTGCCTCCGGGGCCTCAGGCCATCTCGGTCACCCGCGGCCGGTTGCTCCGGCGCAGGCCCAGGATGGAGACGAACAGGCTGTTCAGGACCACCTGGGCGCCGAGGATGAAGCCGACCATCGCCAGGACCACCGTGCGCACCTGCTGGCCGTAGTCGAGCGCGCCCAGATCGGCCTGACCCCACCGGACGATCGACACGATGGCGGCCACGAGCCCGACGAGGAACAGCAGGCCTCCGACGACCAGGCCGACCTCCAGGGTGAAGCGCTGCAGCACCCGGGTGAGTCGCGGGTCGGGCGGCAGGAAGCCCTCCTCGATGGCGTAGACCTTGGTCAGCAGCCAGAAGGCGATGGCCTGGCTGCCGATGAGCAGCGCCGCCGCCGCGTAGCCGAGCGTGCCGACGTCGAAGGTCGCCGAGCCGATCGTCACCGGGGTGACCAGCAGGACCAGCGTCGCGAGGGCGCCGAGGCCGGCGAGCACGAAGCCGGGGAAGAGGAACAGCCACCGGGGCGCGAACAGCAGCAGGAAGCGCAGGTGCCGCCACCCGTCGCGGAAGCTGCGCAGGTGCGGGGGCCGGCTGCGCCCGTCCTTGCTCAGCGTGGTCGGGACCTCGGTGACGCGGTGCCCGGCGAGGACCGAGCGGACGACGACCTCGCTGGCGAACTCCATGCCGGTCGTGTGCAGGTCGAGGTCGAGCAGCCGCTGCCGGTTGAACCCGCGCAGGCCGCAGTGGAAGTCGCCCACGCGGGCCTTGAAGAACAGGCGGCCGATGAACGACAGGACCGGGTTGCCGACGTAGCGGTGCAGCGGCGGCATGGCGCCGTCCTCGATGCCGCCCTGGAAGCGGTTGCCCATGACGAGGTCCGCGCCGCCGCGCAGCTCCTCGAGGAAGGCGCCGAGGTCGGAGAAGTCGTAGCTGTCGTCGGCGTCGCCCATCACCACGTAGCGGCCGCGCGCGGCGCGGATGCCGCCCATGAGGGCGTTGCCGTACCCCTTCTCCGCGACCGGGACGACCCGGGCGCCCTCGGCCTCGGCGATGGCCTGCGAGCCGTCGGTGCTGCCGTTGTCGGCGATGACGACCTCACCCCGCACGCCGCTGCGCTCCAGGTAGCCACGCGCCTTGCGGACGCAGGTGGCCAGCGTCTCCGCCTCGTTGAGGCAGGGCATGACGATCGACAGCTCGACGTCCTCGTGCGCGGCCGTGGGCGCCGGGTCCCCGTGGGTCGCGGCCGCGACGTGCGGCGCCCCAGCGACCTGGGGTGGGGCGAGGTGGGCTGCCGACGCGGCGGCCCCGGGCTCGGCGGTCCGGAGGGTCTCGTGGGCACGCACCGGTGGACTCCTGTCTTCGTGCGGCGGTTTCCGGGGGACAAGGTAGGCGCACCGGGATACCGACACGGGGAAGTCCGGCGCGTTCCCGCCCCCTCCGGCGCAGCAACCACACGGGCGCCTCGCGCCACGGCGGGCGGGGACCGGGAACCCCAGCATCCCAGACGGCGGCTGCGGGCGCTGCGGCGCGGGCGGCACGTGCCGCCCGTGACGGCTGGTGCGGGTGAGGTGGTGCGCGACCAGACGGGCGGCAGGTGCACGACGGGCAGCCGCGACCCGAGACGGAGCGTTCCCCCGTGTCGCGCGGCCACCGGGCACTGCGGCCGCACCTAACCTCGGTCGTGTGACCCGAGACCGCAACGAGCAGGGTGGAGCCCCGGGACGTCCCATCCCGGCGCGGCTCGACCCGCGCGCCGGCCGTCCCTCGCGCCCCCGCGCCCGGGCTGTCGACGAGGCCCCGGGGCGCCGTGCCGACCGCGGGACCGCTGCGCCGCGCCGCCGCCGGGGCGCCGGTGTCGCCCGCGGCGTGGCCGCCGTCCTGTCGGTGGTCCTGCTCGGTGCGAGCGGCTGGGGCTGGTACCTGGGCCGGGTCGCCGAGGCGACGGTCAACCGCACCGACGCCATCCCGGACGACGGCAACTCCGACGCCGGGGACGCCGCCGAGGCGATGAACCTGCTGCTGGTCGGCAACGACAGCCGCGCCGCCCTCACCCCCGAGCAGCTCGCCGAGCTCACCGCCGGCGAGGACTCCGGGATCAACACCGACACGATGATCCTGGTGCACGTCCCGGCCGACGGGTCGCGCGCGTCGTTCGTCTCGTTCCCGCGCGACTCCTACGTGGAGATCCCCGGCTACGGCATGGACAAGCTCAACGCCGCCTACGCCTACGGGTACGCCGAGGTCGACGACGCCGCGCCCGAGGCCGACCGGCAGGCCGGCGGTGCACAGCTGCTGGTCCAGACCATCAGCCAGCTCACCGGCCTGCAGATCGACCACTACGCCGAGGTGGACCTGCTCGGCTTCTTCAACCTCACCAGCGTCGTCGGCGGCGTGGACGTCAACCTCTGCGAGGCCGTGGACGACTCCACCTACTCCGGCGCGGTCTTCCCGGCCGGACCGCAGACCATCTCGGGTGCGGACGCGCTCGAGTTCGTCCGCCAGCGGCACGGGCTCCCCCGCGGCGACCTGGACCGCATCGTCCGCCAGCAGGTGTTCATCGGCGGCGTGCTCCGCAAGATGCTGTCCGAGGACGTCCTGCTGGACCTGGGCAAGCAGCGCGAGCTGATCCAGGCGGCCTCGGAGTCGCTGACCATCGACCAGGACCTCGACCTGCTCGACCTCGCCCAGCAGATGCAGTCGGTGACCGCCGGCAGCATCGAGTTCCAGACGATCCCGATCGTCGGCGACGACCGCGACGAGCAGGGCCGCTCGATCCTGCGGCTGGCGGACGAGGACGAGCTGCACGAGTTCTTCGCCGAGCTGTCCGCCGAGCCCGAGGCACCCGCGGCGGAGGCCCCGGCGGCGCCGGCCACCGTGGCGCCCGCCGAGGTGTCGGTCGCGGTCTACAACGGCTCGGGCACCCCGGGCCTGGCCGCCGACGCCGCGTCCTCGCTCGAGACGGCCGGCTTTCCGGTGACCAGCACCGGCAACGCCGACAGCAGCGACTACGAGCGGACGACGATCCGGCACGCCGCCGGCGACGAGGCGCTGGCCGCCACCCTCGCCGGGCAGGTCCCCGGCGCCGTCACCGAGGTCGCCGACGACGCCACCTCCGGCACCGTCCAGCTGGTCCTGGGCGCGGACTTCAACGGCGTCGGTGAGCCGACCACCCCGGCCGCGCCGGCGTCGCCGGCGACCGCGGAGCCGCCCCGGACGGCGGCCGACACCTCCTGTATCAACTGACCGTGTCCCCACAGCCCGTCACGCCCGGCGACCTGCTCGCAGCGGCCCTCCGCCGCGACGCCGCCGCTCCCCTGGTGACGGCGTACGACGACGCCACCGGCGAGCGGGTGGAGCTGTCGGCGGCCACCCTGGCCAACTGGGTGGCCAAGACGGCCAACCTGCTGCAGGACGAGTTCGACGTCGGACCGGGCAGCACCGTCGCGGTCGCCCTGCCCGTGCACTGGCAGACCGCCGCCGTGCTGCTGGCGGTGTGGAGCTGCGGCGCCGCGGTGCTCGACACCGCCGTCGAGGACGACGGCAGCCTGGACGCCGCCGACGTCGTCCTCGCCGCCCAGGACCGGCTCGCCGCCCTCGAGGAGCAGGACCTCCCCGACCTGTTGGGCCTGTCGCTGCACCCGCTCGGCCTGGGCATGGCCGGCTACGCCGGGCCGGCGCGCGACTTCGCCCTCGAGGTGCGCGCGCACGGCGACGTGTTCACCCCGTACACACCGCCCGAGCCGTCCCGTCCCGGGCTCCTGGCCGGCGGCCTGACGCTGACCCTCGGCGGTCTCGTCGACGCCGCCCGGGAACTCGCCGACCGGCTCGGGCTGGTCGCCGGCGACCGTGTCCTCGTCGACGACGCGACCGCGGCGGAGGCCGGCCCGGTGGCCTGGCTGCTCGCGCCGCTGGCCGCGGGCGCCTCCCTGGTGCTCGTCCGCCACCCCGACGAGGGCACCCTCCCCCGGCGCGCCGCCGAGGAGCGGGTGACGGCGAGCCTCGGCCGCCGGGTCGACGGGGTCCGGCTGCTCGGCGCCGGGGCGTGAGCGTGCCGCACTCCCCCGCACGGCTCGCCCTCCCGTTCCCCTCGCGACCCTGGAGTACGACGTGAGTGACCGCGCGGTCCTGGCGGTCGGTCTGCTGCTGCTGTACGTGCCCGGCACCCTGCTCTTCGTGGTGTGCCGGGTCCGTTCCCTGCGGGTCTGGCTCGGCGCCGCTCCCGCGGCCACCCTGGGCATCTACCAGCTGGCCGCACTGAGCGGCTCGGCCGTCGGCCTGCGGCTGTGGCCCGCCGTCCTCACCTGCACCGCCGCGCTGGCCGTGGCCGCGGTGGCCCTGGAGCTGCGCGCTGGCTCCGAGGCGGTCGTCCCCGACGTGGTGCGCTCCACGCTGGCCGGTGTGCGCGCCCGGCCGCAGGCCGCCGTCGTGGCAGTCGTCGGGGTCGCCACCGCCTGTTGGCTGGCCGCCACCACGTGGCTGCGGGGCATGGGTGGGCTGGCCACGCCCTCCCAGGAGCACGACCCGGTGCAGCACCTGCTGCTGACGGCGTTCATCGCCCGCACCGGGCAGGCCTCGCCCTTCGACGTCATGCCGCTGGACCTGGCGTCCGGTGACAACGTGCGCTTCTACCCCGCCGGACTGCACACCTTCGCCGGGCTCCTCGCGGGCCTGACCCCCGACCCCGTCGTCGCCTTCAACGGCACCCTCGTGGTCGTGCTGGGCGTGGCCGGGCCGGTCGGCCTGTGTGCCGCGGTCGCCGGCATCGTCGGCCGGCGCCACGGCCCGGTGGCCGGCGCGCTCGCCGCACTGCTCTCCTCGGTCCTGTACCGCCCGCAGTTCCAGTTGGCGCACGACGCCGGCATCTTCGCCTTCGGGGTGGGGCTCGCACTGGCACCCGCCGCCGTGGTCTGCGTGCTCGCCCTCCGGCGCGGCGACCGCGGCCTGCCCGTCGCCACCGCGGTGGTCGCGCTCGGGCTCTACGCCATCCACCCCTCCGTCGCCGTCATCGTGGCCAGCGTCCTCGTCGTCGGAGGCGTGGTGGCACTGACCAGCGCGCCGGTGCGGGCATGGCTGTCCTCGACGCGGTGGGTGCTGCTCGCGACCGCGGTCCTGTCCGGCGTGGCCGTGGCACCGTGGCTGCTCGCCAGTCTCCAGGTCGGCGGACAGGTGACGGACTATCCGGAGATCCCGCCGGACGAGCCGCTGTTCGTCGCGCTCGAGAGGGTCGTCGGAGCACAGGTCGGCGGGTTCCTCGATCCGAGCGCCAGCCAGTACCAGACGGCCATCGCCGTGGCGACGCTGGCCGGCCTCGTCGGCTGCCTCACCCGCCGCCGGCTGTGGCCACTGGCCGCCGCGTGGCTGGCGTGGGTGGGGATCGCCGTCGCGTTCACCACGGGCCTGGACGACGCACCGGTGATCGACCAGATCGGCGGCCTGTTCTACAACAGCACCCCGCGTCTGACGAACACCACCTACGTGCTGGCCGTGGCCGTCGCCGGCGCCGGGATCACCTCACTCGCGGCCCAGCTCGCCGCCGTGGCCACGCGCCGCGGCCACGCCTCGGACAGCCCGTCCCCCACCGACACGGCCGAGGGCGCGACGGCGGCGGGCGAGCGGCTCCCCGACCTCCTGGTCCCCGCTGTCGTCGCAGCCGTCGCAGTCGTGTTCGTGTCGGTCTCGGCACTGGACTACCGCGCGATGAACACCCAGTCGGTGGCCGGCCGCTTCGCGACCCCGGACTTCCTCCGGGTCAGCGGCGAGGACCGGGCCGCCTTCGAGTGGCTGGCCCGCCAGGACGGCGTCGGGACCGTGATGAACAACGGGAACGACGGCTCGACGTACCTCTACGTCTACGAGGGCATCCCGGTGGTCAACGTGTACCCGCTCGGGGTCGCCGAGGCGCGGTACGGCCTCTACCTCATGCAGCACTTCAACGAGATCGACACCAACCGCAAGGTCCGCTGCCTGGTCCAGCAGCACGACATCTCCCACGTCATGGTGTCCCTGACCTCGCCGTTGATCGGCGCAGCCGCGGACCCCTTCGACTGGCTGGCGGAGCCCACCTTCAGCTACGCGCCGGGCCTGGAGGGACTCGACGACGTCGAGGACCTGCACCGCGTCTACCGCAACACGGACACCAGCGTGTACGCCATCGACGAATCCGTCCTCGAGGGCGACGACCGGCAGGCCTGCTCGGCCGACCCGGCGGCCCCGTGACCCCCCCGTCCGGCCCCACTCCCCCCTCCCGCCCACCCTGGAGGCATCCGCATGAGTGACGGCGGCGTGCTGGTCACCGGCCTCCTGCTGCTGTACCTGCCGGGGCTGCTGTTCCTCGCCGTCTGCCGGGTGCGGTCCCTGGTGATCTGGACGGGGGCGGCGCCGGCGGTCACGCTCGGCCTGCTGCAGGTGGCCGCCCTGCTCGGCGCGCCGGTCGGGGCACCGGTCTGGACGGCAGGTGCGGTGCTCCTGGCCGTCCTGGCCGTGACCGGGGTGGTCCTCGAGGTGCGCGCCGGTGCGGACGGGGTCGTCCGGGGGGTCCTGGGGTCGACGGTGGACCGGATCCGCGCCCGGCCGTGGGCGGCCGGACTCGCCGTCGCCGCCGTCGGGACCGGCTGCTGGCTGGCCTCCACGACGTGGCTGCGCGGTTTCCACGGGCTGTCCACGCCGTCGCAGGAACACGACATGGTGCAGCACCTGCTGATGGCGGCCTACGTCGCCCGCACCGGGGAGGCCTCTCCCTTCGAGCTCATGCCGCTGGACCTCGCCACCGGGGAGAACGCCCGCTTCTACCCCGGCGGCCTGCACACGTTCGCCGGGCTGGTGAGCCACGTGGCGCCCGACCCGGTGGTGGGCTTCAACGCCGCGACCGTGCTCGTCCTCGGCGTCGCCCTGCCGGTGACCCTGTTCGCCGCCGTCGTCGCGGTGGCCGGCCGGCGTGACGGCCTGGTGGCCGGGGCACTGGCCGCGCTGTTCGCCTCGGTGCTGTACCGGCCCTCGTTCCAGCTCGCCCTCGACGGCGGCATCCTGGGCTACGCCGCGGGGCTGGCGCTGGCGCCGACGGTCGCCTGCTGCCTGCTCCGGCTGCCCCGCCGGCTCGGCGCGGGCGTGCTGGTGACGCCGGTCGTCGTGCTGGCCGTCTTCGCCGTGCACCCGTCGATGGCCGTGTTCGTCGCGGGGACGACGGCCGTGGCCGGCGTCGTGGCGCTTCCCCGCCTGCCGGTCCGGCGGTGGCTCGCCGAGCGGTGGCGGGTCCTGCTGGCCACGGGCGGGGCGACGGTCGTCCTGCTCGCCCCCTGGTTGCTGGCCAGCTCCCGGGTCGGCGACCAGGTGAGCAGCTACCCGGAGCGGCCGGCCACCGAGCCGTTCCTCGACGTCGCCCTCCGCCTGCTGCGGTTCACCTACTCCGGCTTCTTCGACCCCGGCCAGACGCTGTACCACGCGGTCTTCGCGGTGCTGTTCGCCGTCGGGGCGCTCGGCTGCCTGACGCGCCTGCGGCTGCTGCCGCTGCTCGCCGCGTGGGCGGCCTGGGCGTTGCTGGCGGTCACGTTCAACGCGGGGTTCTCCGAGGCACCGGTCGTCGCGCAGGTCGCCGGCTTCTTCTACAACAGCCTGAACCGCCTGGTCGACCTGAGCTGGGTCCTCGCACCGGCCGTGGCCGGCGCCGGCCTCGCCGCTCTCGTCGGTGGCGCCGCGGAGCTCGCCGCCCGCCCGGGGCGCGGGGAGGCCGGGTCCCGGCGCGCTCGGGTGCTGCAGGCGGCCGGGCCCGTCGTGGCCGCGGGGCTCGCCCTGGTGTTCCTGCTGACCGCGGGCCTGTCCTACCGGGACCGCAACACCGAGGCGGTCGCCGCCCGGTACGGCGAGCCCGGCTTCGTCCGCGTCAGCGCCGACGAGCGGGCTGCCTTCGACTGGCTGGGCGAGCAGGACGACGTGGGCCGCGTGCTCAACAACGGCAACGACGGGAGCACCTACCTCTACGTCTACGAGGGCGTCCCCGTGGTGAACGTGTTCCCCCTCGGGGTGGCCGAGTCCCGCTACGGCATCTACCTGATGGAGCACTTCGACCGGATCGCCACCGACCCGAAGGTGCGCTGCCTGGTGCAGCGCTACGACATCACCCACGTCCTCGTCTCCCGGACCTCCCCGCCGGTCTGGGCCGCGGCAGCACCGTTCGGCTGGGTCGACACGCCGTTCTTCGACGCCGCACCGGGCTTCGCCGGGCTCGACGACGTGGACGAGGTCGACCTCGTCTTCCGCAACGGGGACGCGAGCGTCTACGCCGTCGACGAGTCGGTCCTGGACGGCGACGACGGGGCCGCCTGCACGGCGGACCCCGCCGCCCCCTGACGGGGATCCCGCCCGCGCGGGTACCGGTCCCGGACCGGACGGACCGCCGGGCGGGGCGCGCTATAGGTTCGGACCGGGCCACGGGTGGCCGCCACAGCACCGGACGAGAGGGAGTGCCCCGCATGGACAAGGTCGTGGCCAGCGCCGGGGAGGCGGTGTCCGACGTCGGTGACGGCGCGACGCTCGCCGTCGGCGGGTTCGGGCTCTGCGGCGTGCCGGTCGCGCTGATCGACGCACTGCTCGAGCGGGGCACGAGGGACCTGACGACGATCTCGAACAACTGCGGCGTCGACGACCAGGCCCTGGGCGTGCTGCTCTACGCCGGCCGGATCCGCCGCACGATCAGCTCGTTCGTCGGCGGCAACAAGGAGCTCGCCCGGCTGTACCTGTCCGGTGAGCTGGAGGTCGAGCTCACCCCGCAGGGCACGCTGGCCGAGCGGCTGCGCGCCGGCGGCGCCGGCATCCCCGCCTTCTACACCCCCACCGGCGTGGGCACGATGGTCGCCGACGGCGGCATCCCGGTGCGCTACGACGCCGACGGGGACGTCGTCGAGACCAGCGCGCCGAAGGAGACCCGGGTCTTCGACGGCACCGAGTACGTGCTGGAGACCGCCCTGACCGCCGACTACGCCCTCGTCCGGGCCGCGGTCGGCGACCGGCACGGCAACCTCGTCTTCCACGAGTCGGCGATGAACTTCAACCCGCTGGCCGGCATGGCCGGGCGGGTCACGATCGCCGAGGTCGAGGAGCTCGTCGAGCCCGGCGAGATCCGCCCGGAGCACGTGCACCTGCCCGGGGTCTTCGTCGACCGGGTGGTCGTCGTCGGGCCCGAGGGCAAGAGGATCGAGAAGCGCACCACCCGCCCCCGCCCGTCGGCCGCCCCGCTGGCCGCTGCCGGTGAGGAAGCCACGGAGGAGGCCCAGTGACCCTGACCCGCGACCAGCTCGCCGCCCGGGTGGCGCTCGAGCTCGAGGACGGCGCCTACGTCAACCTCGGCATCGGCATGCCCACCCTGGTGCCCAACTTCGTCCCCGACGGCGTGCACGTGGTGCTGCACTCGGAGAACGGCATCCTCGGCGTCGGCCCGTACCCGTTCGACGGCGACGAGGACCCCGACCTGATCAACGCCGGCAAGGAGACCGTCACGATCCTGCCGGGCGCGAGCTTCTTCGACTCCGCGACCAGCTTCGCGATGATCCGCGGCAAGCACCTCGACCTCGCCATCCTCGGCGCCATGCAGGTCAACCCCCGCGGTGACCTCGCCAACTGGCTGATCCCCGGGAAGATGGTCAACGGCATGGGCGGCGCGATGGACCTGGTCCACGGCGCCAAGCGCGTGGTGATCATGATGGAGCACGTGGCCCGCGACGGGTCCCCGAAGCTGGTCGAGGAGTGCTCGCTGCCCCTCACCGGCAAGGCGTGCGTCGACCGGGTGGTCACCGACCTCGCCGTCGTCGACGTCACGGCGGCGGGCTTCGTGCTGCGCGAGGTCGCGCCCGGTGTGTCGGTCGACGAGGTGGTCGAGAAGACCGGCGCCCCGCTGAGCGTGCCGGGCGACGTCCCCACCATGGCGCTGCCGGCCACGGTCTGAGCGCGGCACCGCTCCCCCGGTGACGTTCTCGGTCGTCGCCCACGACCCGGTCACCGGGGACATGGGCATCGCGGTCTCCTCCTGCATCCTCGCCGTCGGCCGGGCGGTGCCCAGCGCCCGGCCCGGCGTGGGCGTCGTCGCGGTGCAGGCGCGCAGCCCCCGCGGGACCGGGCACGTGCTGCTGTCCGGGCTCGCCGAGGGGACGGCGCCGTCGGTGCTGGTGCGCCGCGCGGCGCACGCCGCCGAGGACCAGGACCGGCAGCTCGCCGTGCTCGCCCCCTCCGGCGCGGTCGCCGCCGACACCGGCCCGGGCTCCTTCCCGGTCAGCGGCCACCTGCTCGGCGGGGGCTGGAGCGTGCAGGGCAACATGCTCACCTCGCCGGAGGTGCTGCCGGCGATGGCGCAGGCGTACGAGGCCGCCCGCGGCGACCTCGCCGACCGGCTGCTCGCGGCCCTGACCGCGGGCCAGGACGCGGGCGGGGACCTGCGCGGCCGGCAGTCCGCGGCGCTGCTCGTGGTCAGCGGGGAGCCGGCCACCGAGGAGGACGACGGCGTGCGGATGGACCTGCGCGTCGACGACTCCGGCGACCCGGTCGCGCAGCTGCGGATGCTGCGCAACCTGCAGCGCGCCTACGACGAGCGCGACTACGAGACCCTCGCCCTGTTCGCCCCCGAGGGCGCCCGCGACCTCTACGCGGCGCTGGCCGCCTCCCGGCGGGGCGACCGCGCGGCGGCGCGGGCCGCGCTGGAGGCCGTGCGCGCCCGTCCCGGCTGGTCGGCGTGGCTGGCCTCGATGGCCGGCGACTCGCGGCTGGCCGCGGTCTCCCGCCTGCTCGGCTGAGCGCGGGTCAGAGCCCTGCGGCGCGCAGGGCCTCGGCCAGCCGGTTGGCCATCTGGGCGTATCCCGCGTCGTTGGGGTGCAGCCCGTCGGCGAACAGCCCGTCGGAGGGCACCAGCCAGCCGCCCGCGACCGGGTCGACGAAGGGCAGCCCCGCGTCCGCGGCCGCCTCGGCCAGGACGTCCCGGAGGTGGGCCACGGCGTCGGCGGACAGCTCCGGAGGGGACAGCGGTCCGAGGACGACGACCCGTGCCCCGGGCACCGTGCGCGCCAGGTCGACGTAGAGGGCCCGCGCCGACTCGCCGACGGCGGCGAGCGACTCGTCGGCGTCGTTGGTGCTGCCCTGGACCACGACGACGTCCGGCGACGCGGCGGCGACGGCGGGGACCCGCCGGCCGAACGGCGCCTGCCCCGGCCGGGTCGAGGCGTCCACGTACCCGGTCCCGGACTCGCCCAGGGGGACGGCGGTCCAGCCCAGCAGCGCGGCGGTCTCCGCGACGTAGCCCTGCCCGCCCTCACCCACCGTGTAGGAGTCACCGAGGAACACCGTCACCGGGGACGACGGCGCCGGCGTGGGCGTGGGCGTCGGCGTGGGGCCGGCGCCCTGCTCGGCGGTCCCCGGCAGGACGGTGGCCCGTGGCGCGGACCCGCCGTCCGGGGAGCCGCACGCCGGGACGGCGGCGACGAGCAGCAGCGCCAGGGCCAGGCTGGTCCTCCTCGGCACGGGCTCGAGTATGCGGGGGCCGGCTGTGTGCCCGGCCGCGCGACAGGCCCCGGGGTGGGGGTCAGCCGGTCAGGACGCCGAGGCCGACGGTGACCGCCCAGACCAGCCCCAGCAGCAGCAGCCCCCGGTCGCGCAGCACGACCTCCTCGGGGGCGCCGGTGCTGCCGCGGTCGACGTCCACGGCGTAGCGCAGCAGGGCCAGCACGAACGGCGCCACGGAGACGGTCGTCCAGGGCACGCCGTCGCCGGCGCGCATCTCGAAGGCCCACAGGCCGTAGGTCGTGCAGGCGACGCCCGCGGACAGGCTCCACACGAAGCGCAGGTAGCTCGGCGAGTAGGACCGCAGGGTCCGGCGCGTCTCCGCCTGCTCCCCCAGCGCGACCAGTTCGGCGTAGCGCTTGCCCGCCACCATGAACAGGGCGCCGAACGCGGCGACGAGGATGAACCACTGCGACAGCGCGATCCCGGCCGCCGCACCGCCGGCCACGCCGCGCAGCACGAACCCCGAGGCGACGGCGGCGAGGTCGATGACCGGCTGGTCCTTGAGACCCCAGCTGTAGGCCGTGGAGATCGCGACGTAGCAGGCGAGCACCGCGGTGAGCGCGGGACGGGCGAGGAACGCCGCGGTCAGCAGCGACGCCGCGATCAGCACGCCCCCGGCGACCACCGCGACCGGCACCGGGACGACGCCGGCCGCCACCGGCCGCGCCCGCTTGTGCGGGTGGCGGCGGTCCTGCTCCGCGTCGCGGACGTCGTTGAGCAGGTAGAGGCCGCTCGCGGCCCCGCAGAACAGCACGAACGCCAGGAGCGTCGGCCCCAGGACCTCCGGCTCGAGCACGGTGCCCGCGGCGAGCGGCGCGGCCAGTACGAGCAGGTTCTTCGTCCACTGCCGCGGGCGCATGGTGCGCAGCACGCCCGCCGCCACCCTCCCCGCGCCGCCGCGCCAGGCGGCCGGGGCGCCCGCTGAGGGAGGGGCCGCGGCGGCGTTCCCGACGAACAGCACCCGGCCCGTGCCGGGTCCCCGGCCCTCCTCGACGCCCACCGGCGCCTCCCTCCCGCGCAGCAGGACGGCCGGTCGCGGGTCCGACCGGTCGCCCTCGCCGGAGTGTGCCCGTGGTCACGTCCCGTGAGCGGCGCTCGTGGTGGCTGCGGCCGCGGACGGGCTCGTCCCCTCGGCGTGGCGTCACTCGGGGGGCGCGGCCCATCCCGCTCGGACGACCCGCGAGCGGTCGAGGTCGTAGCCGTCGACGGGGTAGGGCACGTCGAGGAGGAGGACCTGGACGGCGTCGACCTCGGGCGTGCCGGGCAGGACGACGTCGAGGTCGGTGATCCCGGAGGTCCGCCCAGCGGGACCGAAGAGACTGCCGCGCGAGGTCTGCCAGGCGGCGTCCCCGAGCCCGTCGACCCCCGGGCCGTCGCGCCAGAGCACGGCGTACTCCACCGGCTCGGTGATCCCGGAGCTGACCACCGGCTGGCGCTGGCAGGGGAAGCGGAAGGCGAACTGCCAGCCCAGGGCGACCGGCGCGCCGTCGGGGACCAGGGCGGTCAGCGGCACCCGGGGCAGCACCGACGGGCCGGAGAACGCCAGCCAGCCGCCCGGGCCGCCGCTGCGGTCGCGGGCCACCAGCCGGACCAGCAGCCCCCCGCCGTCGCGGACGTCCGGCGGGTCGAGGACGAACGTCCGCCACCGGGCCGAGTCCAGGGGATCGGAGAGGACCGCGCCGTCGACCACCTCGGGCGGCTCGCCGTCGGCGGCCCGGGCGTACTCGACACGCAACTCGTTGCCGCCGGCCAGCCGTCCGGCCGCGAGCACCGCGACCTCCTCGCCCTCCGCCGTCGCCGGGAACCGGTACCAGGGCGTGACCTGCTCGCCGACCGTGTACTCGCCGGCCGGCCCGGTCGTGGTCAGGCTCCCCCAGATCCGGCCGACGGCCGCCGGCGGCGGGTCGGGCGGGAACCAGCCGCCGTCGACGGTCAGGTCGGCAGGTCCCTCGGGCGGCGGGGCGGCGGGGTCCGGGGTCAGGGGCCGGGCGGCGGTGACGTCGAGGACCTCGACCGCCTGCGCGGCGCTGCAGCGGGTCGCGAGCGGGTCGGTGAGCGCGTCGGCCTGGGGGGACCAGGTGTCCGCCGCGGCGGCGACCGCCGAGGTGGTGACGAGGTAGGCGACCGAGGTGCCCAGCGCCAGCGCCGCCAGCACCGGCGGCGTGCCGGCCCACCACGGTCCCGGCGGCCCGGTGACCCGCCGCCGGCGCAGGGCGGCGATGCCCAGCACGACCGCGGCGACGACCGACCAGGTCAGCAGGCTGCCCAGCGCGACCGGCCCGACGGCCGGCGCCTCGTTGGCCTGCGGCATGCCGGGCAGCCAGGTGTAGGGCCAGCTGTTGGGGCCGTGCAGGGCCAGCGCGGCGGCCACGACGACCGTGCCGAGCGCCGCCAGGAGCACCCCGCCGCGGGGCGCGCGGTGCCGTTCCAGCGAGCGGACCAGCCAGGGCAGGCTGCCGAGGAGGAGCGCGAGCCAGGCGGGACCGAGCCCCGACAGGGCACCGAAGTGGTGGGTCCACTTGCTGGGCGTGAGCCACAGGAGCAGGAGGGCGGCGCCGAACGTGGCGGTCGACAGGCCCAGCGCCAGGGGGACCCGCACGTCCCGGCTGCGCGCGGCGACCAGGAGGACCAGCGCCCACGGCAGCGCGGCCAGCGCGAGGACGACCGCACCGCGCCGCGCGTAGGCGCCCATCGGGACGTCGGAGAACAGGAAGGCGTAGCGCTGCCACTCGTCGTACCAGGACGATTGGTCCTGCGCGGCGAGGAAGATCTCCTGCCCACGCACGAAGTCGCGCAGCGTGCCGTCGGCGAAGGCGGCGACCGCGGCGAACGCGCCGGGCGCCAGGAGCTGCGCGGTCCGGGTGACGACCTCGGCGCGGGTCCGGCCCTCGGCCACCAGCGCCGCCAGCCGCGGGAGTGCGGCCACCAGCGGGGCGAGCGCCACGAAGCCGGTGGGGTGGCAGGCGACAGCGAGGCCGGCCGTGCCCACGGCCAGCGCGACGGGCAGGAGCCTGCGGCGGCGCAGCCCGGACAGGACGCCGGTCAGGGTGGCCAGGGCCAGGACGCCCACCACCGCCTCGGGCCGCACGCCGACCCCGTAGGGCAGCCACCACGCCAGGAAGGCGGCGGCGAGCACCACCTGCACGCCGGCCGGTCCCCACGCCGACGCGGCGACCGGTCCCGGGAGCGCGCCGGGACGGGTGGTCAGCCGGCGCAGCAGGAACCAGGTGACCAGCCCGGCGACGAGCGAGGGGACCCGGAGCACGACCGGCGCGTCCCCCAGCTGCTGCCACCAGCCGAGCAGCCGGTAGGACCACGTGAACGGGGTGAACGACTGGTTGTTGAGCTGGTAGTAGTTGCCGACGTAGCCCTCGTCGTCGGCGTTGCGGGCCATCGCCGAGTAGTAGCCGTCGTCGTCGGAGTCCGGGGCCAGGAACAGCCAGAGCAGGGCGGTCGCCACGACGGCGACGTCGACGGCGACGCGCACGGCCCGCGGCCCCCACCCGGGCGGGGCCGGCACGCGCGCCGCCGGAGGACCTGGCCCCCGCCGCCGGTCGGCCCTCGCCAGCGCCAGCAGGGAGCCGGCGGCGGCGAGGACGACGGCGGCGACGAGCGCCCGCTTGAGCGGCGTCGGCGTGGTGTCGAACTGGTCGTCGACGGTCAGCGTCACGCGCAGGTCGTCGTCCGTGGGCAGCCGGGTCAGACCGGTGGCGAGGACGTCGACGTCGGGGAGCACGGTCGTGTCACCGGCGGCCCGCACCGTGGCCAGCTCGGCACCGTCCCGGGTGAGCCGCAGGCCGTCGGCGTCACCGGTCAGCCGGTGGGTGCAGTCCCCGGAGGGGACCGGGGCGTCGAGCAGCTCGCTCCCGCGGACGAGGACGCGCAGCCGGTCGTCGGCCACCGTGACCAGCAGGCCGTCGGTGGTCGCCGCCGGCTGCGCCGGGACGATCGTGGAGAGGACCACGCCGTCACCGGCGGCAGCGGCGGTCACGGCCGCGCAGGAGAACCGCACGTCGAGGGCGAGGGGCCGCTGGCCGGTCAGTTGCAGCATCGTCGACTGCGGGCGTGCGGGGTCCTGGGGCCAGGTGACGGTGGGCACGCTCATCTGCACCGGCGCGAGCGGGAGCAGCAGCCCGCCGAGGACCGCGATCAGCGCGAGGGCGAGCAGCCACGGGAGCCGCCGGCGAGGGGGGCGGGCCGGGACGTCGGCCCGGACGGACCCGACCGGGGACCGTTCGACGACGCCCACGCACCCTCCCCGGCGGTCCTCCGCAGGCGGCCAGTCAACACCGCGGGGCAAGGGCTGCGCGTCCCGTCGCGGTGCCGGGGCGCCGCGGCCGCCGCTACGGTCGGGCCGTGCCTGCCGCACGCCTCCCCGGGACCGGGCGCTGAGCGCCCGGCGCCGGGCGGCGCGGGCGCCGTCCCTGACCTGGGTCGCCGTGAGCGTCCTGCTGTCCGGGGTGATGACCTACGCCTACCTGGCCCTGGTGGCGCGCGCGGTCCCGGCCGGGGACTACGCGTCCTTCGGCGCCTACTGGTCCCTCGCGCTGCTCATCGGGTCCGGCCTGTCCCTCCCGCTCGAGCTCGAGGTCGCCCGGCTGGCCCATCTGCGCGGGGGCGGCCTGCCACCCGGAGCGGGGCGGGCGTGCACCGTCCTCACCGTCGCCGCCGTCGCCGCGGTGGCCGTGGCGGCGCCGCTGCTGCTGCCGGTGCTCGGCGGGTCGCCCGGGCTGGTCGCCGCCCTGGCCCTGGTCGCCCTGCTGTCCCCGGCGCAGTTCCTGCTGCGTGGGCTGCTGCTCGGACGCGGGCGCTACGGGGTGTACGGCACGGTCCTGATCGCCGACACCGCGCTGCGGGTGGCCGGCGCGCTCGCCGTCGGTGCGCTCGTGGTGCCGACGGACGCCGCCGACCTGGGCTGGACGCTGCCGGTGGCGATCGCGGTCGCGCACCTGCCCGTGCTCGCCACGGTCCTGCGCCGCCGCGGCTCCCCCGCCGCGTCCCCGGACGGTGCCGGTCCGCGGATGGCGCTGCCCGCCGTGGGCCACCTCCTGGTGGGCACCCTGTGCGCGCAGGCGCTCCTGAACGCCGCGCCGGTCCTCGTCACGGCGCTGGCCGACGCCGGCGGGCGGCAGTCCGCCGCGGCGTTCGTCGCCGCCTTCACCCTCGTGCGGTTGCCGCTGTTCGTCGCCGTGCCGCTGCAGAGCGCCCTGGTGCCGACGCTCGTGGACGCCGGCGTCCACCACCGGTCCGCCCGGAGGACGCGCGTGCTGCGCCGGTCGCCGGCCGCGGTGGCCGCGCTCGCCGCCGGCGCCGCCGTCCTCGGCTGGCTGGCCGGGCCGTGGCTGGTCGCGCTCGTGTTCGGGGACCGGTACACGCCCGTGGCCGCGGACGTCGCGGTGCTCGCCGCCGGCAGCGTCGTCCACCTCGCCCTGCTGGTCGCCGCTCCGGCCGTGGTGGCCGCCGGCCGGCACCGGGACAGCGCCCGGGCCTGGGCCGCCGGACTCGCCGTGGCGGCGGGGACGGCGGCGGCGGTCGCCGTCGTGGACGTCATGGCCGCGGCTGCCTGGGCGTTCGCCGCGGGTTCGGCGGCCGCGCTGACCTGGTGCGCCGTCGTGCTGGTCCGGACCGGGTCGGCGGCACCCGCGGACGCCGACGTGCCGACCCCGGCGGGAGGAGCCCGGTGACCCGGCGACTCGACGTGGTGATGGCGCTGGACTACTACGCGCCCTACGTCAGCGGCCTCACCAACGTGGCACGCGACGTCGCCGAGGGGCTCGCCGCCCGCGGGCACCGCATCCGGGTGCTCACCAGCCGGCACGACCGGTCCCTGCCGGAGCAGGAGGTGCTGCGCGGGGTCGAGGTCGAGCGCGCGCCGGTCGTGGCGCGGCTGGGCAAGGGCGTCGTGAGCCCGGCGCTGGTGCGGCGGGCGCGCGCGGCCGGCCGGACCGCCGACGTGGTGGACCTGCACCTGCCCATGCCGGAGGCGGGCCTGCTCGCCGTCGGCACGCGGACGCCGTTGGTCAGCACCTACCACTGCGACGTCAGCCTGCCGCCGGGGCCGGTCAACCGGGCGCAGACGCTCGGCGTGGACCTCGCCAGCCGGGCCACGCTGCGGCGCAGCGCCCGGGTCGTGGTGTCCAGCGAGGACTACGCGCGGTCCAGCCGGCTGTGGCCGGCGATGGCCGGGCGTACCGCCGCCATCCCGCCGCCGTGCCGGGAGCGGCCGGCCGGGCGGCCGCGGTTCCGCGACGGCGCCGGGCTGCACGTGGGGTTCCTCGGCCGGATCGTCGAGGAGAAGGGACTGCAGTACCTCGTGCGCGCCTTCCTCGCCCTCGGGGACCCCGCCGCGCGGCTGCTCATCGGCGGGGACTTCGCCGACGTCGCCGGCGGGTCGGTGGTCGATGAGGTGCGGCGCGCGGCCGACGGCGACACGCGGGTGCGGCTGCTCGGCTTTCTGCCCGAGGAGCAGATCGCCGACCTCTACGCGTCGATCGACGTGTTCGCCCTGCCGTCGGTGAACTCCTTCGAGGCGTTCGGCATCGTGCAGGTGGAGGCGATGATGGCGGGCGTCCCTGTGCTGGCCAGCGGCCTGCCCGGCGTCCGGACGCCGGTGCAGGAGACCGGGTTCGGCGTCGTGGCGCCGCCGCGCGACGTGCCCGCGCTCACCGACGGGCTCCGCCGGCTCGCGGCGGCGCCGCCGGACCCCGACCGGGGCCGCGCGCGGGCGCGGCAGCGCTATGCCCTCGGCACGGTCCTCGACGCCTACGAGGAGCTGTTCACCGAGGTCAGCGCAGAGGTGGGACCTCGTGCCAGAAGGCGTCGAGCCGGCGGTTGAACTCCTCGGGCGCCTCCTCGAACGGCGCGTGCGCCTGGTCCTCGATCAGCTCGAAGCGCGCCCCCGGGATGGCCTCGGCCACCGCCCGGCCGTAGTCCGGTGGGGCGATGGTGTCCGCGCTGCCGGTGAGGACCAGCGTCGGGACGGCGATCCGCGGCAGCCGGTCGAGGGTCGCGTGGTCCCAGAAGGCGTCGGCGAAGCGCTGGAAGGACTCGCTCGACTGCGGGTACGGGAAGGCCAGCGCGGCCTCGATCGCCCGGTCGACCCGGCCGTCCTCGTGGGCGCGGTGGGTGTAGGCCCAGGCGAAGAACGCCTCGAGGAAGGCCCGCTCGCTCGGCGCCCGCTCGGCCATCCAGAGCCACGACCCGACCATGTGGTGCCAGCGGACGTCCGGCCGGCCCCAGGTGCCGACCAGCACGAGGCTGCGGACGGCGTCCGGGTGCCGCAGGGCGAGCTCCTGGGCGATCACCCCGCCGCCGGAGTAGCCGGCGACGTGCGCGGGGCCGGCGCCGCACTCGATCAGCACACCGGCCGCGTCGTCGGCGAGGTCGGCCACCGTGTAGGCGAGGTCCGGGCGGGTCGAGCGGCCGACGTCGCGGTTGTCGAAGGCGATCAGCCGGTAGCGGTCGGACAGCCCGTCGAGCTGGGCCTGCCAGGCCTCGAGCGGGTCACCGCCGCCGTTGACGAGCAGGACGTCGGGCCCGCTCCCCCGCTGCTCGACCCACAGCCTGACGTCGCCCGCTCGCACCGCTGCGCCCATCGCTCCGGCCCTCCGCTGCACGAGGCCGGACGGCTCCCCGCCCGGGCTGGGAGCTGCCATCGTCGCGCGCCGCGGTAGCCGGTGGGCGGCTCGTGCACCCGGGGACGGCGCGCCGTCACGGGCAGGTCCCCGGCGCTGTCCGGGGCGCGCGGGAGGGCCGCGAAGATCGACCAGGACGCCGGCGGGGTCCGGCCGTCCGTCCGGCGCCGGAGGAGGGGCGGCGATCGCCGTCCACGAGCGCCCCGGCCTCGCGCGGTCCCCTCCCGGGACGCCCGCGCGGACCTCGCCTGCACGGAGCTGCGCCTCCCCGTCGGGTGAGGCCGAGGGGGCACCCCACGTACCCGGCACGGCGCGGGTCCCCGTGGACCTCGGGCCGGGTGCCGGCCGGCGAGCGGTCCCGGCGGCCCGGCGCCGGTGGGAGGCTCCCGGCATGGGCGGCTGCTGCGACCCCCGCGGGTGCGAGCGGGTGTTCGACGACCGGTTCGCCCGGCGGATGGCCGCCCGCTACCGGGAGAAGGGCCTGGACCGGACGGCCCGCCGGATGGTGGACCTGCTGACCGAGCGCGGCGTGCGCGGCGCGACGGTGCTGGAGATCGGCGGCGGGGTCGGCGAGATCGGCCTCGAGCTGTTGCGGCGCGGCGCGGCGTCGGTGACCACCCTCGAGCTCTCTCCGGGCTACGAGGACCAGGCCGCGGCGCTGATCCAGGAGGCCGGCCTCACCGGCCGGGTGCACCGCCGCGTGGCCGACGTCGCCGCCGACCCGGCCGGGGTGGAGCCGGCCGACGTCGTGGTCCTGCACCGGGTGGTCTGCTGCTACCCCGACCACCGGCGGCTGCTGGGCGCCGCCGCCGACCACGCCCGGCGGGAGCTGGTGTTCAGCTTCCCGCCACGCAACCCGGCCACCCGGGCGCTCCTGCTCACCGAGAACGCGTCCTTCCGGCTGCGCGGGCGCCGCTTCCGGACGTTCGCGCACCCGCCGGCGGCGATGCTGGCCGTCCTCGCCCAGCACGGACTGCGCCCCGCCGTGGTGCACCGCGGCGTGGTGTGGCGCGTCGGTCACGCGACCCGGTGAGCACGGATCGACGGGGATGCCTGCCGGGCGGCCTACCGCAGCAGGCTGCGGGCGATCACCATCCGCTGGACCTGGTTGGTGCCCTCGTAGATCTGGGTGATCTTGGCGTCGCGCATCATCCGCTCGACCGGGAAGTCCTGCGTGTAGCCGGCGCCGCCGAAGAGCTGGACGGCGTCGGTGGTGACCTTCATGGCGACGTCGGAGGCGAACGCCTTGGCCGCGGCGCACAGCCGGCCGAGGTCGGGGTCCACCTTGCCGCCGGAGTGGCCCGCCTCGCCGCGGGCGGCGGCGACGTAGACCAGGTGCCGGGCGGCCTCGATCTGCATGGCCATGTCGGCGAGCATGAACTGCACGCCCTGGAAGTCGCTGACCGCCTTGCCGAACTGCTTGCGCTCGCGGGTGTACTCCACGGCGGCGTCGAGCGCGCCCTGGGCGACGCCCACGGCCTGCGCGCCGATGGTCGGGCGGGTGAAGTCCAGCGTCCGCAGCGCGGTCTTGAAGCCGGTGCCGGGCTCGCCGATGATCCGGTCGGCCGGGATGGCGCAGTCGGTGAGGTAGAGCTCGCAGGTGGGCGAGCCCTTGATGCCCATCTTCCGCTCCTTGGGGCCCACCGCGAAGCCCGGGTCGTCGCGGTGCACGACGAAGGCGGAGATGCCGTTGGCCCGCTTCTCCGGGTCGGTGACGGCCATGACCGTGTACCACTCGGAGACGCCGGAGTTGGTGATCCAGGCCTTGGTGCCGTTGAGCACCCAGGTGTCGCCCTCGAGCCGGGCGCGGGTCGTCATCGAGGCGGCGTCGGAGCCGGCCTCCCGCTCGGACAGGCCGTAGCTGATCATCGCGCGGCCCTCGGCGATCGACGGCAGCACCTCCTGCTTCAGGTCCTCCGACGCCGACAGGATGACCGGCATCGAGCCGAGCTTGTTCACCGCCGGGATGAGCGACGCCGAGACGTCGACCCGGGCGACCTCCTCGATGACGATGCAGGTGGCGATGGCGTCCGCGCCCTCGCCGCCGTACTGCTCGGGGATGTGCGTGGCGTGGAAGCCGGCCGCCGTCAGCGCCTTCTGCGCCTCGATCGGGAAGCGGGAGTTCGCGTCGACGTCCGCGGCGTGCGGGGCGATCTCGCGCTCGGCGATGTCGCGGACCGCGGCCCGGATCGCGTCGTGCTCCTCGGTCAGCTGGTACAGCCCGCTGCTACTCACGGGTAGATGTTAGGACGTCCGACCGGTCAGCAGCAGGCGCCGGTCGGGTCGCGGCGCCGGGACGGCCGGCGCCGGAGCCGCGGGCCCGTACAACCCGGTCGCGATGTCGAGCTTGCGGGCCCGGACGCGCTCGCCCGTCACGGCCAGCGTGCCCGGCGCGTCCGTCTCGAGCTCCGCGACACCGGCGCTCCCTGGCACCAGCAGGTGCCACGCCGAGCCGGAGTCGACCAGGGAACCGTGCTTGACGTCGTAGTAGCCGGGACGGACCGGGACGGCCACGCCTCGGGCACCGACTGCGGAGGCGATCAGGTGGGGGTGGAACCGCGTGCTGAACCACCGCTGATGGGCGGCCGCAGGCACGCCGCGCTCGAGCAGCTCGAACCACGGCACGAAGTGCAGACCTGGTAGCAGCCCGGCGAGCCGGTCGAAGATGCCGCGGTCGACGCGCGGGATGCACTCGAGTACGGCCGTGCGGGCCGGGTCGACGCCCCAGCGGTCGAGGTGGGCGAGGCACTGCTCGGTGAGCCGTTCGCAGCCGGGGCCGTCGAGCAGGTCGCCCTGCACGCAGACCACGGCGTCCAGGCCGCTCGCCCGCTCGGCGTCCACCAGCGTCGGGATCTCGGCCAGCCACAGGTCGTCACCGGACAGGGCGTCCGGGCGACCGAGCAGGTCGGCACTCGTGCAGTCCCGCACGTCGACGGTGTCCACGCGCCGGAGGAGCCGTCGCACCAGCGCGACCGTGTGATCGCCGAGCGGGGCCAGCCCCTGGCCGGTCACGGCCGTGCGCGCACCGCGCTTCGCGGCCCAGTCGAGGGCCGCGAGCAGGCCGAGGTGCCGTGGCCAGACGCCGTTGACGTAACCGCCACCGATCAGGTGGACGACGGTGGCCTGTCCGAAGCGACGCAGTCCCGGCACCCACCGCGGTGCTTGGCCGTGGTCGTCCAGGGCTCGGCCGACGAACGAGGCGACCTCCCAGGCGTCCTCGGACGGAGCTTCCCAACACAGCCGGAACAGCGTGTCGACGCACCTCAACCGGGGGTGGGCGTCGGCCAGCAGCGCCTGCGCCCCCGCGGGGTTGGGGCAGTCGAGCCAGACGTCCACGTCCGGTGCGCGCTCGGCGAGCAGCCGCAGCCAGGTGCGGGTGATCAGCTCGTCACCGAGGTTGGGGTGACCGGCCGTGGAGATCAGGTAGTACACGTCGCCTCCGGATCGAGCTCACGCCGGACCTTCTCCGACGACGAGCTGTTGACCCGAACGTAAGGCGACACTGACGGTCCGTGAGGGAGGAGACGAGCGAGTCCGTCACAGGTGGGACTGCTGTGTCCCCTTGGACAGTCGTGCCCGCAGGGCCTCGTCCCGGGCGACGACGGAGTCGGCCAGGTCGCGCTGGAACCGCTCGACGGCGGCCCGCAGCTCCGGGTCGCCCGCGGCGAGGATGCGCACCGCGAGCAGCCCGGCGTTGCGGCCCCCGCCGATCGACACCGTGGCGACCGGGACGCCCGCGGGCATCTGCACGATCGACAGCAGGCTGTCCAGGCCGTCGAGGCGGTCCAGCGGCCGCGGCACGCCGACGACCGGCAGCGGGGTGGCCGCGGCGAGCATCCCCGGCAGGTGCGCCGCTCCCCCGGCGCCGGCGACCAGCACCCGCAGCCCGCGCCCGGCCGCCGAGCCGGCGTAGTCCAGCATCCGCTGCGGCGTGCGGTGCGCGGACAGGACGTGCACCTCGTACGGGACGCCGAACTCCGCGAGCGCCTCCGCGGCCGGCTCCATCGTGGGCCAGTCCGAGTCGCTGCCCATGACGATCCCGACCAGCGGCTCGGTCATCTCAGTGCTCCTCGGGGAAGGCGAACGCGGGGTCGACCACGCCGTCGGCCAGGTAGCGGGCCGCGGCGACGGCGCGGGCGCGCACCTCCGCGAGGTCCTCCCCCAGCGCCGTCACGTGGCCGAGCTTGCGGCCGGGGCGCTGGCCCTTGCCGTACCAGTGCAGCTTGACGTCGGGCCAGTGCGCCATCAGGTGGTGCACCCGCTCGTCCAGGCCCGGCCCGTCCCAGCCCGGCTCCGACGCCCGGCCGCCCAGCACGTTGGCCATGACGACGGCGGGCGCGGCCATCGCCGTCGACCCGAGCGGGTAGTCGAGGACGGCGCGCAGGTGCTGCTCGAACTGGCTGGTGCGCGCGCCCTCGATCGTCCAGTGCCCGGAGTTGTGCGGGCGCATCGCCAGCTCGTTGACCAGCACGCCGTCGGCGGTCCGGAACAGCTCGACGGCCATGACACCCACGACGCCGACCCGGTCGGCGACCCGCACCGCGAGCTCCTGCGCGGCCAGGGCGGTGTCCTCGTCGAGGTCCGGGGCCGGCGCCAGGACCTCGGTGTTGATGCCGTCGCGCTGCACGGTCTCCACGACCGGCCAGACGGCGACCTGCCCGAACGGCGAGCGGGCCACCAGCACCGCGAGCTCGCGGACCAGCGGGACCCGCTCCTCGACCAGCAGGGTGCCGTGCCGCTCGAGCAGCTCGGCCACCTCGTCGGGCCCGCGGACGACGAAGACACCCCGGCCGTCGTAGCCGCCGCGCGGGGCCTTCACCACGACCGGCCAGCCGACCTCCTCGGCGAACGCGGTCACCTCGTGCACCGTGCGCGCGTCCGTCCACGACGGCTGGGGCTCCCCGGCGGCGGCCAGGGCGCGGCGCAGGACGAGCTTGTCCTGGGCGTGGACGAGCGCGTCAGGGCCGGGAGCGACGCGGACGCCCTCGGCGGCGAGCGTCCGCAGGTGCTCGGTGGGCACGTGCTCGTGGTCGAAGGTGAGCACGGTGGCGCCGTCGGCCACGGCGCGCAGCGCGTCGAGGTCGCGGTGGTCGCCGATCCGGACGTCGGCGGCGACCAGCGCAGCCGATTCGTCGGGGCCGGTGGAGAGCACGCGCAGCGACTGGCCGAGCGCGATCGCGGCCTGGTGGGTCATCCGGGCCAGCTGGCCCCCGCCGACCATGGCGACCACCGGGAGCTGGTCCGGACCCGACGACGAGACACCCACGGGTCCAGCAGCGTAGTGAGCAGCGACCGGGTGGGCGGTGGCGACTCCTCCGTCACAGCCGCCCCATCGCCCTCCGGCGGCGCGTCGACCCACCGTCACCGCATGGTGACCGTGCGACATTGACCGCCGGCCGCTGGTGCGGCTTCCCGGCCGGCGCGTAGCGCGGACCCCCGGCCGGGACGGACGACCGGGGAGCAGGCATGGGTTCGAGACGAGGGGCCGTCGGCGGCCTGGTGGTGGCGGCGGTGACCGCGCTGACGCTCGCGGCGTGCGGCAGCGGCGACGCGGCGGACACGGCGTCGGCGACGGGGGACTCCGCCGCCACCTCGTCCGCGGCCGCCGGGGACGGCGCCACCGGGGGGAGCGCCCCCGCGACGAGCGCGGAACCGACGGACGTCGCCACCGATCCGCCCCTCGAGGCACCGGAGGACGGCAACGTCACCGTCGTGCTGACCTACGCCGACTGGGAGCAGGACCTCCCCGGCGTCACCGTCGGCGCGTACGTCGAGGCGGTGGCCGAGAGCGGCGGCACGTGCACGCTCACGCTCGAGGGCCAGGGACGCACCGCCTCGGCGACGGTGTCCGGCGAGCGGGAGCCGGAGTCGACCTCCTGCCCCGGGCTCACGGTGCCCGGTGAGGAGCTCGCGTCGGGCACCTGGACGGCGACGGTGACCTACGAGTCCGACGAGTACTCGGGCACGTCGGAGCCGCTGGACGTGGTGGTCCCGTGACCGGGCTGCTCCCGCGGGTGGCCCGGCGGCTGCCGCTCCTCACGCTCGTCCTGGCGCTCGTGTCCACGGTGCTGCTGGTGCCGGTGTCCGCGCCGGCCCCGACGGCCGGTCCCGCGCAGCCGGCCCTCGACCTCGCGGCCGACACCCGCCTGTTCGACCCGGGCAACATCATCAGCGACGAGGTCTTCTTCGACTGGGGCGCGATGGACGCGGGCGCCATCCAGGCCTTCCTCGACGCCAAGGGCGCCAGGTGCGTGGCCGGCGCCATGCCCTGCCTCAAGGACTACCGGCAGGACACCGTGGACCAGCCCGGTGACGCGTACTGCTCCACCTACCGCGGCGCGCGCGGGGAGACCGCGGCCACGCTGATCGCCAAGGTCGCGGCCGCCTGCCGGATCAACCCCCGGGTGCTCCTGGTCCTGCTGCAGAAGGAGCAGGGGCTGGTCACCCGCACCCAGCCGGGCACCTCGCACTACACGAAGGCCACCGGCTTCGGCTGCCCGGACACCGCCGCGTGCGACCCCGCCTTCTCCGGGCTGGTCAGCCAGATCTACTTCGCCTCGCGGCAGTTCCAGCGGTACGCCGCCGGTGTCGCGGGCAGCTACCGCGCCGGCCGCTACAACACCATCAAGTGGAACGTGCCCGACAGCTGCGGCACCTCGCAGGTCTACATCCTCAACAAGGCGACCGCGGGCCTGTACAGCTACACCCCGTACCGCCCGAACCAGGCGGCGCTCGATGCCGGCTACGGCGAGGGCGACGCCTGCTCGGCCTACGGCAACCGCAACTTCTGGCTGTACTTCACCGACTGGTTCGGCTCCACCGGCATCCGCACCAGCGGGGCGATCGGCTGGGCCTACCAGCAGCAGGGCGGCGGCACCGGGCCGCTGGGCTCCCCGGTCAACGAGATGTACTGCGGTCTCGCCGAGGGCGGCTGCGGCCAGGACTTCCGGGGCGGCTCGATCTTCTGGCACCCCTCGCTCGGCGCGCACGTGCTCAACGGCGCGATCCACGGCGTCTGGAACGGCAGCGGCCGGGAGACCGGCGTGCTCGGCTACCCGACGTCGGGGATGGCCTGCGGCCTGACCGGCGGCGGGTGCAGCCAGCAGTTCCAGCGCGGCCAGGTCTTCTGGTCGCCGGCCACCGGCGCGCACCTGCTCAACGGTGCGATCAGCGACTACTACACCGCCGCCGGCCGCGAGCGCGGCACGCTCGGCTACCCCACCACCGGCATCACCTGCGGCCTCGCCGACGGCGGGTGCGCCCAGGCGTTCCAGGGCGGCTGGGTGTACTGGGCGCCGTCGACGTGGACGCACGCCGTGGGCGGCGCGATCGCCGCGGCGTGGATGCGCTCCGGGGCCGAGACCGGCCCGCTCGGCTACCCGTCCACGGAGATGACCTGCGACGGCACGGGGTGCACCCAGGCCTTCCAGCGCGGCGACGTCGTGTGGACGGCGGGCACGAACACCACCCGCACGGTGTCCGGCGCCATCGGGGAGGCCTGGCGCGCCGCGGACGGCGCCGCGGGTCCCCTCGGTCTCCCGACCGGCGACATGGCGTGCGGCCTGGTCGGGAACGGCTGCCGGCAGGCGTTCCGCGGCGGCTGGATCACCTGGGCGCCGGGGGCCGGCGTGCACGCGGTGTCCGGCGGGATCGGCGCCACCTGGGACCGGGCCGGCGGCGAGTCGGGCACGCTCGGCTACCCCACCGGCGACATGACGTGCACCAGCGCCGGCTGCGACCAGGCCTTCCAGCGCGGCGACCTGGTGTGGACGGCGAGCACGAACACCGTCCGCTCGGTCGAGGGCGCCATCGCCCAGACCTGGCGCGCCGCCGGGCGCAGCACCGGGGACCTCGGCCTGCCCACCGGCGCGATGGACTGCACCCTGCCCGGCGGCGGGTGCGCCCAGACGTTCCAGGGCGGCACCGTCGTCTGGTCGTCGGCCACCGGCGCGCGGACCGTGTCCGGCGCGATCGGCTGGACCTGGTCCCGGCAGGGCGGCGCCGCGGGCGCGCTGGGCTACCCGTCCGGCGACATGGTGTGCCTGTCGACCGGCTGCGACCAGGCCTTCCAGAAGGGCGACCTGGCGTGGACCCCGGCGGGCGGCACCCGCGCGGTGTCGGGCGCGATCGGCTGGCTGTGGAACCGCGACGGCCGCGGTGCCGGCAGCCTCGGCCACCCGACGGCGGACATGGTGTGCGGCCTGACCGGCGGCGGCTGCCGGCAGACCTTCGCCGGCGGGCTGGTCGCCTGGTCCCCCGCCGGCGGCGTGCACGCGACCTCCGGGGCCATCCAGGCCCAGTGGCTGCGCAGCGGCGGCGAGAGCGGCGCGCTCGGCTGGCCGGTCGCGGACATGGAGTGCCAGCTGGAGAACGGGGGCTGCCGGCAGTCCTTCGCCGGCGGTCAGGTCCTCTGGTCACCGGCCACCGGCACGGCCGCGGTGCTCGGTCCGATCGACGCGAGCTACGGCGCCAACGGGCGGCAGGGGGGTGTGCTGGGCTACCCGGTCGCGGCGCAGGTCTGCGCCGACGGCGGCTGCCGTCAGGACTTCCAGGGCGGCGTCATCGGCTCGACGACGTCCGGCGGCGCGCACGCCGTCACCGGCGGCATCCGGGCGCTGTGGGCGGCCCTCGGGGCGCAGACCGGCGCGCTGGGCTGGCCGACGGCCGACATGGCCTGCAGCGCCACCTCGTGCGGGCAGCGCTTCGCCCGGGGGGAGGCGTGGTGGTCGCCGGCCACCGGTACCCACGCCGTCACCGGGGCGATCCTCGACGCCTGGCGGGCCGCCGGCGGGGCCACGGGGTCCCTCGGGCTGCCCACCGGCGACGCGCGCACCTCGGGGTCGGTGACGACCCAGACCTTCCAGGGCGGGACGCTCCGCCACGACAGCACCACGGGACAGGTGACCCGGTCATGAACAGCAGCTCCTCCCCGGTCCGCGTCGAACGGACCTCCGCGGTCTCGGCACCTACACTCGGCCGGGTGGGCATCGTCAGCGACCTCCGCGGCCGACTGGAGGGCACCTGGCGGATGCTCCTCAAGGAGATCTCGGCGTTCGGCGTCGTCGGCGCCGCGACCATGGCGCTCGACCTCGGGCTGTTCCAGGTCCTCTACGCCCACGTCGGCATCGGGGCCGTGACCGCGAAGTTCCTGTCGACGGTCGTCTCGATGACCGCCGCCTACTTCGCGCACCGGCACTGGTCCTTCTCGCACCGGGCGCGGACCGGGCTGCGGCGCGAGTACACGCTGTTCATCGTGGTCAACACGGTGACCCTGCTGCTGGGGCTGGCCCTCGTCGCCCTGGTCCGCTACCCGCTGGGCCAGGAGAGCTCGCTGGTCCTGCAGGTCACCAACATCGTCTCGACCGTGCTGGGGACGCTCATCCGCTACTTCGCCTACCGCAGGTGGGTGTTCGTGGCCCCTGACCACCCGGCGGCGGTGCCTCCGGAGGGCAGCGCCACCGTCACCCGCTGACGGACCCACGAGCTCCCCGACCGCACCCGGTCTCCCGCCTCGGGAGGCCGGGTGCGGTGCTGTGCGGGCCGGTCCCCGGGCGCCGTGGGACGCCCGGCGGGGGTCAGCCGGCCAGCCGCGAGCCCGACCGCCCCGCGACGACCTCGAGCCGGGTGGGGATGCGGGTGCGCAGCTCCTCCAGGTGGCTGATGACGCCGACGGTCCGCCCGCCGCGCCGCAGCTCGTCGAGCACGCCCATCACCGCGTCGAGCGCCTGCGCGTCGAGGGTGCCGAAGCCCTCGTCGACGAACAGGGTGTCCATCTGGACCCCGCCCGCCTCGGCGGTGACGACGTCGGCGAGGCCGAGGGCGAGGGCGAGGGAGGCCATGAAGCTCTCCCCGCCGGAGAGGGTCTTGGTCGGCCGGCGGACGCCGGTGTACTCGTCCAGGACGTCGAGGCCCAGGCCGCCGCGGGCGCCGTGGCGGCCGAGCGCGTCGCTGTGCAGGAAGGTGTAGCGGCCGCGGGACATCTCCTGCAGCCGCCGGCTGGCCACCTCGGCGACCTGCTCGAGCCGCGCGGCGAGCACGAACGACTGCAGCCGCATCCGCAGCGTGTTCGCCCCGCGCCCGCCCACGAGGTCGGCCAGGCCGGAGACCTGTTCGGCGCGCGCCCGCCGCTCGGCCAGCTCCACCTCGGCGGAGACGACGTCGCCGGCGAGCGCGTCGAGGGCGTCCGCGCAGCGGCGGGCCTGGTCGAGCGCGGTGACGGCGTCCTCGCGGCGGGCGGTGAGCTCCGCGCAGCGCTGCTGCCCGGCCGCGACGTCGGGGCGCTCGCCGAGGTCGGCGAGCTCGGGGTCGGCGAGGGTGGCGACGACGACCGCGTGCGCCTCGTCGTGCTCGCGCAGCCGCCGGTCCAGCGCGGCCAGCCGGCCGTCCTCCAGCAGGGCGGCGGCCGCCTCCCCCACGCCGGCGAACCCGGCCGCGGCGGCGCGCTGCTCGGCGGCGTCCCGGGCGTCCTCGGCGGCGGTGCGGGCGCGGCGCTCCTCCTCGGCGGCGGCGACGGCGGCCTCGCAGCGGGCGGCCTCGGCAGTGAGCCGCGCGACGCGGGCCGGCAGGTCGCGGTCCTCCCCCCGGGCGGCGTCGAGGCGGGCGGCCAGCTCGGCGTGCGCCTCGGCGCGGGCGCCGCGCTCGGCGGTGACCCGCTGCAGCGCCTCGCGGTCGGCGGCCAGCGCCGTGACGGCGGCGTCGCGCCGCTGCTCGGCCGCCGCCAGCTCGCGGCGGGCGGGCTCCACCTCGCGGGCCCGCGCCGCCACCTCGGCGCGCTCGGCCGCCGCGGCCGCCGCCCGCCCGGACAGCTCGGCGGCCGGCAGCTCCCCGGCCTGCGCGCGCAGCACGGCCAGCTGCCGCTCCAGCTCCTCGACCGCCCGGCCGGCGGCGGTGCGCCGCTCCTCGGCGGCGTCGACGGCAGCGCGGGCGCGCTCCTCGTCGTCGGCGGTGACCGCGGTGCCGGCCGGCACCGCGGGGCGCGGGTGCTCGGCCGAGCCGCACACCGGGCAGTCGGCGCCGTCGGTCAGCCCGGCGGCGAGCTCGGCGGCCATGCCCTCGAGCCGGGCGGTGCGCACCTCGACCAGCCGCTCGCGCGCCTCCAGCCAGCCCAGCCGGGCGGCGTCGGCGGCCTTGGCGGCGCGGTCGAGCCGGCCGGTCACCTCCGCGGCGCGGGTGGCGGCCTCCAGGGCGGCGCGGGCGGCCTCGTCCGCGGCGACGAGGCCGGGCAGGCGGGCGGCGGCGGCCTGCGCGGCGTCGAGCCGGGCCTGCGCCGCGGCGACGCGGGCGGGCTCCTCCTCGACGGCGCGGGCGCCGTCGGCGACGCGGCCGGTGAGCCGTTCGCCCTCGCGGGCCAGCCGGGTGACCTCAGCGGCCAGGCCCGCGGCGCGGTCGGCCTCGGGCAGCAGGGTCCGCACCGCGGCCGCGGCGTCGCGCAGCTCCCGCGCCGGCTCGGGGCCGGCCGGGCGCCCGCCGGAGACCGCGGCCCAGGCGGCCTCGGTGGCCTCGCGGGCGGCGGCGGCCCGCTCGGCGGCGCGGACGGCGCGCGCGGCGGCGTCCAGGACGTCGCGCAGCACCTCGGCGCGGCGGCCGGCGTCGGCCCGGTCCCGCAGCGGCGCCAGCTCCGGTTCGCGGGCGGTGAGCCGCTCCAGCTCGGCGCGGGCCCGGTCGCGGCGGGCGTGCCGGTCGGCCAGCGCCCGCGCGGCGGCGAGCTCCGCCTCGGCCCGGGTGCTCGCCGCGGCCGCGTCGTCGGCCTCGGCGGCGGCGCGGACCAGCCGCTCGGCCGCCCGGCCGCGCACCCCGGTCACCCAGGCGCCGACCGAGGCGCCGGGGCGGGCGCCGACCAGCTCGGGCGCGAGCTCCTCGGGCACCTCGACGTCGGCGATCTGGGCGACGCGGTGCAGCAGCGTGCTCACCCGGTGCCGGTCGGCGCGCAGCTCCTCCTCGGCGGCCCGCCGCTCCCCGGCCAGCCAGTCCTCGGCGCGGGCGAACCGGTCGACGTCGAACAGGGTGCGCAGCAGCCGGCCGCGGTCCTCGGGCTCGGCCCGCAGGAACCGGGCGAAGTCGCCCTGGGGCAGCAGCACCACCTGGCAGAACTGCTCGGCCGACAGGCCCAGCCGCACCCGCAGGTACTCCGAGCCCTCGTCGATCCGGGTGCTCACCGGCTCCCAGCCGTCGGCCGTCGCGCGCTGCACGGTGAGCTTGGCCTGCTCGGTGGTCTCGCCGCTGCCGCGCTTCTTCGGCCGGGTCTGCTCCGGGCGGCGGACGACCAGCAGCCGCTCGCCGGCGAGGGTCAGCTCGCAGGAGACCTCGGTGCGGGTGGCCGCGTCTGCGTGGTCGCTGCGCAGCCGGCGGGCCTCGCCGCGGGCGCCGGGGACGGTGCCGTAGAGCGCGAAGACCACGGCGTCGAGCAGCGTCGTCTTGCCCGCCCCGGTGGGGCCCCAGAGCAGGAACAGCCCGTCGCGGGCCACCTCGTCGACCCGGACGGTCTCGGTGCCGGCGAAGGGCCCGAAGGCGGTGAGGCTGAGGCTGTGCAGCCTCACCGGGTCAGCTCCTCGCGGCCCGCGGCGCCCAGCGCCCGGGCCAGCAGGTCACGCTCGGCGGCCGTGACGCCCACCCCACCGCGGACGTGCGCGACGAACTCCCCCGCCACGTCGAGGTCGTCCCGGCCGCGCAGCCGCTCCCGGTAGCTGCGACCGTCGCCGCCGGCGGTGCCGCCGATCCACTCCAGGTGCACGCAGTGGCCGAACCGGGAGCGCAGCGCGCGCATCGGGTCGGCGGGGCGGACGGGGTCGGTGAGCCGGGCGGACACCCAGGCCTCCTCGGCGGCGGTGTGGGCGGGGTCGGCGAGCAGGTCGTCGAGGGTGCCGGTGAGCACGGTCAGCGGCCGGGGCGCGGGCAGCGGCACGGACCGGACGCCGGCCAGCCCGCCGGCGTCGAGGTCGACCAGCCACACCTGCTTGTCCTGCCCGGCCTCGCCGAAGGAGTACCCCAGCGGGGAGCCGCTGTAGCGCATCCGGTCGCTGAGCGTCTGCGGGCGGTGCAGGTGCCCCAGCGCCACGTAGTCGACGCCGTCGAACACCGGCGCCGGCACCACGTCCACCCCGCCGACGCAGATGTCGCGCTCGCTGTCGCTGGCCACCCCGCCGCCGACGAAGGCGTGCGCGAGCACCACCGAGCGGGTGCCGGGGCGCAGGAACAGGTCGGCGCGCACCCGGTCCATCGCCGCCCGCAGGACGCCCTCGTGGCTGCGCGCGTCCGGCACGCCGAGCTCGTGCCGGGCGATCTCCGGCTCGAGGTAGGGCAGCCCGTAGACGGCCACCTCGCCGTGCGCGTCGGGAAGCAGCACCGGCTCGTCCAGCCGCGCGGTCTCGGCGCGGACGTGCAGCCCGGCCTTGGTCAGCAGCGAGGAGAAGGTGCCCAGCCGCCGCGCCGAGTCGTGGTTGCCCGGGGTGAGGACGACCGTGGCGCCGGCGCCGACCAGGCGGCCGACCACCCGGTCGAGGACCGCCTGCGCGTCGGCCGAGGGCACCGCCCGGTCGTAGACGTCCCCGGCCACGACGACGGCGTCGACGCCCTCCTCGGCCACCAACCGGGCCAGCCCGGACAGCACCGCCTCCTGCTCGGCGAGCAGCTCCGCACCGTGCAGCGACCGCCCGATGTGCCAGTCCGAGGTGTGCAGCAGTCGCATGGGCGCGCAGGGTAGGACGGGGTGCCGACAGAACCGTCGCGGCTCAGGCCTCGGAGGGCGTCCGGGCCGGCATGACGGGCACCCGCCGTCCCGCGGCTGGGAGGAGGCTCTCGCTGACGTGCCACGCGGGGCGCACCGGGTTGCCGTCCGATCGTCGGGTCGAGGACAGGGTCCCACCGGCGTGAGGGACGAGGCGGGCGGTGCGGAGGTCAGGACGGGCGACCATCGGCTCGGCCGGAGGCGGCACCGGTGCAGCAGCGGTCCCCCGCGGCACGCGCACGGTGCCGACGAGGACGCGGTCGGCGGCTGCCAGGACGAGGCGGCGTGCGGGCTCTTCCACGCCGTGGTGCAGCCCTGCAGCAGTCGAGAAGGCGACGACGACGAGCAGGGGCAGGAGGAGTGCTTGACCAGGCGTCAGCGTCCCCCGCCCTGCCGGGTCCTGCCAGAACAGTGCGACGGCGATGTCGATCATGACGAAGTGGACCAGATAGAGGCAGTACGAGATCTTCCCGCCGTAGACGAGCGGCGACGTCGAGAGCCAGCGCGCCGGCCCACGGTCGGTGACCGCGAGGGCCGCGACGAGCGCAGGGAAGAGAACGACGATGACGCCCGCGTAGTCGACGTGGAGGTCGTCGCCCCGCCGCCACAGCGCCCACATGGTCCCCGTGACGATCAGCGCAACGCACGACACCTGCGCGGCGAAGGCCACGGACTCGGTCCGGTCGCTGCGCTCGGTCCTGCGGACCGCGAGCGCCGCGAGGACGCCTGCGGTGAACCCACAGGTGATGCGCAGGGCCCAGTGCTGCTGGGTGTCGGGCGTCCCGTGCAGGAACGCGTCGACCGACAGCGGAGACATCACGGCGACAGCGAGGACGAGCAGCACCGCGGCAGGGAGACGGCGTGCCCACCACAGGGCCACGATGAGGACGGGAAAGGCGAGGTAAGCCGCCCACTCGGCGCTGATCGACCACCCGGGACCCACGTAACTCGCACCCATGTGCTCGGTCCGGCCCCACATCTGGGTCATCGTGAGCTGAGAGAGCAACGTCGGCAGATCGGCGTCTGGGTGGGCGCCGACGACGTCGGCATCGTGACCTGACGCGCGCACGAGGTAGATCCAACCGCCCATGGCCACCGTGACCACGGCCCAGGCCGGCCAGACGCGGGCAAAGCGGTTGATCACGAAGCGAAGGGCGCGTCGCGGGGTGGGCCGACCGCCCATCGTCTCGCCGTAGCTCAAGGTGATGACGAACCCGCTCAGCACGAAGAAGAGTTCGACCCCCGTCCATCCAGCCCGGACCAGCGGGAGCACGAACGGCACCTGGTCGAGGTAGGGATAGAGGAACACCTGCAGGTGGAAGAGCATGACCCAGGTGGCTGCCACGGCCCGGAGCCCGGTCAGGGCCCTGATGTCACGGCGAGGGCTGCCCGTCGATGCTCCGCGCATGGGACCCCACTCCTGTCATCGAGGGAAGGACCGATCCGTCCGCCCTCACCCGCCGTAGACGGTAGGCGTACACGGTGTGCGCATTGAGTGGAGCGACACACGAAGTCGTGTCGGGGAGTTGTCAACCCGTCACAAATCGCTCAACGGCTCCGTCGACCGCCCCCGGGACAGACCGGCGTGGTCCGCTGAGCCGTGAACGCGCGGCTCCAGGACACGGGGTGCCCATCCGTCGGCGTCCTCCTCGATCAGCGTGGTGAGCACCCCCTGCACCTCGTCGATGGCGGGGACCCGCTCGAGCACCACCGGGCCGCCCTCCCCGGCGGTCTCGACGGTCAGCGTCCCGGACCGCACGACCCGCTGCCGCAGCGTCTGCCGGGACGTGACGTCGGTGACGCGCGACAGCGGCACGTCCCGGCCGCGGCGGGACAGGACGCCCGAGCGGACCAGCAGCCGGTGCGTGGTGACGACCAGGTGGGTGGTGCGCCAGCGGAGCACCGGCCGCAGCACGAGGACCGCCAGGCCGACCAGGACGGCGCCCAGCAGGGCCATCCGCAGCACGCCCTGCTGGCGGCCGGCGGGGACGAGGGCGGCGAGGTAGGAGCCGGCGCCGACGACGGCGAACAGCCCGGTCACGGGCCAGAACAGCGTCGTCCAGTGCGGGTGCAGGTGGACGACGACCTCCTCGTCGTCGGCCAGGAGCCTGTCGGGGTAGGGCACCCGGCCAGGATGACCGAGCGCGGACCGCGCGTCAGGCTCCGGCGGGGCGTGTCCGGACGTGCTGCACGTCTCCGCTGGCCAGCTCCACCGTGCCGCCGTCGGTGCGGACCACCAGCCGGCCGTCCCAGTCGACGGCGGTCGCGGTGCCCGACAGCGTCGACCCGTCGGGCAGCGTGACGCTCACCTCGGCGCCGACCGTCGAGCACCGGGCGAGGTAGTCCGCGGCCAGGCCGGTGGCGACCGGGTCGCCGAGCGCCGCCGTCCAGGCGGTGTAGCGCCGCTCGAGGCCGCGGAGGTAGGCCAGCAGCACCGGCCCGCGGTCGACCGGGGCGCCGGTGACCAGCGTCAGTGACGACCCGGTGGGCGGCAGCTCCTCGCGGCGGGTGCCGACGTTGAGACCGGTGCCGACGACCACCGCGGTCCCGACCGCCTCGGCCAGGATCCCGGCGAGCTTGGCGCCGTCGACGGCGAGCAGGTCGTTGGGCCACTTGAGCGAGGTGCGCACGCCGGTGACCTCGCCGACGGCCTCGGCCAGCGCCACGCCGGTGAGCAGCGGCAGCCAGCCGCGGCGGGCGGCCGGGACGTCGGGGCGCAGGAGCACCGAGACGGTCAGCCCGGCCCGCGGCGGCGAGGTCCAGGTGCGGTCGAGCCGGCCCCGCCCGGCGGCCTGGTGCTCGGCGACGAGGACCGCACCCTCGGGCACGTCGTCGTCGGCGGCCCGCTCGGCGAGGACGGCGTTGGTGGAGCCGACCTCCTCGACCACCTCCAGGGAGCGCCACAGCCGGCTGTCCCGGGTCAGGGCGGCCTGCAGCGCCGCGGCGTCGAGCGGGGGGCGGTCCAACTCCGACCAGCGGGCGGAGGGCGTGTCGGGCACTCCCCTACGCTACGGGCCGTGAGTGCGGCTGAACTGGAGAACGCCGGCGAGCACGTCCCCGGCGACATCGACATCCACACGACCGCCGGCAAGCTGGCGGACTTCGAGCGCCGCGTCCAGGAGGCCACGCACGCCGGCTCCGAGCGGGCGGTCGAGAAGCAGCACGCGGCGGGCAAGATGACCGCCCGGGAACGGATCGAGGCGCTGCTGGACCCGGGCTCGTTCACCGAGCTCGACGAGTTCGCCCGCCACCGCTCCAGCAACTTCGGCATGGACGCCCGGCGACCGTTCGGTGACGGCGTCGTCACCGGCTACGGGACGGTCGACGGCCGCCCGGTGTGCGTGTTCTCCCAGGACGTGACCGTCTTCGGCGGCAGCCTCGGCGAGGTCTACGGCGAGAAGATCGTCAAGGTCCTCGACCTGGCCATCCGCAACGGCTGCCCGGTCATCGGGATCAACGAGGGCGGCGGCGCGCGCATCCAGGAGGGCGTGGTCTCCCTCGGCCTCTACGGCGAGATCTTCCGCCGCAACGTGCACGCCTCCGGCGTCATCCCGCAGATCTCGCTGGTCATGGGCGCCGCGGCCGGCGGGCACGTCTACTCCCCCGCGCTCACCGACTTCATCGTGATGGTCGACCAGACCAGCCAGATGTTCATCACCGGTCCCGACGTCGTGAAGACCGTGACCGGCGAGGACGTCACGCTCGAGGAGCTCGGCGGCGCCCGCACGCACAACACCAAGTCCGGCGTCGCGCACTACCTGGCCGAGGACGAGGCCGACGCCCTGGACTACGTCAAGGCGCTGCTGTCCTACCTGCCGAGCAACAACCTCGACCCGCTGCCCGCGGTCGAGGTCGCCCCGGCCGACACCACGCCGGACGGCGTCACCGACGAGGACCACGAGCTCGACACCGTCGTCCCCGACTCGCCGAACACCCCCTACGACATGCACACCGTCATCGAGCACGTGCTCGACGACGGCGAGTTCCTCGAGGTGCAGGCGCTGTTCGCGCCGAACATCGTGGTCGGCTTCGGCCGCGTCGAGGGCCGGCCGGTCGGCGTCGTGGCCAACCAGCCCACCCAGTTCGCCGGCACGCTGGACATCGACGCCAGCGAGAAGGCCGCCCGCTTCGTGCGCACCTGCGACGCCTTCAACGTCCCGGTGCTCACCTTCGTCGACGTCCCGGGCTTCCTCCCCGGGACGTCGCAGGAGTGGGAGGGGATCATCCGCCGCGGCGCGAAGCTCATCTACGCCTACGCCGAGGCCACGGTCCCGAAGATCACGGTCATCACGCGCAAGGCCTACGGCGGCGCCTACGACGTCATGGGGTCCAAGCACCTCGGCGCCGACCTGAACCTGGCCTGGCCGACCGCGCAGGTCGCCGTCATGGGCGCCCAGGGAGCGGTGAACATCCTCTACCGGCGGGAGCTGGCCGACGCCCCGGACGCCGACGCCCGCCGCGCGGAGCTCATCACCGAGTACGAGGACGCGCTGCTGTCGCCGTACATCGCGGCCGACCGCGGGTACGTGGACCAGGTGATCCGCCCCTCGGAGACCCGCATCGAGATCACGAAGGCGCTGCGGCTGCTGGCCAACAAGCGCCAGACGCTGCCCCCGAAGAAGCACGGGAACATCCCGCTGTGAGCGAGGACGCGCAGCGCCCGCTGCTGCGGGTGGTCCGCGGCGAGCCGACCGCCGAGGAGCTCGCCGCCCTCACCGTCGTCGTGGCCGCGCTCTCGCAGCGCCGGCCGCGGCGGCGCCCGACCCCGGTCGGGGCGTGGGCGAGCCGGGCCGACGCGCACCGCCAGCCGCTGCGGCCCGGCCCCGGCGGCTGGCGCGCGTCCGGGAGGTTCGCATGAGCGAGACCCACCGTCTGGTCCTGGCCTCGGCGTCCCCGGCCCGGCTGGCGCTGCTGCGCCAGGCGGGCCTCGCGCCCGAGGTCGTGGTCAGCGACGTCGACGAGACCACGGTGACCGCGCCGCGCGTCGCCGAGCGGGTCGCGCTGCTGGCGGCGGCCAAGGCGGCGGCCGTCGCCGGGCGGGAGGACGACGCCCTGGTGGTGGGCGCGGACTCCCTGCTGGAGTTCCGCGGGCAGGCGATGGGCAAGCCGGCCGACGCCGCCGAGGCGCGGGAGCGCTGGCGGCGGATGTCGGGTCGCTCGGGCGTGCTGCACACCGGCCAGGCGCTGCTCGACGTCCGCGGCGGGGCGGTCGAGTCCCGCGACGTCGTCGTCACCTCGACCGTCGTGCACTTCGCCACCCCGACCCCCGCGGAGGTCGAGGTCTACCTCGCCACCGGCGAGCCGCTGGCGGTCGCGGGCGCGTTCACCCTCGACGGCCTCGGCGCCCCCTTCGTGCGCCGGGTCGAGGGCGACCCCGCATCGGTGATCGGGCTGTCGCTGGCCGCGCTGCGGGAGCAGCTGCGCCGCCGCGGGCTGACGGTCACCGACCTCTGGCGGCGCTGACCTCAGCTCCGCACGAGGTCGTGCACGACGGCCCCGGAGACGACCGGCAGCCGCTCCAGCGCCCGCTCGGCGCGGGCGGCCCACGCGGGCAGCGGCGGCGTGCCGCTCGGGACGACGAACATCCGCTCGCGCGCGTGCAGCCGCCAGCCCGCCTGCCCGGCCACCCGGAGGAAGCGGCCCGGCGGGAAGGTCCGCTCCCCCGGGGTCAGGACGTGGTAGAGCCAGACCCACGGGTGCTGGCGGTTGGGCTCCATCGCGCGCCAGCGGCCGCCGGGCCGGGTGGCGCGGGCGAGCTCCCGGCTCACCCGCGGCCCGTCGACGACGTGGTGCAGCGTGTCGACGGTGAGCACGAGGCCGGCCCAACCCGCCGGCACCACCGCGCCGAGGTCCTCACCCGCGCCCACCTCGAAGCGGACGTTGCCCAGCCCGTCCCGACGTGCCCGCTCCCGGGCGTAGTCGACGTAGGCGTCCAGCGGCTCGACGCCGAGGAAGCTGCGGTCGGGGAACCGTGCGGCCAGGGTGCGGAGCAGGGTCCCCGTCCCCGCGCCCAGCTCGAGGACCGGACCGGGTGTCCCGCGCACGACCTGCGTGAAGTAGTCGTGGCGGCGGCGGGCCATGTGCCCCGAGGCGCGCAGGTCGTCGTACTCGCCGGGGGCGTCGTCGTAGCCGGCGTTCAGTGGCGCGGCCTGCCGGCCCGGGTCCCGCGTCATCCCCGGCACCCTAGCCGTGGCGGCACACGACAGCGGGAGGAATCTACACAGCGCTCGTCGTGACCACGACCCTGCTCGGCCAGGACACCGGCGTCGGAGCGGTCGACCTCGACCTGCGCTGCGGCGGCTGAGCGCCCTCCTCCCCCCGCACGCAGCGGCCTGCGCGCCGACTCCTGCACACGGCCGCCCCGGCGGCCGTGCCGTGTCCACGGACGACGGGAGCCCGCCGGTCCTGCGGTGACCGGCGGGGTTCCCGTCCCGACGAGTTGGGGCTCAGAGCCGGGTGACGACCCCCGACCGGTCCGCCACCAGCGAGCCGCCCTGGAAGTCGACCCGCGTCCCCCCGCCCCACGCGTAGGGGTCGCTCGTCGGGTAGCCCAGCGGGCCCTGCTCGTAGCCCTGCCGGATCCAGGCGTCGAGGATCCCGCCGGTCATCCAGTGCGTACCGGTCGACGCCGACCAGTACGCGGCGCCCCGCTGGAACCAGGAGAAGGCCCCGCGGCCGTCCGCGGTGGCCAGCTCGTCGGTCACCGGGTAACCCAGGGGACCCTGCTCGTAGCCCTGCCGGATCCAGGCGTCGAGGATCCCGCCGGTCATCCAGTGCGTACCGGTCGACGCCGACCAGTACGCGGCGCCCCGCTGGAACCAGGAGAAGGCCCCGCGGCCGTCCGCGGTGGCCAGCTCGTCGGTCACCGGGTAACCGAGGCGGCCCTGCTCGTAGCCCTGCCGGATCCAGGCGTCGAGGATCCCGCCGGTCATCCAGTGCGAGCCGCTCGACGGCGACCAGTACACGGCGCCGCGCTCGAACCAGGAGAAGGCCCCGGTGCGGTCGACGGTCGCCACCTCGTCGGTCACCGGATACCCCAGGCGACCGCGCTCCCTGCCCGTGGCCCACCACGAGCGGGCGATGCCGTTGACCACCCAGTGGGCACCGGTCGCCGCCGACCAGGAGCTCGAGCCGGCCTCGAAGTCCTGGGTCGCGCCCCGGCCGTCGCCCACGGCTCGCTCTCCTCCGGTGGGCAGCCCCAGCAGGGACGCCTGGCCGCCCGCCGCGTACCAGCGGTCGGCGATGGCGTTCTGCACCGGCGCGACGTTGACCATGATGTGCGGTGCGGCCTCGGGGCGCAGCCAGCGCATGAGCGTGACCAGCGCACCGCGCTCGATCGACACGCACCCGCCGGTCGCCGAGCTGTTCGCGACGTGCAGGAAGATCGCCGACCCGGCGCCGGGGACCCGGGCGAGGTTGTAGCCGATGGTGACCGCGTAGTCGTAGACGGCGCCGGTCCGGTACAGGTTCTCGCTCGCCCCGCCCGGGCTGGTCACCTGGCGGACGTGCGTGTTGTAGGTGGGCGAGCTCGGGTTGCCGTCCCACCAGTCGAGCTCGTCGGTCTGGAAGTACGGCAGCGCCGTGCCCGGGTTCGGCTGGCGGCCGAAGCCACCGGTCAGCGGGTAGGTGCCGGCGGGCGTCACGGAGATCCCCTCGCGCGCCTGGCCGACACCTGCAGCACCCACGCGCGCGGGCACCGGCCCGAACACCAGGCGCCACCCGGACGCGGTGCGCTCCCACGCCCGCAGGCTGCCGGTCGTCGACGTGGAGCTCGGCACCTCGACGGTCACCAGCTGTGTCGCGTTCGGCGGCACCCACGCGGCCGCCGCGGGGCGGCCGGGCACGACGACCAGGACCGCGGCGACGACGGCGATCAGCGTCGTCAGCACGGCACCGGCGCCCCGGCCGAGGTGACGCCGGCGCAGGGCGCGCACCGGCCGGGGCTCGTCTCGCGTACTCGCGCTCACGCTGTCATGGAAGCGCACCGCCGCGCCCGTCGAGGGAGCCCTGCGACCGGCGGGGTGGGTGGGACGACGGAGGTCGCAGGGGACGGAACGGTCCACCTCACGGGCCGGCCGGTGGACCACCCCCTGCCCTGCCGGGAGGAGGTCGCCGTCGCCTGGCTACAGTCCGGGCGGTCCACGAACGAGGGAGTCGACCGGTGCAGAAGGTCCTCATCGCCAACCGCGGCGAGATCGCCGTCCGGGTCGCCCGCGCGTGCCGCGACGCCGGCCTGACCAGCGTCGCCGTCTACGCCGAGCCCGACCGGGACGCACTCCACGTGCGCGCCGCCGACGAGGCGTTCGCCCTGGGCGGGACGACGCCCGGCGACTCCTACCTGGTCGTCGAGAAGATCATCGACGCCGCGGCGCGCTCCGGCGCCGACGCCGTGCACCCGGGCTACGGGTTCCTGTCGGAGAACGCCGACTTCGCCCGGGCCGTCCTCGACGCCGGGCTGACCTGGATCGGACCCTCCCCCGAGTCGATCGTCGCCCTCGGCGACAAGGTCGCCGCCCGGCACATCGCCACCAGGGCCGGCGCGCCGCTGGTGCCCGGCACCAAGGACCCGGTCTCCGGCGCCGACGAGGTGCTCGCCTTCGCCCGGGAGCACGGCCTGCCGGTGGCGATCAAGGCCGCGTTCGGCGGTGGCGGGCGCGGCCTGAAGGTCGCCCGCACCGAGGAGGAGATCCCCCACCTGTTCGACTCCGCCGTGCGCGAGGCCGTGTCCGCCTTCGGCCGCGGCGAGTGCTTCGTCGAGCGGTTCCTCGACAAGCCGCGGCACGTGGAGGCGCAGGTCCTGGCCGACACGCACGGCAACGTGGTCGTCGTCGGCACCCGCGACTGCTCGCTGCAGCGGCGCAACCAGAAGCTGGTCGAGGAGGCCCCCGCGCCGTTCCTCACCGACGAGCAGCGGGCGCGCATCCACGAGTCGGCCAAGGCGATCTGCCGGGAGGCCGGCTACCACGGCGCCGGCACCGTCGAGTACCTCGTCGGCACCGACGGCTCGATCTCCTTCCTCGAGGTCAACACCCGCCTGCAGGTCGAGCACCCGGTCAGCGAGGAGACCAGTGGCATCGACCTGGTGCGCCAGCAGTTCCGCATCGCCGAGGGCCTGCCGCTGGAGATCACCGAGGACCCGACCCCGCGCGGGCACAGCATCGAGTTCCGGATCAACGCCGAGGACGCCGGCCGCAACTTCATGCCGGCCCCCGGCCCGGTCACCCGGCTGGAGATCCCTCAGGGACCGGGCGTGCGCTGGGACTCCGGCGTCGAGACCGGCGGCGAGGTGGCCGGCGCGTTCGACTCGATGCTGGCCAAGCTGATCGTCACCGGCGCCAGCCGCGAGGAGGCGCTGCAGCGCGCCCGCCGCGCGCTGGACGAGCTGGTCGTCGAGGGCATGCCCACGGTCGTCCCGTTCCACCGGGCGGTGGTCCGCGACGAGGCGTTCACCAGCGCGCCGTTCACCGTGCACACCCGCTGGATCGAGACCGAGTGGGACAACCAGGTGCAGCCGTACAGCGCCGCGCCGGCGGAGGCCGAGGAGGCGGCGCCGCGGCAGACCGTCGTCGTCGAGGTCGGCGGGCGGCGCCTGGAGGTCTCCCTGCCCGCCGGGCTCGCCGCGGGCGGCGGGGCTCCGGTGGCCGCCGGTGGTGGCGCCAAGCCGCGCAAGCGGGGCTCGGGCCACGGCGGCTCCGCGACGTCCGGGGACTCCCTGACCTCGCCGATGCAGGGCACGATCGTGAAGGTCGCCGTCGACGAGGGCGACACGGTCGAGGCCGGGGACCTCGTCGTCGTCCTCGAGGCGATGAAGATGGAGCAGCCCCTCACCGCGCACAAGGCGGGCACGGTGACCGGCCTGTCCGCCGAGGTCGGCGCGACCGTCACCAGCGGCGCGGTGATCTGCACGATCGCCGACACCGAGGGGGCGACGGCCTGAGCCGGCCCGAGCCGGCCTGAGCAGCGCGAGAGAGCGGCCCGGCGGGAGCTCCCGCCGGGCCGCTGCGCGTCTCAGCGCGTGTACGCCACCCGCGTGCCGGCCTGCGGCGACCAGGTCACCCGGCCGCCCTCGAAGGACTGCAGGCACTCGGTCCGGCAGGTCATGACCGACGCCGGGTAGCCCAGGCGGCCCAGCTCCCACCCCTGGGCGGCCCAGGCGCCCCGGATCGCGCCTGCCACGGCGAGCGCCCCGGTGCCGGGCGACCAGTACACCGACGCGCCGGCGGCGAAGTGCTGGCCACAGCCGCCGCGGACCATGCCGCACCACATCTCCGTGGTGGGGGCCCCGAGCTCGATCCGCTGGGCCAGCCAGCGGCTGCGGATCGCCCCGGCGACCGCGTGCGTCCCGGTCGGGGCCGACCAGACGACCATCCCGCCCTCGAAGTCCTGGAGGCAGACGCCGTCGGGGCAGGTCATGTCCGTCCGCGGGTAGCCCAGGGCGCCGCGCTCCCAGCCCTGCCCACTCCAGAAGCCGCGGATGGCGCCGGACACGGCCTGCGCGCCGGTGGCCGGGGACCAGTAGATCGAGCCACCCTGGAACTGCTGCCCGCAGCCGCCGCGCGGCAGGCCGCAGACCATCTCCGTCGTCGGCATGCCGATCCCCTGGTGGTGCCAGGTGATGAACCACCGCTGGGCGATGGCGCCGCCGGTGCCGTGGGTGCCGGTGGCCGCGGTCCAGGCCACGACGCCGCCCTCGAAGTACTGCGTGCAGCGCCCGTCGACGCAGGACATGTCGCCCGTGGCGTAGCCGAGCCAGCCCCACTCCCAGCCCGTCCCGGCCCAGTAGCCGCGGATGCCGCCGCTCAACGCGTGTGCGCCGGTGGCCGGGGACCAGTAGACCGAGCCGCCCTGGAAGTGCTGCCCGCAGCCGCCCCGCACCAGGCCGCAGACCATGTCGCCCACCGGGTACCCCAGGGCGCCGGCGAGGCCGTCGGCGTAGATCCACTGCTGGAGGATGGCGCCCTCGAGCACCCGGGCCCCGGTGGCCGGGGACCACATCACCACGCCGCCCGCGAAGGAGCGGGTGCAGCCACCGTCGCGCAGGCCGCACTGCTCGGGACCCAGGGGCGCACCGAGGCGGCCGGCGTCGCCTCCGAGGTCGCGGTGCAGGACCGTGATCGGGCTGTCGGCCGCCGGCACGGGGACACCGCGCAGCACGCTGACCGCGGCGCCCGCCGCCGTCGCGCTCGAGACCCGGATGGCGAGTCCGCCGACGGTGACCTGCCCGCCCGCGGGCAGCACGGTCTGCTCGTCGGCGGCCCAGTCCGCCTGCGCCGACGGGGTGCCGTCCAGCAGCAGGGAGGTGTCGTCGCGCGGACCGGGCCCGTCGGTGTGCACGAGCACCCCCGGCTCGAAGCCGTAGCCGATCTCCGGGTCGAGCCAGGCGTCCTGGCCGACGGCGGCCCGGTACTCCAACCAGTAGCGGACGCCGTCGTTCCCCACGAGGGACAGCACCCGCGTGCCGCTGCGGCTGCCGAGGGGGGATAGCGACCAGGTGCCGCCCTGGTCGGCCGCGGTGAAGCTCGCCGTCGCCGAGGAGGGCAGGAAGCCCAGCCGCGCGGCGTGGGGGGCGTTGAGCGAGCCGACCTCGTTCCACGAGACGCCCATGACGTCGTACCAGTCCCCGTAGGACACGATCCGGCAGGGGCCGGACTCGGATGAGTCGTCGCACTGCACCGCCGAGGCGTGACCGAGACCGAAGTTGTGGCCGAACTCGTGGGCGATGACCGAGGTCCGGACGCCGCGGACGTAGAGGGCACCGCCCGCGCCGGGCGCGGAGCCGATCTGGGCCAGGCCGTACGCACAGGGGTCGTTCGGGTCGTTCCGGAAGCCGGGGACGTAGAGCAGCAGGTGCCGCCCCGGGCCGCTGGTCCAGCCGATCTGCCGAGCGACGTCGGTCCACATGGCCGCCGAGCTGTCGCACGCCACGGTCGTGGGGACCCAGGTCTCCCGCCCGGCGGTGGCGTGGATGCGCACGGCGCCGTTGCTCTGGGTCTCCCAGAAGTCGGCCACCGGCCCGTTCACCTGGTCGACGACCTGCTGCACGGTGGTGGCGTCCGGGGACGTCCCGCGCGGCGCGGCCAGCACCACGGTGACCTCGTTGGTGTACGGCGCCGAGGCGGGGGCCACCGGTGCGGCCTCCGCGGGCTCCACGACCTCCGCGTCGAGGACCTCGTGCACCGGCTCGGTACCCGCGGGCGTCCCCGGCTCGGCGGGCACCTCCGCACCGAGGGTGACCGCGACGGTCGCGCCGACCGGGAGGTCGTCGACGTCCGCGGTGTCCACGTGGACGCTGGTCCCGTCGGCCTCGGTCACCCAGCTGAGCAGGGCCTCGTCGGCGTGCTCGGCCGCCTCCTCCGGGTCCGCGTGCTCGGCCCAGGCCTGGACCAGCTCCCCGACGACGGTGTCGCCGACGGCCGGCGCGTCGTCGGCGGAGGCCGGCCCGGTCCCCACCAGCGGGACGAGCACGGCGGCGAGGGCCGCGGCGGCGAGGACCCGCGGACGGGGAGCGAGGTGCACGGACGTCTCCAGGTCGGGGCCGTCGATCGACGGCGCTGGCTCCTCCATCGGCGTGTCCGCGCGCGAACTGGACCCCTCCCGGGAGTGAGTCAGCCGCGGCGCAGGCGCGGGAGGACGCGGCGGGTGGCCAGCACGGTCCCGCCGAGACCGACGACGCCGCCGGCCGCGAGCGCCGGGGTGGTCCAGCCGCTGCCGGCGGGCTCCGTGGCGGCCGCCTCGACCGGCGCCGCCGCGACCGGGGCGGGGTCCTCGACCGCGGGCGCGGGCGCCGGGGTGACCGGCGCGACGGCAGGGGCCGGCGGCGCGGCCGGGGCGGCGGCGGGCACGGGGGCGACCGTCCCGGGAGTGCCGGACAGGAGCTGCGGCTCCGGGGCGGCCGGCGCGGGGGAAGGCGCGCCGGCCGCCGCGGACGGGCGGACGACGGTCACCGTGGCGCCGGCCGGGGTGACCGCGTCGAGGGTCACGGTGAGCGCGCCGCCGGCGACGGCGACCGGCACGCCCGGCACCAGCGCCGTCTGCAGGTCGGCCTCCCAGCCGGCCGCGGCCGACGGGCTGCCGTCGAGCAGCAGCGAGGTGTCCGGCATGCCGCCGGCGCGGTGCAGCAGCACGCCGCTGTCGAGCCGGTACCGGTTGTCCGAGGCCAGCCACGCGTCGCGGCCGGCGGCGGTGCGGTACTCCAGCCAGTAGTCGGTGCCGGCGGCGTCGGTCAGGCGCAGCGCGCGGGTGCCGGTGGCACCGCCGAGCGGCGCGAGCGTCGCCGTCGTCGTCCCCTCGCCGGCGGCCTGCACGGCCACGGCCGGGAGGACGCCGAGCCGGTCGGCCTGCGCGGCGGTGAGGGTGCCGATCCGGTCCCAGGAGACGCCCATGACGTCGTAGAAGTCGCGGTAGGCGGCGGTGCGGCAGGTGCCGGTCTCGACGGCGGCCTCCACCGTGCCGTCGCACTGCAGCGCGCTCGAGTGGCCGAGACCGAAGTTGTGGCCGAGCTCGTGGGCGATGACCGAGGGCAGGTCGTCGCGGACGTAGAGCCGCCCGCCCGAGGCGGGGTTCGCGCCGACCTGCCCCAGGGCGTAGGAGCAGCCGGGCAGGTCCTGCGGCCGGCTGCTGACGTAGAGCAGCAGGTGGCGGCCGGGGCCGGCCTGGAAGCCGACGCGCGCGGCGACCTCGTCCCACAGCGCGGTGGGGTCGGCGCAGCCGGCGGCGGTGGTGATCCAGTCGTGGGCGGCGGTGACCCCGACGGTCACCGCGCCGGCGGTCTGCTGCGCCCAGAAGGCCGCGACGTCGCCGTTGACCGCGTCGACGACGTCCGCGAGCGCGGTGCCGTCCGGGGTGCCGCCGGCGGGCGCGACCATCGCGACGGTGACCTGGTTGGTCACCGAACCGGCCGGGACCGTGGTCGCCGCCCGTGCGGTGCGCACCACCTGCGTGTCCAGCACCTCGAGCGCCGGCTCGTAGCCGTCCTCGGTCGCCTCGTCGTCGGCGGTGCCGCCCACGGTCACCTCGACGGTGCTGCCGACGTCGATGCCGGCGACCGCGTCGGTCGGGACGCGCACCGAGGTGCCGTCGGCGCCCTCGACGAAGGTCAGCGGCTGCTCGTGGGACTCCCCGGCGTGCTGGCCCTCGAGCGAGGTCTCCGGCCAGGCCTGCACGAGCTCCCCGACGACGGTGGTGGCGCTGTCGTCAGCCCGGGCCACGGCCACCGGGCCGGCGCACAGCACGACGACGGCGCCGGTGAGGGCGATGGCCCGCCGGAGGGACCGCGACAGGACTCGGGAGGCGTGCATCCCTCCCGGCATCGGCGGACCGGCATCCCAGGTGCACCACCCGGGACCCCACCCGTCACACGCGCCCCGACGGCCCCGTCCCCCGCGTCCCGGCCGTCACACGCGTCACGCCAGCGCGTCGGCCCCCATCAGCCTCCGGCCGGCCTCGGTGATCGAGCCCGACAGCGACGGGTAGATGGCGAAGGTGTGCGCGAGGTCGCTGACGGTCAGGCCCTTGGTGACCGCCAGCGCGATCGGCAGGATCAGCTCGCTGGCGCCGGGCGACACGACCACCCCGCCGACGACGACACCGGTGGCCTTGCGGGCGAACAGCTTCACGAACCCGGCGTGCAGGTCGCTCATCTTGGCCCGCGCGTTGGTGGCCAGCGGCAGCCGGACGACGTCGAGGTCGTGGCCCTCGGGCAGCGTCTTCTCCTGCACGCCGACCGTGGCGATCTCCGGGTGGGTGAACACGTTGGCGGCCACCGTCTTGAGCCGGATCGGCTGTACCGCCTCGCCGAGCGCGTGCCACATGGCGATGCGGCCCTGCATGGCCGCGACGCTGGCGAGCTGGAAGACACCGGTGACGTCGCCGGCGGCGTAGATGCCGGGCACGTTGGTGCGCGACACCCGGTCGACGACGACGTGGCCGGACTCGCGCAGCTCCACGCCGCACGCCTCGAGGTTGAGGCCGGCGGTGTTCGGCACGGTGCCGACGGTCATCAGCGCGTGCGAGCCCTCGACGGTGCGCCCGTCGGTGAGCTCGACCAGCACGCCCTTCTCGGTGCGGGTCACCGACGCGGCGCGGCCGCGCTCGGCGATCCGCCCGCCGCGGGCCTGGAAGACCTCGGCGATGACGTCGGCGGCGTCGGCGTCCTCGCCGGGCAGCACCTGGTCGCGGGAGGAGACGAGGGTGACCGGCACGCCGGCCTCGAGGTAGCCGGAGGCGAACTCCGCGCCGGTGACGCCCGACCCGACGACGACGAGGTGCTCGGGCATCTCGTCGAGGTCGTAGAGCTGGCGCCAGTCGAGGATCCGCTCGCCGTCGGGCTCGCTGCCGGGCAGCACGCGGGGGTCGGCTCCGGTGGCGACGAGGACGACGTCGCACTCGAGCGTCTCCCGCACCCCGCTGTCGCGGTCGAGCATCTCGACGCGGTGCTCGACCAGCCCCCGGACGTCGTCGGCGAGCCGGCCCTGCCCGGACACCAGGCGCACGCCCTCTGCCTCCAGGCGGGCGTGGATGTCGGCGGACTGGGCGACGGCCAGGCCCTTGACCCGGGCGTTGACCGAGGCGAGGTCCAGGCCGACGGTGGCGAGGTCGGCGCCGCGCAGGCCGAGGACGCTCGAGTCGCGGACCGAGGTCATGGTGCCCGCGGCGGCGATGAAGGTCTTCGAGGGCACGCAGTCGGTGAGGACGCTGGCGCCCCCGAGGCCGTCGCGTTCGACGACGGTGACCTGCGCACCCAGAGAGGCGGCCACCAGCGCGGCCTCGTAGCCGGCCGGGCCGCCGCCGATGATGACGATGCGGGTCATGCGGGTCTCCTGCGTCGTGGACCGGGGGGTTCGCCGTCCATCCTCCCAGCCCGGGCGGGTGGTGTCGGCAGGCTCACGGGGTCGCGCGGGCCACACCGGCCGTAGGCTCGGTCGGCGATGGGTCTCTACGCCGCGTACGGGTCCAACATGGACCCCGAGCAGATGCTGCGCCGCTGCCCGTCCTCCCCGCACGTCGGCACCGGCTGGATCCGCGGCTGGCGGCTCGCCTTCGGCGGCGAGGAGTACGGCTGGGAGGGAGCGCTGGCCACCCTGGTGCCCGCCGAGGACCGCGAGGCGCCCGGCGTGTTCGTCGCGCTCTACGACCTCACGCCCGCCGACGAGCGCGAGCTCGACGCCTGGGAGGGCGCCGACCGCGGCCTCTACCGCAAGCTGAACCTGCGGGTGCACACCCTCGGCGGCGACGTCGTCGCCTACGTCTACGCGCTGGACGCCTTCGAGGGCGGGCTGCCCTCGGCGCGGCACCTGGGCGCGATCGCCGACGCCGCCGAGGCCGCCGGGGCGCCGGACGACTACCTCGCCGAGCTCCGCGCCCGCGACTGCCGCTCCGCCTTCTGACCCGTCAGCAGCCCCGCACGTCGTAGCCGCGCAGCGGCGGCCAGGACCCCACCGGGGTCGTCGCCCAGTCGAACACCGAGACGCCTACGGCGCCCTGGTCCGCGGCGGCCTGGGCCATCGCCCGGTAGTCGGCGGCGGTCACCGTCGTGCCGTAGCCGCCGATCACCGAGACGGCCGCGCACGGCTCCCCCAGGTTCGTGCGGACGCGGGCGACGTTCTCGGCGGTGTACCGGTAGGGGTCGCGCCAGCCCGACTCCGCGGTGCGGTTGGTCCAGTAGGCCATCGGCATCCACACCTGGTAGGAGCCGCTGAGCTGCCGCCACGGGAAGTCAGGCCAGTAGGCGGTGTTGAGCACGTCGGTGACCACCGGCGGCAGGACGATGGCCGCCAGCGTCGTGCCGGGCAGGGCCGCGGCAAGGCGGGCGGAGAGGTCGACCAGCCGGGCGTTGCGGGTGGCGACGTCGGTGACCGTGCGGTCCTCGATGTCCACGCCGATGGCGTCGAAGGCCTGCCCGGAGGCGCGGAAGTCCGCCATCGCCTGGAACCGGCGCAGGTCGGCCGCGACGTCGGTGAAGTGCGGCAGGTACCACGCGACGACCTGCATGCCCCGGGCGTGGGCGCGGGTCAGGAACTGGCCCAGCAGGTCGGGGCTGAGCAGGCTCGGGTACGCCGGGTCGTCGACGGCCGCCTGGAGATGGAGCGTGTGCACGCCGGCGTCGGCCATCGCGTCGACCTGGGCCGGGGTGGTCACCGGGTTCGCCCCGCCGTACTCGCGGCTGAAGCGGTAGCGGGTGACCCAGGTGCCCGCGTGCTCGTACGGCTCGAGCAGCGCGGTGCGCACCGCCCCGGTGGCCGCCGTCCACCGCAGGAAGCCGGTCTGGAAGTCGCTCTGCCGGCCGCCGTTGACGGTGTACTCGTCGGTGATCGGGTAGCCCAGCGGGCCGCGTTCCCAGCCCTGGGCGGCCCAGCGGTCGCGGATGGCGCCGTGCACCTCGTGCGCCCCCGTGGCGGGCGAGGAGAACACCGACCCACCCTGGAAGTGACTGAACGCCCCCACCCCGTCAGCCGCCCGGTTCTCGTCGCTGACCGGATAGCCCAGGAACCCCCGCTCGGCACCCAGGGCGAACCACTTGTCCCGGATCCACCCGTGCACCTCGTGCGCGCCGGTGGCCGGCGAGGAGAACACCGACCCACCCTGGAAGTGACTGAACGCCCCCACCCCGTCAGCCGCCCGGTTCTCGTCGCTGACCGGATAGCCCAGGAACCCCCGCTCGGCACCCAGGGCGAACCACTTGTCCCGGATCCACCCGTGCACCTCGTGCGCGCCGGTGGCCGGCGAGGAGAACACCGACCCACCCTGGAAGTGACTGAACGCCCCCACCCCGTCAGCCGCCCGGTTCTCGTCGCTGACCGGATAGCCCAGGAACCCCCGCTCGGCACCCAGGGCGAACCACTCGTCCCGGATCCACCCGTGCACCTCGTGCGCCCCCGTGCCCGGCGAGGAGAACACCGACCCACCCTGGAAGTGACTGAACGCCCCCACCCCGTCAGCCGCCCGGTTCTCGTCGGTCACCGGGAACCCCAGGAACCCCACCGGTCCACCGAGCCGCCAGTAGGCGTCCCTGATCCAGCCGTGCACCTCGTGCGCGCCGGTGGCCGGCGACCAGTAGATGGTGCCCGCGGTGAACTCCTGGGCGCGTCCGCCGGCGACGTCGTACGGGGCGCCGACCGGGGTCCCGACCACCGACGCCGCCCCGCCGAGCTCGCAGTGGTGCTGGGCGATGGGGTCGGTCTCCGTGCACTGCAGGGCCTGCGCGGGCGACGTCGTCGCGAAGGTGACGACGAACAGCACCGCCAGCAGGAGCCGGAACGTGCGCCCGCGAGCCCGCACGGCCATCGCCTCCCCCACGGGCCGGCGCAGCGCGCGGCCGGCACCGTGCCCCGAGGGTCCACACCCGCGAGCGGCCGGCACAGGGCAGTTGGTCCGCCGCGACCAGGGACGCCCGGCGCGGCCTTCGGGATCTCAGGCGCCGGGGTCGCCGAGGAAGGTCTCCAGCAGCTGCCGGGCGGCCAGGGCGGGGGTGAGCTCGCCGGCCAGCACCGCCTTCTCCAGCTCCGGCGCGGACGCGCGCACGCCGGGGTGCGCGCGCAGCCGGTGCTCGAGCCCGTCGCGCACCAGCTGCCAGGTCCAGCGCACCTGCTGCGCCCGGCGCCGCTCGTCGAAGGCCCCCGACGCCTTCGCCCGGTCCTGGTGCTCGACCAGCTTGGCCCACACCTCGGCCAGCCCCTCGCCGGTCAGCCCGGCGCACGTCAGCACCGGCACGTCCCACCCGCCCGGGGTGTGCCCGCGCAGCATCCGGATCGCCCCGGCCAGTTCGCGGGCGGCCTTGCGCGCGTCGGCGGCGGCCGGCCCGTCGGCCTTGTTGACCGCGATGACGTCGGCGAGCTCGAGGATGCCGCGCTTGATGCCCTGCAGCTGGTCGCCGGTGCGGGCCAGCGTCAGGAACAGGAACGAGTCGACCATCTCGGCGACGGTGACCTCCGACTGCCCGACGCCGACGGTCTCCACCAGCACGACGTCGTAGCCGGCCGCCTCGACGACGACCATCGACTCCCGCGTCGCCTGCGCGACCCCGCCCAGCGTCCCGGCGGTCGGCGCCGGCCGGATGAAGGCGTTCCGGTCGACGGCGAGGCGCGCCATCCGGGTCTTGTCGCCCAGGATCGAGCCGCCCGACCGCGCCGACGACGGGTCGACCGCCAGCACCGCCACCCGGTGCCCGGTCGCGGTCAGGTCGACGCCGAGCTGGTCGATGAACGTCGACTTCCCCACCCCGGGCACCCCGGAGATGCCGACCCGCCGCGCTGCCCCCGCGTGCGGCAGCAGCTCGACCAGCAGCTCCTGCGCGCGCTCGCGGTGGTCGGCGCGGCGGGACTCGACCAGCGTGATCGCCCGGGCCAGCGACCGGCGGTCGCCGCCGAGCACCCCCTCGACCAGCGCGGGGACGTCCGGAGCGGGCATCAGTGGCCCATCGCCTCAGTGACCAAGGCGCTTAGAGAGCGTCCGCAGCAGCTCCTGCGCCGCCTCGGCGATGACCGTGCCCGGCGGGAACACCGCGGCCGCGCCCATCTCCCTGAGCGTCGGGACGTCGTCGGGCGGGATGACGCCACCCACGACGACCAGCACGTCGTCGGCACCGAGCTCGGCCAGCGCGTCGCGCAGCGCCGGCACCAGCGTGAGGTGGCCGGCGGCCAGCGACGAGACGCCGACGACGTGCACGTCCGCCTCGACCGCCTGCCGCGCCACCTCCTCCGGCGTCTGGAACAGCGGGCCGACGTCGACGTCGAAACCCAGGTCGGCGAACGCGGTGGCGATGACCTTCTGCCCGCGGTCGTGGCCGTCCTGGCCCATCTTGGCGACGAGGATCCGGGGGCGGCGCCCCTCGGCCTCCTCGAACGCCTCGGTCATCCGGCGGGTCTCCTCGAGCGGCCCGGAGCTGCCGGCCTCGTCGCGGTACACACCGGAGATGGTGCGCACCTGGCCGGCGTGCCGCCCGTAGACCTCCTCGAGCGCGTCGGAGATCTCCCCGACCGTCGCCTTGGCCCGGGCCGCGTCGACGGCGAGCTTGAGCAGGTTGGAGTCCAGCGACGAGTCCCGCCGCCCCTCGGCCGCGGCCCGGGCGGCGTCGGTGAGCCGGCGCAGCGCCTCGGTCACCGCGGCGGCGTCCCGGGACGCGCGCAGCTCGGCCAGCTTGGCCTTCTGCTGGACGAGCACGTCGGCGTTGTCGACGCGCAGCACCTCGATCGCCTCGTCGGCCTCGACCCGGTACTTGTTGACGCCGATCACCGGCTGGCGGCCGGAGTCGATGCGCGCCTGGGTGCGGGCGGCGGCCTCCTCGATGCGCAGCTTCGGGATGCCGTCGTCGATGGCCTGCGCCATGCCGCCGTGCTCGGCGACCTCCTCGATGTGCGCCCAGGCGCGGCGGGCCAGGTCGTAGGTCAGCTTCTCCACGTACGCCGAGCCGCCCCACGGGTCGATCACCCGCGTCGTCCCCGACTCCTGCTGCAGCAGCAGCTGGGTGTTGCGGGCGATCCGCGCGGAGAAGTCGGTGGGCAGCGCCAGCGCCTCGTCGAGGGCGTTGGTGTGCAGCGACTGGGTGTGCCCCTGGGTGGCGGCCATGGCCTCCAGACAGGTGCGGACGACGTTGTTGTAGACGTCCTGCGCGGTCAGCGACCAGCCCGAGGTCTGCGAGTGGGTGCGCAGCGACAGCGACTTGTCCTTCCGCGCGCCGGCCTCCTTCACCAGCCGCGCCCACAGCAGCCGCCCGGCGCGGAGCTTGGCGACCTCCATGAAGAAGTTCATGCCGATGGCCCAGAAGAAGCTCAACCGCGGCGCGAACGCGTCGATGTCCAGGCCCGCGGCCTTGCCCGCGTTCAGGTACTCGACGCCGTCGGCGAGGGTGTACGCCAGCTCCAGGTCGGCCGTCGCCCCGGCCTCCTGGATGTGGTAGCCGGAGATGGAGATCGAGTTGAAGCGGGGCATCTCCGCCGAGGTGAAGGCGAAGATGTCGCTGATGATCTGCATCGACGGCTTCGGCGGGTAGATGTAGGTGTTCCGGACCATGAACTCCTTGAGGATGTCGTTCTGGATGGTCCCCGTGAGCTGGTCCGGCCTCACCCCCTGCTCCTCGGCGGCGAGGACGTAGAGCGCCAGGACCGGCAGCACCGCGCCGTTCATGGTCATCGAGACGCTCATCCGGTCCAGCGGGATGCCGTCGAACAGCTGCCGCATGTCCAGGATCGAGTCGATCGCCACCCCGGCCATGCCGACGTCGCCGACGACGCGCGGGTGGTCGGAGTCGTAGCCGCGGTGGGTGGGCAGGTCGAAGGCGACCGACAGGCCCTTCTGCCCGGCGGCGAGGTTGCGCCGGTAGAAGGCGTTGGACTCCGCCGCGGTGGAGAAGCCCGCGTACTGGCGGACCGTCCACGGCTGGGTCGTGTACATGGTCGGGTAGGGCCCGCGCAGGTACGGCGGCAGGCCCGGGTAGGTCCGGAGGAAGTCCAGCCCGGCGAGGTCGGCCGGGGTGGCCAGCGGCGGGACGGCGATGCCCTCGGGGGTCTCCCAGGTCGCCTCCTCGACGCCGCGGCCGGTCGCGGACTCGAACGCCTTGGCCCAGTCGTCGGCGCCGGCGTGCGCGGCCGGCCGGCCCAGCTCGACGCCGCCGAAGTCGGGGATCCCGCTCATGCCGTCACTCCCAGCTGCTCGTGGACGGTGCGGAGCACGTCCAGCGCGTCACACCCGGCGTACACGTACCCGTCGACGCCGTCCACCCCCAGCGCGGGCTTGCCGGCCAGCCACACGTGCGTGGCGCCGGCGGCCCGCAGCTCGGCGGCCAGCGCGGCGGCGGACTCGGCGTAGTCGGCGTCGGTGCCGCAGATGCAGGCCACCGTCGTCCCGGCGTCGGCGAACCCGGAGGCGCCGTCGGCGGCGGGGGTGGCCACGCCGCCGGCCTGGAACAGGTTGCCGGCGAACGACGCCCGCGCGGTGTGCCGCGCGATCGGGCCGATGGTGGCGAGGTAGACCTGCGGCCGCTGCCCGGCGGCGTCGGCGCGGTCGCGCAGCTCCTCGTACTCCTGCGCCGCCCGCACGCGGGGCAGGCCGCCGGTCGGGTGCAGGTCGGCGGCCGGCTGCCGCTCGGGCAGCTTCTCGGTCAGGTTGGGGAACTCGCTGACGCCGGTGATCGCGTCGCTCCGCTCGGCCAGTCGCTTCGCCCGGGCGTCCCAGGCGGCGGCCAGCCGGTCGCGGACCAGCCCCGAGCTCAGCGCCGCGGCCAGCCCGCCGGCCCGCTCGATCTCGGTGAACCAGGCCCACGCGGCCCGGGCGAGGTCCTCGGTGAGCGACTCGACGTACCAGGAGCCGCCGGCCGGGTCGAGCACGCGGGCGAGGTGCCCCTCCTCGACCAGCAGGCTCTGGGTGTTGCGCGCGATCCGCCGGGAGAAGGCGTCGGGCAGGCCGAGCGCGGCGTCGAAGGGCTGCACGGTGACGACGTCGGCCCCGCCCACGCCGGCGGCGAAGCAGGCGACCGTGGTGCGCAGCATGTTCACCCACGGGTCGCGCCGCGTCGTCATCACCGACGACGTCACCGCGTGCTGGCGCTGCGCCCGCGCCGCCTCCGACGCGCCGCTGACCTCGCCGACCCGGTCCCACAGCCGGCGGGCGGCGCGCAGCGCGGCGATCGTCGTGAACTGGTCGGCCGAGGCGGAGTAGCGGAACTCGACGCGCTCGAACGCCTCGTCCACGGTCAGCCCGCCGTCGGTGAGCGCCCGCAGGTAGGCCACCCCGGCGGCCAGCGAGCAGCCGAGCTCCTCGACGGCGGTGGCCCCGGCGTCGGCGTACACGGTCGCGTCGACGACGACGGTGCGCCAGCCCGCGGGGGTCCGGCGGGCGAGGTCGGCGAGGACGGTGAGGTCCTGCTCCTCCCCCGAGGCGGCCTGGTCGCCGAGCGGGTCGAGGCCCAGCGAGCCGCCGGGTGCCAGGTCGGTGCGGTCGCCGGCCAGCGCCAGCAGCGCCTCGGCGGCCGGCACCCCGCCGGAGACGGCGACCGGCGCGAGGTCGAGGTAGACGTCGGCGAGCACGTCGCCGAGGGCGTCCACGGGCACCGCGCCGTCGCCGAGGTGCAGCCACAGCGAGGTGACGCCGTTCTCCAGGTCGGACGCGATCGCCTCCCGGGTGACCGCGACGTCGGGGTGGGCGTGCCGCTGCCGCACGTCCCAGCCGGCGGGCACCCCGCTCTCCGGGTGCGCCCCGGCGCGGGCGCCGCGGACGAACGGCGGCAGGCCGGGCACGCCGACCGCCGTCGGCAGGTCGCCGGCGTCCTCGGCGGTGTAGAGCGGGGCGACGCTGACGCCGGTGGCCACCGTGCGGCGCAGCGCGTCCTCGACCGGGTCGGGCAGCTCCTCGCGGCCGGCCTTGCGCAGGACCCCGGCGACCAGCTCGCGCCACTGCTCGCGGCCGACCGACGGGAAGTCGCCGGCGAGGGACAGCTCGTCGGGCACCTCGTGCTCGGCGGGGACCTCGTCCTCGCCGGGCGTCGCGGTGTCGGTGGCGCTCATCGGTGAACTCCCCGCATCGGGTGCACGGTCGAGGAACGTTCTACCGGCGCTCCCGGGAGTGCGGACGCGCGGGGTGGCCGGGGCCGGGCGCACCGGCGGCCGAGCCCGACGTCCCGACGGCGGCGGCCAGCGCCTGCAGCGCGGTGCGCACCATGAGCCGGATCCCGACCCCGATGGCCCGCTCGTCGACGTCGAAGGTGCCGCGGTGCAGGTCCAGCGGCGCTCCCCCGCCGTGCGTGCCCAGGCGGGCCAGCGCGATCGGCAGCACGTCGGCGAACCAGCCGAAGTCCTCCCCGCCCATGCTCTGCGGCGACTGGCGCAGGTTCTCGCTGCCGACGGTCTGCAGCGCCGCGGTGCGCAGCAGCGCCACCGCGCGCGGGTCGTTGACCACCGGCGGCACGCCGGGGACGTACTCCACCTCGACGCCGGCGCCGGTGGGCGCCACCACCTGCTCGACCAGCTCGCGCAGCAGACCCTCGGCGCGCTGCCACTCGTCCCGGTCGAGCACCCGCACGGTGCCGCGCAGGGTGCCCCGCTGCGGGATGGCGTTGGCCGCGACGCCGGCGTTGACCGCACCCCAGACCAGCGAGAACCCGGCCCGCGGGTCGACCTTGCGCGACAGCAGCCCGGGCAGCCCGGTGACCAGCCGGCCCAGGGCGTCGACCAGGTCGACGGTCAGCTGCGGGCGGGCGGTGTGCCCGCCGGGGCCGGTGAGCGTGACGTCGATGCGGTCGCAGGCGGCGGTGATCGAGCCGGTGCGCAGGCCGACGGTGCCCACCGGGATCGCCGGGTCGCAGTGCAGCGCGAACGCCCGGGACGCGCCGTCCAGGACGCCGGCCGCCACCACGTGCGTGGCGCCGCCGGGGACGGTCTCCTCGGCCGGCTGGAACACGCAGCGCACCCTGCCCGGCAGGTCGTCCAGCGCGGCGAGCGCCAGCGTCGCGCCGAGCAGCACGGTGGTGTGCACGTCGTGGCCGCAGGCGTGGCACATGCCGTCGCGGGTGGAGGCGTAGGGGACGTCCTTGAGGTCGGCCAGCGGCAGCGCGTCGATGTCGGCCCGCAGCACCACCGTCGGGTCCCCGGACCCCACCTCGACCACCAGCCCGGTGCCGCTGGGCAGCCGGCGCGGCGCGAGCCCGGCGCCGGCGAGCCGCTGCTCGAGGAACGCCGTCGTCTCCACCTCGGCGAAGGCCAGCTCGGGGTGCATGTGCAGGTGCCGGCGCACGCCGACCAGGGAGTCGGTGCGGTCGGCCACCCACGCGTCGAGCCCGGCGGCCAGTTCCTCGGGGCTCCGGGTCATGCGGCGTGGCCGCCGGCGCACGCCGCCGGGCCGGGGACGGGGCCGTCGGGGCCGGCCGCCGGCCCGGAGGTGGGCAGGCCGTCCCGCAGCTCGGCGAGCAGCCCGTCGACGACGACGCGCAGGTCCCCGCCGGACGCCAGCGCCGCGGCCCGCTGCCGCTGGTAGGAGGCGCCGACGGCGAGCACCCGCTCCACGCCCGCGAGCTCCGCCTCGCAGCCCAGCCGCTTCGCCGTCGGGGTCAGCTCCTCGGCGAGGTCCAGCAGCGCCTGCCGCACCGGGCGCACCGTGCCCTTCTCGTCCACCACCACGTCGGCGTCCAGGCCCCACCGGGCCGCGCGCCACTTGTTCTCCTTCACCACCCAGCTCGGCGGGGTGGGCAGCGTGTAGCCGCGGTCGAGCTGGGTGTCGAACTGCTCGACCAGGCACTGCGACAGCGCCGCGACGACGCCGACCTCCTCGAGCGTGGGCAGGCCGTCGCAGATGCGCAGCTCCACGGTGCCGAAGCCGGGGTGCGGGCGGATGTCCCACCACACCTCGCGCACGCTCTCGATGGCGCCGGTGGAGATGAGCGTCTCCATGTAGGTCTCGAAGCCGGCCCAGTCGGGCAGCTGGGTGGGCAGCCCCGCCGTCGGCATGGCCTCGAAGACCTTGCTGCGCGCCGAGGCGAGCCCGGTGTCGCAGCCGACCCAGAACGGCGAGGACGCCGACAGCGCGAGGAAGTGCGGCACGTACTGGGTCAGCGCGTTGACGATCGGCATCGCCTTGTCCGGCGAGCGGACCCCGACGTGCACGTGGACGCCGAAGATCTGCAGCCGCCGGGCCAGCCACTGCATCCGCTCGACCAGCTGCAGGTACCGCTCCTTGGGCGAGATCAGCTGCGTCTGCCAGTCGGTGAACGGGTGGGTGCCGGCGCACAGCAGGCCCAGGCCACGGCGGTCGGCGGCGGCGGCCACCTCGGCGACCGTGCCGGCGAGGTCGGCGGTGGCCTCCTCGACGGTGGTGCACACGCCGGTGATGACCTCGACGGTCGACTGCAGCAGCTCGTGCTTGGCCTTCGGGTGCTCCTCGGCGCCGTCGGGCCGGATCTCCTCGAGGATCTCCGTCGCCCCGGCGGTGAGCTCCCGGCTCTCCCGGTCGACGAGTTGCAACTCCCACTCCACGCCCAGGCTGGAGCGCTCCGAGGACGAGAACGGGATCTGCACGCTGCCGAGGATAGGGACGACGGCGCTCCCGCACCCCCTGGAGCAGCACCGATCCCACGCCGGGCTCCACCGCAACCGGACCGCAACCGGTGACGGCAGGGACCGCAACCGTCCCCCGGTCCGCTGGTGTCCTCGCCGGGAGACGCCCGGCACCGCACCGGGAGGTCCCCGCGATGTCCGTCCGCATCCGCTCCGCGTGCACCGTCCTCGCGGCGGGAGTCGTCGTCCTCGTGCCGTCCGCGGCCCTGGCCGACCCGCCCGCCGGCGACGACCGGACCCCGTCCTGCAGCGCGCTCCTGGGTCAGGTCGACGACTGGCCGGGCACCGGCCCCGGCGGCCAGACCCTGTTCTCCGACGCCTACGAGCGCCACCTCCTGTCGCAGCCCGCGTGCGCCGGTACCGGCGCCTGAACGGAGGTCCTGATGTCCACGACGCTTCGTCGCGCCGCCGTGCTCGGCGTCCTCCTCCCGCTCGTCACGGGCGGCCTGCTCGCCGTCACCGGTCCCGCCGGCGCCGTCCCGTTCGAGGGCGACCCGGGCACGACACACTGCGTCCGCCTGGTGACCTGGTCCGAACTCACCGGCGAACCCGTGGTGGCCCCTCCGGACCAGTGGTGGACGGCGCTGCCCCTCGTCGCCGTCCTGGTGCCGCTCGACGAGTGCTGACCCCCGGCGCCGACCTCCCCACCGGTCACCCGGTCAGGGGAGGTCGGTGCACGTCGGCTGCCACTGGCGGCCGGGCAGGTACTGCCCCCACTCGGCCGCGGTCAGGTCCCGTCCGGCCATCGCGCACACCGCGGCCAGCCAGTCCCGCGACTCGAGGGGAAAGCGCCGTCCCGGTGACTGACCGCTGAAGGCGACGACCTCGTCCTGGGTGGTGAGCAGGTGCAGGTGACCGTCCGCCGCGCCGTCGGACACGGGCAGCGGCGGTCCACGCAGCACCCGACGGTCGGCGTCGACCAGCGCGACGGTCCCGTCCCGCCCGGCCGCGACGAGCGTCCGGCTGTCGGACGCCCAGTCCACCTGCACCAGCGGGCGTCCCACGGGCACCGGCTCGCCGGATGTCTCCCCCGGCGCCGTGTCGACGAACGCGACGACCCCGTTGGCACCGGCCACCGCGATGCGCCGTCCGTCGCCCGAGAACGCCAGGTCCTCGATCCGGTCGACGTCCTGCAGCTCCACGACGGAGCGGAGCACGAGGGTGCTCGCGTCGAGGACGCTGACCGCTGCCCGGTTCTCGGCGCCCACGGCGAGGAGCCGGCCGTCGGGACTGGTGGTGGACACCCGGGCCCGTCCGCCGGACCGGACCTGCTGCACCACCTCGCCGGTCAGGTCCACGACGGACAACCCGGGACGCGTCCGGGGGTACGCGGCCTCGCGCGTGCAGAGGACCAGCCGGGAGCCGTCCGGCGTCCACTCCGCACACGACGCGATCCCGGCGGACACCGACCGGCCGTCCTCGCCCCGCTCCCCGTTCGCCGGCAGCGGGATGCTCACCACGACGTCCCGCGTCGCCGTGTCGAGCACGGTGACCGCCGTTCCACTGGTCACGGCCACGCGGCGCCGGTCCGGACTCACCGCGACCGACGCCGGGAAGCCGGGCTCGGCCGGCGTCTCCCCCACGTCGACGTCCTCGACCACCTCTCCCGTGCCGGGATCGAGGAAGGTGGCGGAGACCTGCCGGGTGTCGGGCGCCGGCTCCCACCACGTGTCCCCTCCGGTCCTGGACACCGGTCGGGTGGGCACGACGACGAGGCGGCCGGGTTCGACGACCTCCGGACGGCCCGCGACCCACCGACCGTCGAGGGTCGGGAGGGCGTCCCCGACGCCGCCGCCCCGTCGCATGTCCCGGACGACGATCAGCCCCTCAGGCGCGGCAGTGAACAGCCGTCCGCCGTCCGGGGAGATCTCGGCCACCGTCACGTACGCCTCCTCGTGCCCGGGCGGCGTCTGCGGCCGTGTCCAGTCCCCGGACGCGGGGTCGACCTCCCAGAGCGCCACTCCCGGATCCCCGCCGACCGTCACCGCCCACGTGCCGTCCGGGGACTCCTCGACGTCGGCCACGCCTGCGCGATGGGCGTCGAGCTCCTGCCGCACCGCGCCGTCGCGGCCGTAGAGCGTGACGGCACCGTCGGACCACAGCTGAGCCACCCCGGAGCCCAGCGCCCGGAAACCCAGCGGCTGGGCCGCCCGGTCCGGCACCTGCAGCTCGACCTGCCGCGCCGACGTCAGGTCGCTGAGCACGGCGACGCGGCTGCGTCCGGCGTCGACGCCCTCGGCGTCGACCGTCCAGGTGACGAGGGTGGTGCCCTCGTCACCGAAGTCCGCTTGGAGGACGTCCGACCCGGTCGTCGTCCACCCCCCGACCCCGAGGTCGGTGGTCGCCCCGCTCACCCGGTCCACCTCGACCACGCTCCAGGGGACCACGGTGCTGGAGGGGTCCCCCCATCGCTCGACCAGCACCCTGATGCGCCTGCCGTCCGCGGTCACCGACACCGCGAGGGGGAAGCCTGCTCCCGTGGCGGGATCCAGCGAGAGCGTCTCCTCGCCGTCGGCCGTCAGCAGGCGCAGCCAGGGGGTCCCGTGATCGTCGGCCCCGGCGACGGCCGCCACCCCGTCCGTCGGGGAGCCGTCCAGGGCGGTGGTGCAGCACCCGAGGTCGCGCAGCTCCCGGGGAGCAGGATCGCTCGCCGACCAGACCCACGCGGTCAGCCCGCGCAGGAAGAGGGTGGCGTCCCCGGCCAGGACGCCGTCGAGCAGGTCGCCCGGCGGGGTGGCCACCACCCTCTCCACCCGCCGGTGCTCGATCAACGTGGTGAGGAGACGGTCGGCGCTGTCCGGCGTCTCGGCCAGCCGGACCGCCTGGGCGGCGAGGAGGAACGCGAGGTCGAGGGCGCCCACGGACGTGGACAGGACCGCGAGGCGGTTGGCGTCGGCGACGAGGGACGCCCGCTGCGCGGCGAGCTGGGACCGGACCGCCGTCCCGGCGGTGACGAGCGCCGCGACCAGCACCGCGGCGAGGCCCACGGCCAGCCACCGGGTCCTCCGCCGGGCCGCCGCCTCCCGATCGGCCCGCTCGTGGGCGGCCAGCAGCTCGGCATCGGCGGAGGCGCGGGAGGCGTCGAGGAAGGCCCGCTCGACCGGCGTCGGGTCGGCGTCGGGTCGATCAGCCCAGTCGAGGGCCGCGGCCAGCCGGGCGCCGCGGTACAGCTCGTCGTCCGGGCGTCCGGCGGCGTCCCAGTCGGACGCGGCCGGGGCCAGGTGCCGGCGCACCGCCCTCCCCGCGGCGTCCTCCTCCAGCCAGGCCGCCAGTCGCGGCCAGGCGGTGAGCAGCGCCTCGTGCGCGACCTCGAGCCGGCCCTCGTCGAGGGACAGCAGTCGCCGGGCGACGAAGGCGTCGACGACCGCACGGCGGGCAGGGTCCCCGGCGTCCAGCTCCGCCAGCGGCAGCGGGCGCCGGACCAGCACTCCGCCGGCGTCGTCGGCCAGGCGCACCAGCAGGCCCCGCGCCAGCTCCTGCCCGGGCCCGTCGAGCTGCGCCCAGGCCGCCTCGGCGGATCGGGTCAGCGCACCGGCCAGCCCGCCGGCGGCGAGGTAGCCGGCCAGGGTGAGCGTGCCGCCGCGGCGCCGCTCCCACGTGCCCACCAGCGCGGTCGACAGCAGCGGGAGTGCCGCGGGCCTGCCGAGCCCGTCGGCGACCACGGCGTCCACCAGGTCGTCCTCGACGGTCAGCCCGACAGCGGCAGCCGGCTCGCGCACGACCTCCCGCAGTTCCGCGTCGGTGAGCGCCGGGACGAGGGCCACCCGTCCGTCGAGCCGGGCGGTGACCGCGGCGTGCTCGGCCAGCCGGCCGAGCACGTCCCCACGCAACACGAGCACGCAGCGCGCGGCCACCCCGTCGTCGAGCAGCCCGAGCACTGCGTCGAGGAACGCGGTCCGCTCGCCGGGGTCGACTCCGGGTGCCCACAGCTCCTCGGTCTGGTCGACGACCAGGAGCACCGGTCCGTCGTCCCCGGTGAGCGGGGCCAGGACGTCGACCGGGCACCGGCCGGGAGTCACGACCACGGGCCGCCACGCGGCGCCGCCCGGCAGGGCACCACCGGTCAGCGCAGGCACCAGCCCGGCCCGGACCGCCGAGGACTTCCCGGCGCCGCTCGGACCGGAGACGACGACCATCGGCGCGTCGACGAGCCGGGCCACCAGGGTGGCCACGAGGCGCCGGCGGCCGCGGAACAGCGGGGCGTCCTCGGCCCGGTAGGCGGCCAGCCCCTTGTAGGGGCAGACCGACGTCCCGGACGGGACGGCCGCCGTCCCGCCCGGCGACGCCGGGAGGTCCAGTGCCGGGTCCTGGGCGAGGACCGCCGCCTCCAGCCCGCGCAGCGCCGGCCCCGGGGAGGCCCCGAGTTCCTCGGCCAGCAGCCCCCGCACCCTGCGGAGGGCGGCGAGCGCGTCGGCCTGCCGGCCGGACCGGTAGAGGGCGAGCACGAGCAGCCGCCACCGGTCCTCCTGCAGCGGGTCCTCGGCGACCAGCCGCTCGGCCTCGGGCAGGACCTCGGCGTGGCGGCCGAGCGCCAGACGGGCCTCGTGGAGCCCGGTGAGGACGCCGGTCCGGACCTCGGCCAGCCGGCGCCGCTCCACCGCGGCGAACTCCGCGTCGGGCCAGTCGGCGTACGGCTCGCCGCGCCAGAGCCGCAGGGCCTCGGAGAGCGCCTCCTCCGCCTCGGCCGGCGCGCCTGCGGCCAGGTGGGCCCGTCCGCGGGCGGCGAGGTCGCCGACATGCAGGGCGTCGACGTCGGACCGGTCGACGGTCAGCGCGTAGCCGGGCCCGCGGCGGGCGACGTACCGCCCGGGCGAACCGTGCGGGCGCCCGGGTTCGAGCGCGCTGCGCAGACGGACCACGTGCGCCTGCAGCGACTTGCGGGCGGTCGGCGGTGGCGCGCCGTCCCAGAGGACGTCGGTGATCCGGTCGGTCGGTACCACCCCGGGCGCCCCGGCGGTCAGGACGGCGAGGAGCAGTCGCTCCTTGGCACCGGGCACGGGCACCGGCGCCTCGTCGTCCCCCCGGACCTCCAGCGGCCCGATGACCGCGAACCGCACCCGGTCACGGTAGGTCCGGGCCCGGCCGGCGCGGGCCGTCGCGTCGCCCGCGGCGGACGGCGGGCGCGCCGCCGTCCGGCCGTGTCGATGCGGCGCCGGTCGGTGAGGCCGGTCAGGCGACGGGGACGGTGTCCGGCTCCGGGGTCCGCGGCCGCGGGAGCAGCGCGGTGGGCGGCACCCGGCCGGTGACCGCGGCGACGGCGCGGCGGCCGTAGAGGTCGGGGTGGACGCGCACGCCGCACAGGTCGCGGCCGACCACCGAGACGCCCCGGCCGTCGTCGGTGGGCACCACGGCCTCGACCCGCGACCACGGGATGCCGTGCACGTCGCCGTCGGCGTCGGTGTGCGCGAGGCCGTCCTCGGTGACGACCAGCGCCACCCGCGCGGCCGGGTCGAGCAGCCGGCGCAGCAGCGGCGGGCGGAACACCGTGCCGGCCGGCAGCTCCGGGAGGGTGCCGCACAGCGGGCGGCGGGCGACGCCGGCCGGGCCGTCCCAGGCAGCGGTGTCGGGCACGCCGAGGACGGCGGTCGCCGCGGCCCGGCGCAGCGCCGCGGTCACCTGCGCCGGCGTCACCGCGCGCCAGGCGGCGAGGGTGTCCGCGGCCGGGCGGAATGGCAGGCCGGTGGCCGCGCAGTAGGCGGCGTCGGCCAGCTCCGTGCCGACGGCGTCCTCGTCGTCCAGCTCGGCCTCCAGCCCCACGACGGCGTGCGCGACCTCCGCGGCGTCCGGCCCGTCGGCGCACAGCTCGGCGAAGGTCTCCCACAGCAGGCCGGCGACCTCGGCGTCGCGGCCGGTCCGGGCGTCGACCACGACCGCCACCTCCCGCCGGCCGGGCGCGAGGTCGAGGGGCAGGGAGTCGACGCCGTAGGACAGCCCGCGGTCGTGCCGGGCGCGCTCGCGCAGCCGGTCCTGGAGCACGTCGACGCCGACCGCCAGCGCGGCGTCGCCGGGGGTGTCGGTGGCCAGTAGCAGCCCGACGCCCGGGGCGTCGGTGTGCGTCCAGACCGGCCCGTCCTGCGGGCGCGGGACCGGGACCCGGCGCGCCGGGCGCGGCCCGTCGGGCAGGGGCAGCCGCAGGCCCTCGGGCAGCGGGCCGTGGCACCACAGCGCGGCGTTGGAGCGGACGAACCAGCGGGCGGCGTGCGCCCGGACGGTCTCCTCGGTCAGGTACTCCGGGCCGGGCCCGGCCGAGACGGTCAGGCCCGGCCCGGTGAGGCCGTAGCGGGCGGCCCACAGCGCGCTGACCGTGGAGGAGCCGGTGCCGCAGCCCTCGGCCTGCAGCACGCCGGCCTCGGCGGCCAGCCGCTCGGTGGGCAGGTCGGCCAGGGCGCGGCAGACGCCCTCCAGGAAGGCGGCGACGGCGTCCGGGCGGCCGGTGGCGAAGAAGGCGGTGCTGTCGACGTCGGTGACGGCGTTGCAGCGCAGGTGCGTGCGCGGGAGCGCGGCCATGGCCAGGTGCTCGACGAGGTGGGTGACCTCGATGGTCGAGAACGTCTCGTCGCGCAGGCCGACGCCGAAGACCAGGGCCGCCGTCGTCCGCTCCCGCCCGCCGGCGGTGAACACCGGGACGCCGTCGATGACCGTTCGCTGCACCGAGCCATGGTCCGGGAGCCGGCCCGTCGTCCCCGGCCGACACGCGGCCGGGGACGACGGGGACGGGTGGGGCGGCGCCGGCCGCGCCCCCGGTGACCGCCTCAACCGGCGGGGACGGCGGCCGGGCGCGGCACCGACCACCGCTGCGGGTGGACGGCCTCCCGCAACCGCGCGCTGACCTGGTCGACGGCGCGCTGCCCGAACACCGCCCGCTCCACCGGGACCGTGCACAGGTTGCCCCCGACGACCACGAGCCCGCCGTCGTCGAGGAGCGGGAAGACGTTCTCCACCTGCGCCCAGCCGATGGCGTGCACGTCGCCGTCGGCGTCGCGGTGGGCGATGCCCTGGTCGCCCAGGACGATCGCGCGGTCGCCCACCCGGCCGAGCACCCGCCGGCCCAGCGGCGGGCGGATCGTCCGGCCCGGCACCGGCTCGCGGGTCAGGCCGCACAGCAGCCAGCGCTGCAGGCCCGGCAGGCCGGCGAACCCCGACCACTCGGGCACCTGCAGCAGCGCGGTGCCGCGGACCCGCCGCAGCGCCGCCTGCACCTCGGCGGCGGTCACCCGCGAGCAGGCGGCCAGGCCCTCGGCCACCGTCAGCGGGGCGATGCCGGTGACGGCGGCGAGGGCGGCGTCCATGAGGTCCGAGCGGACGAGGTCGTCCTCGTCGGCGGAGTCGAGGTGCTCGGCGAGGCCCTCCCGGGCGTGCGCCAGCTCGTCCTCGCCGGGGCCGGTGCGGCACAGCTCCTCGAACCGGGTCCAGAGGATCTCCGCGACCGCGCCCTCCTGCCCCTCCCGGGCGTCGACGACGACGGTCACCTCGCGGCGGTCCGGGTCGACGTCGTGGGTGACGACGTCGGCGGAGTAGCTCAGGCCGCGCTCGGTGCGCGCGAGGTCCTGCACGCGCTCGCGCAGCACGTCGGCGCCCATCCGCAGCGCCGGGTCCCACGGGCCCGTGGCCGACAGCTGCAGCCCGACGCCCGGCGTCCACGACCTGGTCCACGACGGCGCCGCCTGCGGGCGGGGCACGGCGGGGCGGTGCGGCGGCACCGGCCGCTCGGGCAGGTCCAGGCGCAGCCCCTCCGGCAGCTCGCCGTGGCAGACCAGCGCGGCGTTGCCGCGGACGAACCAGGTGGCCGCGTGCGCGCGGATCAGCTCGTCGGGCAGGAACTGCGGGCCGGGGCCGCCGGCGAAGGCGACGCCCGGGCCGGTCAGGCCGTAGCGGGCCGCCCACAGGCTCTCGACCAGCCCGCCGCCGGCGCCGGAGCAGTCCTCGGCCTGCAGCACGCCGATCTCGGCGTCGGCGCGGGACAGCGACAGGTCCGACAGCGCCGCGCACACGCCCTCGACGAACTCGCGCACCGCCTCGGGCCGGCCGGTGGCGTGGAAGGACGTCGAGTCCACCGTCGTCGTGCCGTTGCACTGGGTGTTGCGCTTGGGCAGCGAGCCCATCACCAGGTGCTCGACGAGGTGGGTGAGCTCGCGCGTCGCGTAGGTCTCGTCCCGGACGCCGACGCCGAACACCAGCGTGAGCGTCGTCCGCCGCGGCCCCGGGGCGGAGAACACCGGCACGCCGTCGATCTGCAGGGTCTGCACGCGGCCATGGTGCGGACCGGTGCCGACGGTCCCCGGCGACACGCCCACGCGGGGACAGCCGGGGCTGCTGTGCCCGACCGGCGGCCCGGGTCGCCGCGACGGCACTGGGTTAGCGTCGCCCGGTGAGCGCACCCGATCCCGCGGCCCTGGCCGCCACCGCCGCCGCCGACCTGACCGCAGCCCTCGGGGACGGCCACGACGTCGCCGTCGTCATGGGCTCGGGCTGGGCCCCCGCGGCCGACGCCTTCGGGGAGGCCGCGGCCTCCGTCGCCATCGGCGACCTGCCCGGCTTCGCCGCCCCCACGGCGGTCGGGCACGGCGGGCAGGTGCGGTCGGTGCGCGTCGGCGACCGGCGGGTGCTGCTCTTCCTCGGCCGCACCCACCTCTACGAGGGCCGCGGCGTCGAGCCGGTGGTGCACGGGATCCGCACCGCCGCCGCGGCCGGGGTGGGCACCGTCGTCCTCACCAACGCCGCCGGCGGCCTCGCGCCGGAGCACCGGGTCGGCCAGGCGGTCCTGATCGCCGACCACCTCAACCTCACCGCCCGCTCGCCGCTGGTCGGCGCCACGTTCGTCGACCTCACCGACCTGTACTCCGCGCGGCTGCGCGAGCTGGCCCGCTCCCTCGACCCGGACCTCACCGAGGGCGTCTACGCCGCGCTGCCCGGCCCGCACTACGAGACGCCGGCCGAGATCCGCATGCTGCGCACCCTCGGCGCGGACCTCGTGGGCATGTCCACGGCGCTCGAGGCGATCGCCGCCCGCGCCGCCGGTATGGAGGTGCTGGGACTGTCGATGGTCACCAACGCCGCGGCCGGCATCACCGGCGAGAAGCTGGACCACGAGGAGGTGCTCGCCGCGGGCAAGGCCGCCGCCGGGCGGCTCGGGGAGTTCCTGGTCGAGTTCATCGGGCGCCTGCCGTGACCGGCCCGGTCCTGGACACCGCCCGAGAGTGGGCCGCGGCCGACCCGCACCCCGGCGACCGGGCCGAGATCGAGGCGCTGGTCGCCGCCGGGGACACCGCCGAGCTCGCGCACCGCTTCGCCGGGCCGCTGACCTTCGGCACCGCCGGGCTGCGCGGGCCGCTGCGCGCCGGGCCGGCCGGCATGAACGCCGCCGTCGTCACCCGGGCCGCCGCCGGGCTGGGCGCCTGGCTGGCCGCGCACGGGCACGGCGGCGGGGCCGTCGTCGTCGGGTTCGACGCCCGGCGCCGCTCCGACGAGTTCGCCCGGGTCACCGCCGCGGTGCTCTCGGCCGCCGGGTTCACCGTCTCGGTGCTGCCCCGCCCGCTGCCCACGCCGGTGCTGTCGTCGGCGGTCCGGTCGCTGGGGTGCGTGGCCGGCGTGATGGTCACCGCCAGCCACAACCCGCCGCAGGACAACGGGTACAAGGTCTACCTCGCCGACGGCGCCCAGCTCGTGCCGCCGGCCGACCGGGAGATCGAGGCCGCGATCGCCGCCGTCGGCCCGGCGGGCGAGGTGCCCACCTCCGACGACTGGACCACCCTCGGCGACGACGTCGAGGCCGGGTACGTGGCCGCCGTCGTGCGCGCGCTGCAGCCCGAGCGGGTCGACGCCGCCGCGCGGGCGGACCTCACCGTGGCCTACACCGCGATGCACGGCGTCGGCGCGGCCACCACGCGGGCGGTGTTCGCCGCCGCCGGGTTCGCCCCGCCGGTCAGCGTGCCCGAGCAGGACGCCCCCGACCCGGCGTTCCCGACGGTCACCTTCCCCAACCCGGAGGAGCCCGGCGCGGTCGACCTGCTGCTCGCGCTGGCCGACCGCTGCGGCGCCGACGTCGCCATCGCCGAGGACCCCGACGCCGACCGCTGCTCGGTGGTGTGCGAGGGCCGGCAGCTCACCGGCGACGAGGTGGGCGCACTGCTCGCCGACTGGCTGCTGCGCCGCGGCGTGCGCGGCACCTACGCGGCCTCGCTGGTCAGCGGCTCGCTGCTGTCCGCGCTCGCGGAGGCGCACGGCGTGCGGTTCGCCGAGACGCCGACCGGCTTCAAGTGGATCGTCCGCGCCGGCACCGAGGACCAGCCGCTGGTGTTCGGCTACGAGGAGGCGCTGGGCTACGCGGTCACCCCGGGGGTGGCCCGCGACAAGGACGGCATCTCCGCCGCCCTCGCCGTCGCGCTGCTGGCCGCGGAGCTGAAGGGCAGCGGCCGCACCCTGGTCGACCGGCTCGACGAGCTGGCGCGCGAGCACGGGCTGTTCGCCACCGGCCAGCTGTCGGTGCGGGTGGAGGACCTCTCGCTCATCTCCGGCGCCATGGAGCGGCTGCGCGCCGCCCCGCCGGCCCGGCTGCTCGGCCGGGCGGTCACGGCCAGCGACCTGCTGGCCGAGGACCCGCCCGTCGACGCCGTCCGGCTGCTCGGCGACGGCGTCCGCGTGGTGGTCCGGCCCAGCGGCACCGAGCCCAAGCTCAAGGCGTACCTGGAGACGGTGGTCCCGGTGCACGACGACGCCGGGATCATCGCCGCCCGGGGCCGCGGCGCGGACGAGCTCGACCAGCTGCGCGGCGAGATGGCGCACGCGCTGGGGCTGTAGCCGTGGACGTCGGCGCGCTGGTCCTCGACGTGTTCGGCACGGTCGTGGACTGGCGCGCCGGCGTGGCCCGGGAGGCGGCCCGGCTGCTCGGCCCGGGCGTCGACGCGCACGCGTTCGCCGACGCCTGGCGGGCGCGGTACCGGCCGTCGATGGACCGGGTGCGCTCCGGCGGGCGGCCGTTCGTCCCACTGGACGTGCTGCACCGCGAGTCGCTGCCGGAGGCGCTGGCCGAGGTGGGCGCGGGCCCCGTCCCGGACGACGTCGCCGCGGAGCTCGTGCTGGCCTGGCACCGGCTCGACCCGTGGCCGGACGCCGTGCCGGGCCTGACCCGGCTGCGGCGGCGGTTCGTGCTGGCGCCGCTGTCCAACGGCGGGGTGCGGCTGCAGGTGGACCTGGCGCGGCGGGCCGGGCTGCCGTGGGACCTCGTGCTCGGCGCCGAGGTCGTCGGCCGCTACAAGCCCGACCCGGAGGTCTACGACTCCGCGGCCCGGCTGCTGGCACTGCCGCCGCCGGCGGTGCTCATGGTGGCCGCGCACGTCGACGACCTGGCCGCCGCGCGGGCCCGCGGGCTCCGGACGGCGTACGTGCACCGGCCCGCCGAGTTCGGTGGGACGCGGGTGCCGCCGGCGAGCGACCCCGACGCCGACCTGTCGGTGTCCTCGCTCGAGGAGCTGGCCGCCGCCCTGGGCTGCTGAGGCCGGTCAGCCGCCGTGGCGGGGCCGGGTGCCGGTGCCGCGCCGGCCCGCGGCCACGGAGCCGCCCGCGGCGAGCAGCGCGATCACCAGCCAGCCGATCCCGGTGAGCACGCCGGCGTGGGTGCCGGCGGCGTCGCGGGTCTCCACCCACAGCACGGCGGCGGCGGTGCCGAGGAGCCACAGCAGCACCGGCAGCGGCCGCCAGCGGCGGAGGTCGGCCATCACGACCACGGGTGCGAGGACGACCACCCCGACCAGCACGATGATCACGCCCGGAGTGTGCCGGACGGGTCCCTCACCTGCGGCGTCGCCCCGGGCGGACCCGGGGAGGGGACCACTCGAGGGCCCAGCTCTCCCCCACCGGCAGCGCCCGCCAGCGCCGCCCCGCGTCGGCCAGGGCGGCCGCGGCGGCGGCCAGCCGCTGCGGCGGCAGGTCCAGCGCGGCTGCCTCGCCCGGCAGCACCGCCGCGCCGCGCGCGGAGCGGGACACGAGGTCGGCCACGCCCTCGGCCCGCGTGACGGCGGCCGCGCGCTCCCGCTTGAGCCGGGCCGACCGCTCGGCCGCGTGCGGGGGCTGCCGCCCGGAGACGTGGCGCATCGTCGTCCAGACGACGCCGTCGGCGATGCAGCCCCAGATGCCCTCGCGCATCCCGAGCTCGGCCTCGACCAGCGCGTGCACCAGGTCGTGCGGCAGGTCGGCCCCGCCCCCGGCGCCGCGCAGGGCGAACACCACGCCGTCGTCGCGCTCCACGCGGGTCTCCACCGGACGCCGGTCGGCCAGCCGGGAGAAGGTCATCCGCACCCCTCCAGGCTGGCCGGTCCGGTCAACCGGTTTCACCGGGTCGCGAGTCGCGGCTCCCGCCGGGCCGGGTGCGGGGCGCCGTCGTACTGGTTGCGGCCGGGCTCGCTCGGCGAGAAGCCGAGCGTCACGAGCAGGACGATCGGGCCGGCGATCGGGACCAGGCCCCACAGCAGGAACCAGCCCGAGCGGCCGGTGTCGTGCAGCCGGGTCACCGCCGCGCTGATCGAGGGCGCGAACAGCGCCAGCGAGGCCAGCAGGGTGATCGGCCCGCCCGAGAAGGTGACGTCGGCGCTGTAGGAGTAGTAGCCGTAGGACTCGTAGCTCGCCGTGTACCAGGCGGTGCCGAACGCGATGTCGGCCCAGATCGCCGCGACGCTCGCCGCCCACAGCGGCAGCGCGTAGTGCAGCCAGTAGGTGCGCCGGTCGATCCGGCCGCGGCGGACGTACCAGCTGCTGTCCGAGACCGCCCGCGCGTTCGCGTGGTCGTGGCCGAGGTACGAGTACTCGCTCATGTCGTCTCCCTGTCCGGCCCCGGGTCCCGGGGCTCCCTGTCGTCGGGGGAGACGGTGTCGGCCGGTGCTTGTCCGGCCCTTGCGCGCGACTGGAGGCCGCGCCGCAAGTCGGCCTCAGGTGGGGACGTCCTCCCGGCAGCCCGAGGCCAGCGCCCGCTCGGCGGCGGCCAGCACGACGACGACCTCGCGGCCGAAGCCGACGTCGCACGGGTGCGCGCCACCGGTGACCGCCGCGGCGGTGAGCTCGTCGACCGCCGCCGTCAGCGACGCGATCGGGCTCTCGGTGTCGGGCAGGAGCACCAGCCGCCCGGCGTCGCCGTGGACGGAGAACTCGATGCCGGTGGCCAGCGGCGCCACGGTGTGCGACAGCGTGACGGTCGAGGCCACGCCGGGAGTGGCGTGCTGCAGCACCAGGTGCACGGTGTCCCCGGCGCCCGCCCCCGCCTGCACCGACACCACCGGGCCCAGCGCCGGCACCAGCAGCGACAGCGCGTGCGGGCCGATGTCCCACAGCGCCCCGTAGCGGCGGCGCCAGGCCGAGTCGAAGGGGCTCCCGGCCAGCGCCGACAGCCACGAGGCGGCGCCGCCGGCCAGCCGGGTGCGGCCGGCCTGGGCCAGCCACGACGTCGTCTGCGCCTGGAACCGGAAGGTGAAGAACACGACCGAGGCGACCCCCGCGGACCGCACCGCCGTCACCACCCGGTCGGCCTCGTCGACGGTCAGCCCGATCGGCTTCTCCAGCAGCAGGTGCCGGCCGGCGGCGGCCGCCTGCTCGGCCAGGGGCACCTGCACGTCCGGCGGGACGGCGACCGACACCGCGTCGACCTGCTCGAGCAGCGCCGCGAGGTCGTCGGTGCCGGGGACGTCGAACTCCGCGCCCACGTCGGCGGCCTTGGCCGCGTCCCGCCCCCAGATCCCGGCGAGCTCCGCGGTGGGGTGCGCGGCGATCGCCGCCGCGTGCACGGTGCGGGCCCAGTGGCCGGTGCCCAGGACGGCGAACCGCACGGTCAGACCGCGCCGAACTGGCGGTCCCCGGCGTCGCCGAGGCCCGGGACGATGTACGCCTTCTCGTTGAGGCCCTCGTCGACGCTGGCGGTGAACACCCGCAGCGGCAGGCCGCTCTGCTCCAGCCGCTCGAGGCCGACCGGCGCGGCCAGCGCGCACAGCACGGTGATCTCGGTGGCGCCGCGCTCGGTGAGCAGCGTGCAGCAGTGCACCAGCGAGCCGCCGGTGGCCAGCATCGGGTCCAGCACGAACACGTGCCGGCCGACCAGGCTCTCCGGCAGCGAGGCCATGTACGCCTCGGGCTGGAAGGTCACCTCGTTGCGCGCCAGGCCGACGAAGCCCATCTGCGACTCCGGCAGCATCCCGTGCGCGGTGTCGGCCATGCCGAGCCCGGCCCGCAGCACCGGCACGATCAGCGGCGGCGCGGCCAGCCGGTAGCCGGTCGTCGTCGTCACCGGGGTGGTGATCGGCTCCTCGGCGACGGCGAGGTCGCGGGTGGCCTCGTACACCAGCATCTGGGTCAGCTCCCGCAGCGCGGCCCGGAACGCGGCGTTGTCGGTCCGCTCGTCGCGCATCCGCGACAGACGGGCACGGGCGAGCGGGTGGTCGACGACGGTCAGCTGCACGGGCGCCACCGTATCGGTCAGGGCGCGACGGCCAGGAACAGGAAGCCGGCGAGCAGGACCAGGTGCACCACGCCCTGCAGCCGGGTCGCCCGGCCGGGCACCACGGTGAGCACCGCGACGACGACGGTCACCGCGAGCAGCACCATCTGCGTGGCGCCGAGGCCGAGCAGCAGCGGCCCGTCCAGCCAGATCGAGGCGACCGCGATCGCCGGGATGGTCAGCCCGATGCTCGCCATCGCCGACCCGAACGCCAGGTTCAGGCTGGTCTGCAGCCGGTTGCGGCGGGCGGCGTTGGCGGCCGCCAGGGTCTCGGGGGCCAGCACCAGCAGCGCGATCACCACGCCGACGAACGACTGCGGGAAGCCGATCGCGGCCACCCCGGCCTCGATCGCCGGGGACTCCACCTTCGCCAGCCCGACGACGGCGACCAGCGCCACCAGCAGCAGCCCGAGGCTGGTCAGCGCGGTGCGGCCCGACGGCGGGTCGGCGTGCTCGTCCTCGTCGTCGCGGCTGCCGCCGACGGGGACGGGGAGGAAGAAGTCGCGGTGCCGGACGGTCTGGGTGACCACGAACGCGCCGTAGAGCACGAGCGAGGCGAGCGCGGCGAAGGTCAGCTGCGCCGTCGAGAACTCCGGCCCGCTGACGGTCGTCGTGTAGGTGGGCAGCACCAGGCACATCACCGCGAGGGTGAGGACCGTCGCCAGCGCCGCCCCGGCCCCCTCCCGGTTGAAGACGACGACGTCGTGCCGCAGCGCCCCCAGCAGCACCGACAGCCCGAGGATGCCGTTGCAGGTGATCATCACCGCGGCGAACACGGTGTCCCGCGCCAGCGACGCCGCCTCCGGGCCGCCGGACGCCATCAGCGTGACGATGAGCCCGACCTCGATGACGGTGACCGCGACGGCGAGCACCAGCGACCCGAACGGCTCCCCCACCCGGTGGGCGACCACCTCGGCGTGGTGGACCGCGGCCAGCACCGCGCCGACGAGGGCGACCGCGTCGACCACCACCACGAGCGCCCCGGGGTCCCGCCCCCAGGTGAGCGCCAGGAGGACCACCGCGGCCACGGGCGCGACGGTGGTCCAGGACAGCAGGGCCGGTCTCGTCGTCGTCGCCACGTCCCCACGCTGCCATGCCCGGCCGGCTCCCCCCGGGTGACCGCGGTCCCGGAGTGACCGGTCGCACTGGGAGGATGGGCGCATGACCCACGTGCTCGACCCCGGGACGCTGGCGGCCGGGACCCGGCCCGGCCCGGGGCCCGCGGCGCCGTTCGACGACGTGACCCGCTCGGACGCCGCCCTCCGCGCCTTCCTGCACGGCCTGCCCGGTGTCGACCAGGTGGGGGCCGAGCAGCGGGCCGCCACCCTCGGCACCCGCTCGATCAAGACCACGGCCAAGGCGTGGGCGATCGACACCGCGATCTCGATGGTCGACCTGACCACCCTCGAGGGCGCCGACACCCCCGGCAGGGTCCGCTCGCTGGCGGCCAAGGCCCGCCGGCCCGACCCCGGGGACCCGACCGCCCCGGCGGTCGCCGCCGTCTGCGTCTACGGCGACCTGGCGGGCGTCGCGCGGGAGGCCCTGGAGGGCACCGGCATCCACGTCGCCGCCGTCGCCACCGCGTTCCCCAGCGGCCGCGCCAGCCGGGAGGTCAAGCTCGCCGACGTCCGCGACGCCGTGGGCAACGGCGCCGACGAGATCGACATGGTCATCGACCGCGGCGCGTTCCTCGCCGGCCGCTACCTCGAGGTGTTCGAGGAGATCGTCGCCGTGAAGGAGGCCTGCGGGGACGCGCACCTCAAGGTCATCCTCGAGACCGGCGAGCTGGTCACCTACGACAACGCCCGCCGCGCCTCGTGGCTGGCGATGCTCGCCGGCGCCGACTTCATCAAGACCTCCACCGGCAAGATCTCCCCCGCCGCGACGCTGCCGGTGTGCCTGGTGATGCTCGAGGCGGTCCGCGACTTCCGCGCCGCCACCGGCACCCAGGTCGGCGTGAAGCCCGCCGGCGGCATCCGCACCACCAAGGACGCGATCAAGCACCTGGTGCTCGTCAACGAGACCGTCGGCGCCGACTGGCTGTCCCCCGACTGGTTCCGCCTCGGCGCCTCCAGCCTCCTCAACGACCTGCTCCTGCAGCGGCAGAAGCTGCGCACCGGCCACTACTCCGGCCCCGACCACGTGAGCGTCGACTGATGACCACCAGCCCCCTGTTCGAGTACGCCCCCGCCCCCGAGTCCCGCTCGATCGTCGACGTCGCGCCGTCCTACGGCCTGTTCGTCGACGGCGAGTTCGTCGACGGCTCCGGCGAGACCATGAAGACGGTCAACCCGGCCACCGAGGAGGTGCTCAGCGAGATCGCGGTGGGCACCGAGGCCGACGTCGACCGCGCCGTGAAGGCCGCCCGCCGCGCGTACACCCGGGTGTGGGGCCCGATGCGCCCCGCGGACCGCGGCAAGTACCTGTTCCGGATCGCGCGGATCCTGCAGGAGCGGGCCCGCGAGTTCGCCGTCCTGGAGTCCCTGGACAACGGCAAGCCGATCCGGGAGTCCCGGGACGTCGACGTCCCCCTGGCCGCGGCGCACTTCTTCTACCACGCGGGCTGGGCCGACAAGCTCGCCTACGCGGGCCTCGGGCCCGACCCGCGGCCGCACGGCGTGGCCGGCCAGGTCATCCCGTGGAACTTCCCGCTGCTCATGCTGGCGTGGAAGGTCGCCCCGGCGCTGGCCACCGGCAACACCGTCGTCCTCAAGCCGGCCGAGACCACCCCGCTGACCGCGCTGCTGTTCGCCGAGGTGTGCCGGCAGGCCGACCTGCCGCCGGGCGTGGTCAACATCGTCACCGGCGCCGGCGACACCGGCCGGGCCGTCGTCGAGCACGAGGACGTCGACAAGGTCGCGTTCACCGGCTCCACCGAGGTGGGCCGCTCGATCGCCCGCGCCGTCGCCGGCACCCGCAAGGCGCTGACCCTGGAGCTCGGCGGCAAGGCCGCCAACATCGTCTTCGACGACGCCCCGATCGACCAGGCCGTCGAGGGCATCGTGCGCGGCATCTTCTTCAACCAGGGCCACGTCTGCTGCGCGGGCTCGCGGCTGCTGGTCCAGGAGTCGATCCACGACGAGGTGATCGCCTCGCTGCAGCGGCGGATCGGCACGCTGCGGGTGGGCGACCCGCTGGACAAGAACACCGACATCGGCGCGATCAACTCTCACCCGCAGTTGGAGCGCATCCGGGAGCTGGTGGAGATCGGGGAGGCCGAGGGCGCGCAGCGCTGGCAGCCGGCCTGCGACCTGCCCGACCGCGGCTTCTGGTTCCCGCCGACGGTGTTCACCGACGTCTCCCCCGCCCACCGGATCGCCCGCGACGAGGTGTTCGGCCCGGTGCTGTCGGTGCTGACCTTCCGCACGCCCGACGAGGCGGTGGCAAAGGCCAACAACACCACCTACGGGCTGTCGGCCGGCATCTGGACCGAGAAGGGCTCGCGGATCCTCGCGATCGCCGACCGGCTGCGCGCCGGCGTGGTGTGGGCCAACACGTTCAACCAGTTCGACCCGACGTCGCCGTTCGGCGGCTACAAGCAGTCCGGCTACGGCCGCGAGGGCGGCCGGCACGGGCTCGCCGCGTACCTGAAGGAGAGCTCCCGGTGATCGGCAGCGAGCGGCTCGCCGTCCGCAAGACCTACAAGCTGTACGTGAACGGGGCCTTCCCGCGCTCGGAGTCCGGCCGCACCTACGAGGTCACCGACCACAAGGGGACGTTCCTCGCCAACGCCGCGCTGGCCTCCCGCAAGGACGCCCGCGACGCCGTGGTCGCCGCGCGGGCCGCGTTCGGGAAGTGGTCGCGCGCCACCGCCTACAACCGCGGCCAGGTCCTCTACCGGGTCGCGGAGGTGATGGAGGGCCGGCACGCGCAGTTCTGCGAGGAGGTCGCCGCCGGCGAGGGGCTGTCGGCCGGTCGCGCCCGCGCCGTCGTCGACGCCGCCATCGACCGCTGGGTCTGGTACGCCGGGTGGACCGACAAGCTGGCCGCCGTCCTGGGCAGCGCCAACCCGGTCGCGGGGCCGTTCTTCGACTTCTCCCTGCCCGAGCCGACCGGCGTCGTCGCGGTCCTCGCCCCGCAGCGCTCGTCGCTGCTCGGCCTGGTCAGCGTGCTGGCGCCGGTGCTCGCGGGCGGCAACACCGCCGTCGTCGTCAGCTCGCACGAGCGGCCGCTGCCGGCGGTCACCCTCGGCGAGGTGCTGGCCACCAGCGACGTCCCCGGCGGCGTGGTCAACCTGCTCACCGGCGACGCCGGCGAGATCGGCCCCTGGCTGGCCGAGCACGACGACGTCGACGCCGTCGACCTGACCGGCGCTCCCGCCGGCCGGGCCATGGAGCTCGAGCGGCTGGCGGCCGGCAGCATCAAGCGGGTGCTGCGCCCGCCGGCGGAGGAGCCGGACTGGACCGCCGACCCCGGCACCGGCCGGATGACGCGGTTCCTGGAGACCAAGACGGTCTGGCACCCGATCGGGGTCTGACGGCCCTCAGCCCGCCGCGTGCACCGGCTCGGCCCGGTCACCACGTCGACCGGGGCGAGCCGGTGCACGCCTGAACCCGGGGGTGCGCTCCCAGGCGCACCGGGCAGGATGGGCTCCGTGGCCAGGCCCAGCATCGTCCCCATCGCCCTCACCGTCGACGACCGCACGGGCTACACCCTCTGGGCGCCGCCGTGGGAGGAGGACGGCGAGGAGTGGCAGGCCTTCCTCGGCACCTCCGAGGGGGAGACCGCCACGGTCCACCTCTTCCCCACCCCGGCCGCGCTCGCCGCGTTCTGCCGCACCGCCACCGACCACGACCTCGCCGACCACCCGGTCTGGCCGGTCGTGGTCGGGCTGGGCGCCGCGGACCTGACGCCCGACGACGACCACCGCTACGACCTCGACGGCGTCTACGACATCGCCGCCGAGAACCCGGACCGGTGGGCGGTCGAGGAGCTCGCGGCCACCATCGACATCGTCAGCCGGCTGGCCGAGTGCCTGGACACCGCCGGGGACGACGACGAGGAGGGCGCGACCGCCGCGCGGGCCGGCGCGGACACCGACGACGAGGACGCCGACGAGGACCTCGACGGCGACGAGGAGACCGAGTTCCCCTCCCTCGCCGAGCTGGTGGCCCGGCCGGAGATCGGGTCCCTGGGCCTGGGGGTCGACGCGTTCGTCGGCCGCTCGGGCGAGGACGCCTGGATCGGGGTCGGCGGCGCGCTCGACGAGCTGTGGGAGGACGTCCTCGAGGAGCTGTCGGCGCACCTGGACTGGACCGGTGCCGGCACGACCACCCTCGCGGCCTACCCCTCGGCCGCCGACGAGGACGAGACCGACGACGACCTGTCCGACGAGGACCTGTCCGACGAGGACCTGACCGACGAGGACCTGACCGACGAGGCGCCCGCCGGTGCCCGCGCCGGACGCGGCGCGGAGGCCACCGTCGCCCGGGCCCCGGACGCCTCGGGCGACCGCCCGGCCGCGGGCTCGACCGCCGCCGCGCCGGAGGAGGCGGCCACCGCCGGGGTGAGCACCATCCGCGGCGGCAGCCGGATCACCGCGACCCCGGCCGCGGTCGCCGCGGCGGCGGAGTTCTGGGAGGCCGTCGGCATCCTCCCGGTGGAGCTCGTCGTCCCCGAGGGCGCCGGCGTGACGCTGCGCTGCTACGTGGAGGACGTCGCCCGGTTCCTCGGCCGCGACGGCGAGGTCTACCTGTTCGACACCCCCGCCGACCTGGCCCGGTTCTGCGCCGGCGACGAGCAGCACGACCTCACCGAGATCGCGTCCTGGCCGGAGGTGGCCGACACCGACGTCATGCCGCTGCCGGCCGAGCAGGACCGCTACGACCTCACCGAGCTGTCCGAGGTGCTCGCCGAGGTGGCCGGGGGCGCGGCGGGCCTGGCCGACCACCGGGTGTTCGCCCAGCCGGTCGAGGGCGTGCGCGACGTCGCCGAGTACGCGGGTCTCACGCGGGTCGACGAGCTGCTCGCCCCCACCGCGCCGCTGGGTCGCGCGGTCGCGCGCGGCGAGCGGGAGCCCGGCGCCACCCTGCGCGCCGAGGACGCCGCCCCGGTGCGGGAGGCCTGGGACGAGGTCGTCGCCCAGGTCGGCGGGGCGCTGGTCTTCCGCCACTGACGGTCGTCCCCCGGTCCGGGACCGGATCCGGGGCACGGCCCGGCGGCCGGGTCCTCTCCACCGCGAGCTCGTGCTCTGCCCACAGGTGTGGGCAGAGCACGAGCGTCCCGCGGAGTACCACGGCTCTCCCCTTCGCGCTCTGCACACAGGTGCAGGCAGAGCACGAGCGAGCGCGGAGAGCACCACGGCCGGCCCCGGGGTCCCGGGGCCGGCCGTGGTGAGGTGCCGGAGAGGCCCCGCGTCAGGGACCCACCGTGGGCGGTGGGGGGACGCGGGGTCCTCCGTCAGTCGCGCGCGGGCGCGGGGCGGTCGGACCGCCCGCCGCGGTGGCCCTCGCCGGGGCCGCGGTACCGGTCGCGGTCCCCGGAGGGCCGGCGCGGACGGTCGTCGCGACGGCCGCGGTCGCCGTCGCCGTAGGAGCGGCGCGGGCGGTCGCCGTCGCGGCGCGGACGCCGGCCGCCGGGGCCGCCGTGCGGACGGCGCGACTCGCGGGCCGGCCGCTCGATCGGCTCCACCGGCACGCCGCTGGCGACGAGCTCGGCGATCGGGGCGTCGCCCGGCCGGATGCGGCTGACCTGCGGGTCCACCTTCGCCTGCCGGAACCGCCGCTTGGCCTGGCCGACCTGGTCGGGCAGCAGCAGCGAGACCACGACGCCGCCGGCGCCGGCGCGGGCGGTGCGGCCCGAGCGGTGCAGGTAGGTCTTGTGGTCGGCCGGCGGGTCGTAGTGCAGGACCAGCGAGACGTCGTCGACGTGGATGCCGCGGGCGGCGACGTCGGTGGCCACCAGCACGGGGCTGCGGGCGTCGGTGAACGCCTCCAGCGCCCGGCGGCGGGCCGACTGCGGCAGCCCGCCGTGGATCGCCTCGGCCTTGATGCCGACGGCCTGCAGGTTCTCGGTGAGCCGGTCGACGCCGAGCTGGGTGCGGGCGAACACGATCGTCCGGCCCGGCCGCGCGGCCAGCTCCTGGGTCACCGGCACCTTGTCGCGGAAGGCGACGCTGTAGGCCAGGTGCTCGGCCGGCGGGGCGTCGTCGCCGGGGCGCTTGACCTCGTGCCGGGCGGGGTCGGTCAGGTAGCGGCGGACCAGCGTGTCCACCTCGCCGTCCAGCGTGGCCGAGAACAGCAGCCGCTGGGCGTCGGGGCGGGTCTGGTCGAGCAGCTCCTGCACGACGGGCAGGAAGCCGAGGTCGGACATGAAGTCGGCCTCGTCGACGACGCTGACCTCGACCTCGGCGAGGGTGACCTCGCGCTGGCTGATCAGGTCCTGCAGCCGGCCGGGGGTGGCGACGACGACGTCGACGCCGCGGCGCAGCTGCGAGATCTGGCGGCCCATCGAGGCGCCGCCGTAGACGGTGGCGAACTGGGTGCCGATGGCCTGGCCGAGCGGGGCCAGGTTGTCGGAGACCTGCTGGGCGAGCTCGCGCGTGGGCACGAGCACCAGCGCGCGCGGGGCGCGCGGGCCGCGGCGGGCGGTGAGGCCCATGCGGGAGAGCATCGGCAGGCCGAAGGCCAGGGTCTTGCCGGACCCGGTGGCCGCCTTGCCCAGCACGTCGCGCCCGGCGAGGGCGTCGGGCAGGACGGAGGCCTGGATGGCGAACGGAGCGCGGATGTCGCGCCGCTCGAGGGCGGTCACCAGCTGCTGGGGCAGGCCCAGCTGGGCGAACGTGGGGCCCGCCGGGGCGGGGGTGTCGGGAGTGCTCTGGACGTCGACGGTGTCGGACGTGGTCATGCGGGGGTGGGGACTCCGATACAGCTCGGGCGCGTCCCGTGGTGGTGCGCGGGCGCCACCCCTGCGACGGGGCCGGGCGTCCTCACTGGCGACCGCGGGCGTCGACGACGCGGCGATCTGCACGGATGCGCTCATGCCCGGACGGACCGTCCGGGAGGATGTCCGGCGAGTGCCGGCACACCCACGGTAACAGCGCCGCCCGGTCCGCCCTTCCGCGGCGGGCGGTGGCCGTGATCACCCGCGGAGGGCGGCGTACCCCGGGCGGACGACGTCGTCGAGCAGCCGGGCCCGCTCGGCGTCGTCGGTGAACGCCGCGGCCAGGGCCCGCTCGGTGACCGTCTGGAGGTCGTCCCAGCCCCAGCCGTGGGCGGCGGCGGCGTCGGTCAGCTCGCTGGTCACCGAGACGCCGCTCATCAGCCGGTTGTCGGTGTTGACCGTGACCGCGAAGCCCAGCCGGTGCAGCCGGCCCACCGGGTGCCGCGCGAGCGAGGGGTAGGCGCCGGTTTGCACGTTCGACGACGGCGCGACCTCCAGCGGCACCTGCTCGTCGAGCACCCGCCGCGCCAGCGGGCCGAGCGGGCCCTCCATCGGCACCTCGTCGGCGATCCGCACGCCGTGGCCGAGCCGCTCGGCGCGGGCGCCGTCGAGCGCCGCCCGGATGCTGTCGACGCCGGCCGCCTCCCCGGCGTGGATGGTGCGGTGCGCCCCGGCGCGGTCGAGCAGCGCGATCGCCCCCGGGATCCGGTCCGGCGGGAAGCCGATCTCCGGACCGGCCAGGTCGAAGCCGACGACGCCGGCGTCCCGGTACCGGACGACGAGGCCGGCGACCTCCTCCCAGCGGTCCTCCTGCCGCATCGCGCACAGAAGCGCGCCCACCGTGATCGGCGTCCCCGCCGCGGCCGCCTCGGCACTGCCCGCGGCGAAGCCGTCGAGGATCGCCTCCACGGCCTCCTCGATCGGGGTGCCGCCCGCGGTCACCAGCTCCGGCGCCATGCGGACCTCGGCGTACACGACGCCGTCGGCGGCGAGGTCGAGAGCGCACTCGCGGGCCACCCGGCGCACCGCCTCGGGCCGCTGCATCACCCCGACGGTGTGCGCGAACGTCTCCAGGTACCGCACCAGCGAGCCGGAGTCGGCCGCCTCGCGGAACCAGGTCCCCAGCGACTCCGCGTCAGAGGCGGGGAGGGCGCGGTAGCCCGCCTCGTCGGCCAGCTCGAGCACCGTCTGCGGACGCAGCCCGCCGTCGAGGTGGTCGTGCAGGAGGACCTTGGGCGCGCGGCGGACCGAGTCGGCGTCGAGTGGTGCGGGCACCACCCGACGCTATCTCGTGCCGCGCTCCTGCCAGCGGAAGGTCAGGACGCACAGCACCAGACCGGCGGCGCACCACACGGCCAGCACCAGCGCCACCCGCCCGAGCTCCCAGGACCCGGCCGGCTCCTGCGCGGCGAGCGCGTCGGGGAGGAACACCGAGCGCAGGCCCTGCGCCATCCACTTGAGCGGGAACAGCGCCGCGACCGTCTGCATCCAGACCGGCACCTGGCTGAACTGGAAGAACACGCCGGAGATGAACTGCAGCACCAGGGCGATCGGCGTGACCGTGGCCGACGCCGACCGGCCGTTGCGCGCCAGGCTGGAGACGGCGATGCCGAGCAGCGTGCACGCCGCGGCGCCGAGCGCGGTCACCCAGGCGAAGGTGAGCCAGTCGCGGCCGGAGGGCAGCTCGACGTCGTAGAAGACGGCGCCGATCACGAGCAGGAGCGCGATGATCAGCACCGTGACGGCGAGGACCTGCACGACCTTGCCGACGAAGTAGGCGCTGCGCGGCATCGGGGTGCCGTACAGGCTCTTGAGCGTGCCGTCGGCGCGCTCGGTGGCGATGGAGATCGCCATGTTCTGCAGGCTGGCGCCGAGGATGCCCGCGGCGATCACCCCCGGCACGAAGTACTGGACGAAGGTGACGCCGTCGCCCAGGTCGTAGTCGAGCACCGCGCCGAACACCACGAGCAGCAGCACGGGGAAGACGAGGGTGAACACCACCGACTCGCGCTGCCGGAAGAACTCCTTGAGCTCCACCCCGGCGCGGGAGCGGTAGACGGCGGGCAGCGACGGCAGCGCGGCGCGCTCCCGGGTGACAGTTCCGGCGCTCACGCGCGGGCCTCCCCGATCATCTGCAGGTACACGTCCTCGAGGGTCGGGCGGGCCACCGCCAGGTCGGGCACCTCGCCGGGGAAGCGGGCGGACAGCTCGCGGACGAACGCCGTCGGGGTCGCGGTGGCCGCGCTGCGCCGGACGCCGTCCTCGGTCCAGCTGACCACCGCCGGTGCCCGCCCGCGGCCGCCCAGTTCCGACGGGACGGCGACCTCGGCCAGCCGGCCGCGCGCGATGACGCCGACCCGGTCGGCCAGCGCCTCGGCCTCGTCCAGGTAGTGGGTGGTGAGCAGCATCGTGGTGCCGAGGTCGCGCAGCGAGCGGATCAGTGACCAGAACTGCCGCCGCGCCTCGGGGTCGAAGCCGGTGGTCGGCTCGTCGAGGAACAGCAGCGACGGGCGGCCGACGATGCCGAGCGCGACGTCGAGCCGGCGGCGCTGCCCGCCCGACAGCGAGCGGCCGCGGGCGCGGGCCTTCTCGGTCAGCCCGACCAGCTCGAGCACCTCGTCGGGGTCCCGCGGGTCGGGGTAGTAGGACGCCTGCGCGCGCAGCAGCTCGCGGCAGGTCAGCTGGCTGTCCCCGGCGCCGGACTGCAGCACGATGCCCAGCTGCGCCTTCCACCGGCGCCCGCCCGCGGCCGGGTCGGTGCCGAGCACCCGCACCTCGCCGCCGTCGCGGTCGCGGAAGCCCTCGCAGATCTCGACCGTCGTCGTCTTGCCGGCGCCGTTGGGGCCGAGCAGGGCGAAGATCTCGCCGCGCCGGATGTCGAGGTCCAGTCCGTCGACGGCGGTGGCGGCGCCGTAGCGCTTCACCAGCCCGCGGACGGAGATCGCCGCGTCCGGGTCGAGGGGCTCCCCGGCGCGCGGGGCGGCGGTGGAGGTCGGCACCGCGGACGTGCTGGTCACGAGGACCCAGTGTCCTCTCCGATCGCGGCCCCGCGCCGACCGCCCCGGCGTCCGTGCACTTCCGCGGATGTGCCCCGAGCAGATCCGCGGAAGTGCACGGGACGGGTCAGGCCGAGATGCGGTCGATCAGCAGGGGCAGCGGCTCGTCGCCGGTGTCGACGCCGACCGCGCCCTCCAGCGCCTCCAGCGCCCGCGGGATGCGCGCGGCGTCGTCGGTGTGCAGCTCGAGCAGCGGCTGGCCCTCGGTCACCCGCTCCCCCACCGTCGCCGTCCAGGTGATGCCGGCGGCGGCCGAGACCGGGTCCTCCTTGCGGGCGCGGCCGGCGCCCAGCCGCCAGGCGGCGACACCGAGGGCGTAGGCGTCCAGGCGGGTGAGCGTGCCGGTGGCCGGCGCGGTCACCACGTGCCTCTCCGCCGGCTGCGGCAGCGGCGCGTCGGGGTCGCCGCCCTGCGCGGCGATCATCCGCCGCCACACGTCCATCGCCCGGCCGTCGCGCAGCGCGACGGCGGGGTCGACGTCGGGCCGGCCGGCGCCGGTGAGCATCTCCCGCGCCAGGGCCAGGGTCAGCTCGACGACGTCGGCCGGGCCCCCGCCGGCGAGGACCTCCACCGACTCGGCGACCTCGACGGCGTTGCCGGCGGCGCGGCCCAGCGGCCGGTCCATGGCGGTCACCAGCGCCACGGTGTTCACCCCGGCCGCCTCGCCGAGGCCGACCATCGTGCGGGCCAGCTCGCGGGAGGACTCCGGGTCCTTCATGAACGCCCCGGAGCCGGTCTTGACGTCGAGCACCAGCGCGTCGGCGCCCTCGGCGATCTTCTTGCTCATGATCGAGCTGGCGATGAGCGGGATCGACTCGACGGTCGCGGTGACGTCGCGCAGCGCGTAGAGCTTCTTGTCCGCCGGCGCGAGGTCGTGCCCTGCGGCGCAGACGACCGCGCCGACCTCGGCCAGCTGCCGGAGGTAGGCGTCCTCGTGGACGTCGGCCCGCCAGCCGGGGATCGACTCCAGCTTGTCCAGCGTGCCGCCGGTGTGGCCCAGGCCCCGGCCCGACAGCTGCGGCACGGCCACGCCGCAGGCGGCGACCAGCGGCGCGAGCGGCAGGGTGGTCTTGTCGCCGACGCCGCCGGTGGAGTGCTTGTCGGCGGTCGGCCGGCCCAGCGAGGACAGGTCCTTGCGCTCGCCGGAGTCGATCATCGCCTGCGTCCACACCGACAGCTCGTCGGCGGACATGCCCTGGAAGAACACCGCCATGAGCAGCGCGCTCATCTGCTCGTCGGGGATCGCGCCGTCGGTGTAGGCGCCGATCACCCAGCGGATCTGCTCGTCGGTGAGCCGGTCGCCGTCGCGCTTGGCGCGCAGCACGTCGATGGCGTCGAACGCGGCCATCAGCCCTGCCCCCGCTCCGCCGCGGCGACCAGGTCGTCGGGGCCGAAGGCGTCGGGCAGCACCTCGCGCATCGGCACGATGCCCAGCGAGACCGTCTCGATGAGCATGTCGGCGCCGCCGTGCTCCCACAGCAGCTGCCGGCACCGGCCGCACGGCATGAGCGGCTGCCCGTCCCCGCCGACGCAGGCCACCGCGACCAGCCGGCCGCCGCCGGTGCGGGCGAGGTCGCTGACCATCCCGCACTCGGCGCACAGGCTCAGGCCGTAGCTGGCGTTCTCGACGTTGCAGCCGGTGACCACCCGGCCGTCGTCGACCAGCCCGGCCACGCCCACGGGGAACCGCGAGTACGGCGCGTAGGCGTGCGTCATGGCCTCCCGGGCCGCCGTGCGCAGGGCGTCCCAGTCGACGTCCCCCATCTAGTTCTCTCCTCTTCGGTAGACCAGCCCGTCGGCCTTGGGCATCCGCAGCCGTTGGGAGGCCAGCGACAGCACCAGCAGCGTGGTCAGGTGGGGGGTGAAGAAGACGATCCCCTCGGGCAGCCGGTCGATGGTCAGGAACCCGACCAGCGAGGCGGCGGCGAAGACCCCGGCGATCCCGGCGACCAGCCACTTCCCGCGCCGCGCCTGCACGACCGCCAGGACGACGAGGAGGACGGCGATGAGCAGCAGCAGGGCCACCACCGCGGTCTGGCTGCGCAACTGCAGGGCGTCGGCGAACCCGAACAGGCCTGCTCCGGCCGCCAGCCCGCCGGGCCGCCAGTTGCCGAAGATCAGAGCGGCCAGGCCGATGAAGCCACGGCCACCGGTCTGACCCTCGCGGTAGATGCCCGCGACGAACACCAGGAAGACGCCACCGAGGCCGGCCAGCGCGCCGGAGACGATCACGGCGAGGTACTTCAGCCGGTAGACCGGCACGCCCAGGGAGTCCGCGGCGGCCGGGTTCTCGCCGCACGAGCGCAGCCGCAGGCCGAAGGCCGTCCGCCACAGCAGCAGGTAGGACACCGGGACCAGCAGCACGGCGAGCAGGGTGAGCAGTCCCACGCCGCTGGTCACCCCGCGCAGCAGGCCGGCCAGGTCGCTGACCAGGAACCAGTGCTGCCGTTCGAGGTCGCCGAGCAGGTCCGGTCCCGAGGACAGCACCGGCAGCGAGAAGGACGGCGGGTCGCTGCTCAGCGACGGCGACTGCGTCGGGCCACCGCCGGTGCTCTCGTTGAACAGCAACTCGGACAGGAAGCGGACCACGCCCTCGGCGAGGATGTTGATCGCGACGCCGGAGACCACGTGGTCGACGCCGAACGTCACCGTGGCGACCGCGTGCAGCAGACCGCCGGCTGCGCCGAAGACCACGCCACCGATGACCGCGCCGGCCCAGCCCCACTGGTAGCCGGCCCAGCCCGCGCCCCAGGTCCCGAGGATCATCATCCCCTCGAGGCCGATGTTCACCACGCCCGCGCGCTCGGACCACAGGCCGCCCAGGGCCGCCAGCCCGATGGGGACGGCGAGCAGCAGCGCGGCCCGGAGCGTCGAGGACGAGGTGAGCTCCTGCTCGCCCGAGATGACGCGGACCAGCGAGAACAGCAGCCACAGGCCGACGAGCACCCACAGCACCCGCCGCGCCCGGCCGCCGCCGGTCAGCAGGTCGGTCAGCGGGCCGCGGCTGGGCTGTCCGGTACGGGTCGGCGCCGTGGTGCTCATGCTCGTGCTCCCTGCTGGTCCCCGGGCACACCGGCGCGGACCTGCTGCCCGCCGTCCGGGGCGGGAGGTGGTGGCGCCGCGCCGTCCCCGCCGCCGTCGGGTCCCGGGCCGGCCGACGCACCGGCCCGTTCGGCCGAGCGCAGTGCCAGCCGCCGGGCGATCTCGTTGGCGATCACGACGGCGAGCACGATCGTGCCCTGGATGATCGTGACGACCGAGGACGGGATGTCGGCGAACTGCAGGGGCAGTGCCGCCCGGTCGAGGAAGGCGAACAGCAGCGCGGCCAGCGCGATGCCCACCGGGGTGCTGCGGCCCAGCAGGGCGACGGCGATGCCGAGGAAGCCGAGGCCGGCGGTGAACTCGGTGCCGTAGTCGTACTGCGACCCGAGCAGGTCGGGCATGCCGATCAGGCCGGCGATGGCGCCGGAGATGAGCATGGTCTTCACGACCATGCGCCGGGCGTCGACACCGCTGGCGGTGGCCGCGGAGGGCGACAGGCCGGTGGCGCGCAGGTCGAACCCGAAGCGGGTGCGCTTGATCAGCACGGCGACGACGACCCCGACCACGATCGCGACCAGCAGGAAGCCGTAGAGACCGCTGCGCGGCGCGGCCAGGCCCAGTCCGGTGAGCAGCCCGTTGAGGCTCGGGAAGCGGCCGGACTCGGGGATCTCCGCGGTCGTGATGATCGAGGCGCCCGGCGGGCTGCCGCGCAGCGGGCCGGTCAGCAGGAACGACGCCAGGCCCAGCGCGATGAAGTTCAGCATGATCGAGCTGATGACCTCGCTGACGCCGCGGGTCACCTTGAGGACGCCGACGATGCCGGCCCACAGCGCCCCGACCACCATCGCGACGACCACGACGAGCAGCACGTGCAGCGGGCCGGGCAGCACGACGGCCGCGCCGACCGCGGCGGCCAGGATGGTGGCCAGCCGGTACTGGCCCTCGACGCCGATGTTGAACAGGCCCATCCGGAAGGCGACCGCGACGGCCAGCCCGGCGAGGAACAGCGGCACCGCCCGGTTGAGGATCACGACGATCGACTGGACCTGCTGCGACGGGGTGGTGCCGAGGTCGACCATCACCCCGAACGCCTCGAGCGGGTCCTGCCCGATGAGGGCGATGACCACCGCGGAGATCACCAGGGCGACCAGGACGGCGAGCACCGGGCCGAGCAGGGAGAGCCCCACCCGCCGGAGGACGCCGCTCACGCCGCACCCGCCGTCGTCCGCGCGCCGGTCATGTGCCCGCCGAGCTCCTCGGGGGTCACCCGCCGCGGGTCGAGGGTGGCCACCAGCCGCCCGCGGAGCATGACGTGCAGCGTGTCCGAGAGGCCGATGAGCTCGTCGAGGTCGGCGGAGATGAGCACGATCCCCAGGCCCTCCGCGCGGGCGTCCTTGAGCAGCTCCCAGATCACCGACTGGGCGCCGACGTCGACGCCGCGGGTCGGGTGGGCGGCGATCAGCAGCCGCGGGGCGGCGCTCATCTCGCGCCCGACGATCAGCTTCTGCTGGTTGCCGCCGGAGAGGGCGACGGCCAGCGTGTCCGGACCGGGCGCGCGCACGTCGTACTCCCGCATGATCCGCGCGGTGTCGGCGCGGGCGCCGCGGCGGTCGATGAAGGGGCCCTTCACCGCCGGCGGACGGGTCTGGTGGCCGAGGATGCGGTTCTCCCAGAGCGGCGCGTCCAGCAGCATGCCCTGGCGGTGCCGGTCCTCGGGGATGAAGCCGACACCGGCCTCCCGGCGGGCGCGGGTGCTCCAGCCGGTGACGTCCTCCGTCCCGAGGACGACCGACCCGGCGGCGAGCGGGCGCAGCCCCATGATCGCGTCGACGAGCTCGGCCTGGCCGTTGCCCTCGACGCCGGCGATGCCGACGACCTCGCCCTCCCGCACGGTGAGCGTGACGTCGTCCACCACGGGGCGCCGCCCCGCGTCGGTGACCGTGACGCCGGCCAGTCGCAGCACGGGGGCCTCGCGGACGGTGGACTCGCGGGTCTCCGGGGTGGGCAGCTCGGCGCCGACCATCATCTCGGCCAGCTGCTTGGACGTCGTCGTCCTCGGGTCGGCCGTGCCGACCGTGGTGCCGCGCCGGATGACCGTGATCGAGTCGGCGACGCGGCGCACCTCGTCGAGCTTGTGCGAGATGAAGATGACCGTCAGGCCCTCGCGCTTGAGCTCGGCGAGGTTGGCGAACAGCTCGTCGACCTCCTGCGGCACGAGCACGGCGGTCGGCTCGTCGAGGATCAGGGTCCGCGCGTTGCGGTAGAGGACCTTGGCGATCTCGACCCGCTGCCGGTCGCCGACGCCGAGGTCCTCGACCAGCGCGTCGGGCCGCAGCCCGAGGGAGTAGCGGTCGGAGATGTCGGTGATCCGACGGCGCGCCTCGGCGAGGTCCAGCCGGCCGCGCCGGGTGGGCTCGCTGCCGAGGACGACGTTCTCCAGGACGGTGAAGTTGTCGGCCAGCATGAAGTGCTGGTGGACCATGCCGATGCCCGCCGCGATGGCGTCAGCCGGGCTGCGGAAGGCGACCTCGCGGCCGTCGACGAGGACCTGGCCCTCGTCGGGGCGGTGCTCGCCGTAGAGGGTCTTCATCAGCGTCGACTTGCCGGCGCCGTTCTCGCCCACGATGGCGTGCACCTCGCCGCGGCGGACCCGCAGTTCGATGTCCCGGTTCGCCACCACACCGGGGAAGCGCTTGGTGATCCCGCGCAGCTCGACGGCGAGGGGGGCGTCGCCCGCCGCCGGGCTGTCTGCTGGCGAGTCCGCTCGTGCCATGCCGGCATCTCCTCGCTGTGGCCCGCCGGTGGGCGGGAGGTCACTGGGGACGGCGCCGGCGCGCGGGATCAGCCGCTGCGCCGGCTTCAGGGCCCGGGGGCCGTGCGTATGGTGCCCTACTCACCGGGCTCCGTCCGAGCCCGGGGCGACCCCGGCGCACCGCGGGCCCGGGCGTTCACCGCCCGGGCCCGCGTCGCAGGGTGGATCAGTCGTGCGGGGAGACCCGCACGAGGGTCACTCGATCGTCGTCGGGACCGTGATGGAGCCGTCGATGATCTGCTGCGCGTATCCGTCGATGTCCTGCTGGATGTCGTCGATGTAGCCGCCCGACGTGGACAGGCCGACGCCCTCGCCCTCCAGGTCGTAGCGGACGTCAGCAGCGCCCTCCGCGGTGCCCTCGGAGAACTCGCCGATGAACGCCTCCACCGCGTTGTCGACCCGCTTGAGCATCGAGGTCATGATCACGGCCTGCAGCGCCGGGTCGTCGACGGTCTGGTACTGGTCGGAGTCGACGCCGATGGCGCGCTTGCCGGCGTCCGCGGCGGCCTGGAAGACGCCGACGCCCGAGCCACCGGCCGCGTGGTAGACGATGTCGGCCCCGGCGTCGTACATGCCCTGGGCGACGATCTGGCCGCGGGCCGGGTCGTTGAACCCGCTGAAGTCACCCGCCGGCGAGATGTACTGCCGGTCGATGACGATCTGCGGGTTGACCGCCTGGGCACCGGCCACGTAACCGGCCTCGAACTTCTCGATCAGCGGGCTCTCCACGCCGCCGACGAAGCCGATGTGGGCGCTCTCGCTCTTCAGCGCGGCGGCGACGCCGGCCAGGAACGACCCCTGCTCCTCGGCGAAGACCAGCCCGGTGACGTTGTCACCCTTGGCGCCGTCCTCGTTGGACCCGTCGACCTGGGCGAACGTGGTGTCGGGGAACTGCGGCGCGACCTCGGCGATGACGTCGTCGTAGTTGAAACCGACGGCGATCACCGGGTTGAAGCCCTGCTCGGCCAGCTGGGTGAGCAGCTCGGCGCGGTTGGAGGCGTCGTCGTTGGGGCTCAGCTCCTGCAGCTCGCCGCCGAGGGACTCGACGGCCGCCGACGCACCGGCGTAGGCGGAGTCGTTGAACGACCGGTCACCGCGGCCGCCGGTGTCGTAGGCGAGGCCCACGCGCAACTCCTCGGCGCTGCCGCCGCCCTCGCCGCCCCCGCCGCCGGCGGCGGGCTCGTCGCTGGCACAGGCCGCCAGGGCCATGCTGCCGGCCAGCAGCAGGGCTGCGGCCTTCATCTTCCGCGCTCGGCGCAAGACGATCTCCTCTCTGGAGGGAGCCGCCCGCGAAGACGCGGAGGGCGCTCCCGTGGGTCCTGGTCGCGGGCGCCCGCGGGGGGCCGCCCCGCCGTGGGCGCCCCCCGCCCCCGAAACCCGCGCACCCCGCCCGTGTCCCAGCCAC